>JACCXK010000184.1 GCA_013697055.1 Alphaproteobacteria bacterium
GGCCTGTCTGGTCGGGATGGAGGCCTGTGCGGCGGCCCACCATTGGGGAAGAGAACTCGGCAAGCTAGGGCATACCGTGCGACTGATGCCGCCCAGCTATGTAAAGCCCTATGTGAAGCGACAGAAGAACGATGCCGCTGATGCCGAGGCGATCTGCGAGGCGGTGACCCGGCCTACCATGCGCTTTGTCGAGATCAAGACCTGCGAGCAGCAAGGAACGCTGGTCCTGCACCGTGTGCGGCTGATGCTGATGCGCCAGCGCGTGCAGCTATCGAACGCAATTCGGGGCCATATGGCAGAGTACGGCCTGGTCGCTCCGGTGGGCCGCAATGGCCTTCAGCGATTGATCGCCATCTTGGGCAACCCGGATGATGACCGTGTGCCGGAGGTGGCGCGCGCCTCCCTGGCGCCGCTGGTCTACCAGTTCGGGCTGGTCAATGGCCAAGTGCTGGAGAACGACCGGCGGGTCAGAGAAAGCGCCCGGTCCACGGAGCTGGGCTGCCGACTGATGGAAGTACCCGGCGTTGGTCCGGTGCTTGCCAGCGCCATGGTGGCTATGGGCGATAGAATTATCATTACCGAAGATGAGCCAAGCCTGCACCGGATGTGGTCATCGTTGCGGCAGAAGAAAAACCCAAGGTGGAGAAAGTCGTGACCGAAAACGTCACAACTGTGGAAACCAGAAAAAAATTAGAGTTTCGCTCCTTCCGCGCCACGGGAACGAACATCCGTAGCTGCCGTTAGCCGAGTGTCAGATGCCGTTACCCTCCCTCTGGCTTTTAGAGAAGTAGCCCGATACTGGTGCTCCCCCGCCCCTGGTATCGGGCTTTTCTTTTTCGAACGGTAGGAATTGGTTCTATCGGGCCCGCCGGTTATTTTCCAGTTCGCAGTCTGCCGGCTGCAACAGCGACCCAACGCTTTTCCAAACGAAGATATGATACGCGCCAAGTCTAAGGAAGCGATGGAAGGAACCTGGGAGGCCGCGATCAATCTAGCTATCTGGATTGCTGTTTCGCTTCTATTCGGGGCAGTGGTCTGACTCGGAGCCATGTTTCCGCTCGTTGAACGCGCGCAAGATGATCTTTAGAGCCTTTTACCGACCACAGAGTCTCAAACACGCTTCAGCGTGATCCATTGACCTGAATTGTGGTCTGAGCGATTGCCCGATTATCACGCGCATCCCATTCCATCAGAGCGAAACCTGATAGCATCAAAAAGACCGCTATAAAAAACACGCGTAATGCACTGCCTGGCGCTAGCAAGTGGGGGGCATCCTTTTCTTCCACGCCGTTTGTTCCTATGGTCAAGCGCCATAAATCCGCAATGCAATTATGGTTCCCATAATTAATACCAACGTTCTTAAGTTGCCAGAATTTACCATGTTGCGGATTAGCACAGATTTTCAGCAGATAGCTGAAACTCGGATCCCCCCAAAGCTTTACCCCTTTGAAGCGATATTGCGGCTTTGGGATGGAACGAACTATTTTTTTGGTCGCAGCGTGCCTGTTGGCGTCGAGTGGCGTGTTTGGTGCATTTGCTCAAACTGCAATCCTTCCTGCCAAAATCAGCTTCGATGATCAGCTTGGAAAGGGCTTGGAGTGGAGCAAAGAGCTGCCCTGCGGCGCAAACCACGCCAGTGTCACTCTAACGTTCAGACGAGCCTATCCGGCCGATAGCAATTTGCCGGTCGCGAAGGTCTGGCTCCACGGTGAAAAAAATGGAGATGTTCCAGAGCAGTGGATCGCCGCAGCATTCTCAGCGCCTACAGATGCTTTTAAGTTGAACTCCATCGAGTGGTTAGAAAAGGTCGAAGGCTCGGTGGGCGAAGGGCCGGGCTATGCGCCCGCCGATCTTAGTAAACCGGTGCGCATCGGCCTCGACTGGACTGCAGATGGCCTTGTGACTGTAAATTTCGGGGATGATGTCGTAAAGCACATCACTACGACGGCAAAAATCACGGAGATTGGCCTATCCGTGGCCGGGGCGAAGTTTGAATTTAGCAATCTGAAGGTTGACCACCTGGGCCCTTCCGACTCAGCGTGTCCGTCAAATCCCGTTTTGGCAGCCGGTGCGAAGCGCGACCTCGTGCTCGCTAACTTTGCTCCGCGCTCACGTTCAGCAATGCAAAAGGAATAAGCTAGAGCAGGTTCGCAAGTTAAGTTGCGTCGGATAGGAATGACCATTCAATCATAGATAAGCGGCAATCGAGGCAAAACGATCACCAGTGGAGCACGG
This sequence comes from Alphaproteobacteria bacterium, assembly GCA_013697055.1. Classification (GTDB taxonomy): domain Bacteria; phylum Pseudomonadota; class Alphaproteobacteria; order Micropepsales; family Micropepsaceae; genus Rhizomicrobium. The sequence goes on from JACCXK010000184.1 coordinate 2,236, forward strand.
AAGCGGCTCTTCCCGGAATGTCCGCTTTGGGTCAAAAGCGGACATTCCTTCCCGGTCAGCTGAATGTCCGCTTTACCCCCAAAGCGGTCATTCGTTTGAGGGCGGCCCAATGGCTGCTTCTGACCCAAAGCGGACATTCGCAGCCCGATTAAATCGTCTAGCGAAACCCACCGGTTTCCAGTTGTGTCAGTCCTGTTTATTCAGGAGGACAATGGCTTAGGGAGGATACGCTCTGTTCGGGCTGTTACAGTTTGGCCCCTAGCCAGGGTTGAGGGCCAAATGGGGCGGGGTTAGGGTGGGCCATGGCTAAGCCAGACCAGATGAGCCGCCCAGAACTAGTCGCCGCGCGTACGAAAGTCCTCGCTGAGATTGATCTCCTTACCGTCCCACGGGTACGCCATTGGGCAAGCGGCTCGAGCAGTCTCAAGGATGAATCTCTCGAGCGGCTGCACGCCATTCTCACTGAAATAGATGCTGAGTTAGCTGAGTTGGGACCGCCAGATGCCTAAAGAACCCCAAGGCCAGCGCCTAATATTAATCAGCCTGCTTTCGGCGGTAGCGGCCTTTGTGCTGGGTGTTTGCGGTCATATCTTCGGGTGGCAGAACATGATCTTTACGGCATCCGTTAGCTTCTGTGTCGTCGCATTTTTGGGTTGGTATCAGGGTCGTCATGCCTAAGGGTCCTGACGGCCAGAAGCGCAATGCTGACATGATCGGCAACGCTGTCCTGGCTGGAAACCGAATGATGCGAAGTACTTGGTGTTTCACGCGATGAAAAAGGCAGCGTATATTCTGGCCGGAACAATTCTGCTGGGATCATCCCTAATGGGATGCGACCAATACCGGTCCACGCCGCCGATCCTTGTAGGAATCAAATGCGACCGGCCCAACCATTGTAATTCCGCCAGCGACCTCTTTCGTAAGAGACTACATGGACAATATCCGATTGGATCAATGCAGGATGCGCTTGAGCATGACCTGATCTCGCAGGGTTTTAAACGGCGCTACAAAGGAATAACGCATTGTACAAAGCCGGGGCAGATAGAGAAAGTTGGAACGACAGGGGTTGCTTGCATCCCGCAAGACCAAGACTGGAATCCGCAACACGGCCTTTCGTATTGGAATTGCGAGGGGGGCTTCACCTGCACTCAATATGCAACAGTCATTTGGTCATCGGATGCGGAAGGGCACATCACATACCTTAACGCAGGCTATGAGGTCACGGCGGGTATCGCTGGCTTGTAGGCTGGCGCAACCTCTATAGCCTCACCGAGCGCTAGAACCCGCCCCCAAACAGAAATGACCGCTTTTGGCGCAAAGCAGACATTTGTCTCGCCCCGACGGAATGGCTGCTCCTGACCCAAAGCGGACAAATCCTAACGGGGTCAAATCCTGCGTAAAAGCAGTTACTCCCCCCACCGCAATTATCCCAGAAGGGCTCTGACAATTTGTCGATCCATTCTTTCATGGGCCATGCGGCTGGGCGCAGTAGTTGTCCAGACGCACGAAGTTTTATAGCGTGCACACAATAAGTGAGTTCAACGGCGAAACTCATGCTGGGGAGCAAATGCCTCTACTAACCCGCCTCACCTACATGTTTCTCATGTCTCTGCCACTAGCTATCGCCGCAAAAGCGCAATCCGATGGAGGGACGCCTTCGCAACCCGCAAAAATCAAAATGTTGAATAGCACTTTGACGATGGGTGAAGACGGGAAGATTTCGCGAACCGTTCATACTGAATTTCAAGTTTTGAACAGCGCAGGGGTGTTGGGGGTCAGCCAATTTCCAATTTCATACAGCAGCCAATTAGTCGATGTAGACGTTGATGACGCTTACACGCTCAAGTCTGATGGTCGAAAACTTCCAGTCGATACGTCCGCAATATTTACACGCCCACAGCCCGCAACTGCGGGTGCTCCTTTTTTTAATGACTTAATGCAGAAGGTTCTGGTGTTTCCCAGTGTGGAAGTTGGTGACACGTTGGTCTTTGATGAGACCGAACATCAAAAACAGACGGCGTTCGAGGGTCAATACTTGGATGCGCGCGTATTTTCCACCACCATGGAGAATGATGCCACGACCCTTACGGTCTCAGTGCCGAGTACTAGGGCGCTAAATATAGAAACTAAAGACGTTTCCGTCCAGAAAAAGCAGGAAGGCAATCGCACAACTTATACATTTACTGTTAGCAATCCGAAGGCGGTGATCGACACGAACCCTCAATTGTCCACTTGGGATCGGATGCCTCGCCTATATATTTCAACCTTTCGCTCGTATGACGAGATGGGCCATGCGTATGCCGCCCTTGTCGCCTCGAAATTGTCCGTGACGCCGAGGGTGCAGGCCCTGGCTGATCAATTGACCGACGGTGTGAAAGATCGCCGCGAACAGGCCAAGCGGATCTACAATTACGTCTCTTCCAAAATTCGTTATGTCTCCATTGCGTTTGGGACAGGGGCAATTGTCCCCCACGACGCAGAAACCGTCCTAAACAATGGGTATGGTGACTGCAAAGACAAGGTGATGCTCCTATCGGCATTGTTGAAAGCCAAGCGCATTGCCAGTGAGCCAGTTTTGGTCAATGCCACCAACGGATACACCTTGTCCGGTCCGCCGACGTTAGCGCAACTTAATCATCTGATCGCGTGGCTGCCGGAGTTCCACGTGTATGTTGATGCTACGGTCCAGGTAGCTTCATTCGGCGTATTACCGTTAGAAGAATATGGAAAGCCGGTTATCCACGCAGTGGCGACGGGTCCGGTACAGCACGTGATTCCGATTGTTCAACCCGAGGCCTCGTCGATAAGCCATAAAACTGATGTGACATTGGATGAAAGTGGAAAGCTTTCGGGCATTACCCGCGTTGAAGGCACCGGGCCATTCGATATTCGACTGCGACTGACTGCAATTGGGATTCAGGCAACAGGCGGCCAACGTACACCCTATGCTGCAATACATCCGAGATTTCACTTTAATTCCCCCGAACTGCTGGACACCCCATTTAGCATCACAGGAGACTTTTCCATCGACCCAAACCCCAGGCTTTTGACTGGTGACGGTTTCGCCCTACCCTCTGGGACATGGCTTGTCGCGCCCTGGTGGTGTCCTAATGGGTCTTATCACGCAGAATACGATGACTGGAGCGGACAATACGCCTTGTTATTCAGGCCATGAAGACGAAGTCATAACAGTGACGTTTCCCGAAAATCGGCATGTGGTTACTTTGCCCACCGACCGGGAGATTAAGAACGACCACTTACGTTACTCCACGCACTGGAGTGCATCTGGTCATTCGGTTTCCGTTCAGCGTGCATTTGATAGCACCATTGATCAGCCGTTGTGTACTGGACAGGTTCGCAAGGATGCCGCCGCGGCCTTGGCACAAATTCGCCAAGACTATTCAACGCAAGTGGCGCTGGCCGCTAATTGACGGTAGCTCTTATCGAGTGCAGGGAAAAAGCTAGGGCTGGAATAACTTTGAGATGAAGGAAAGCGCGACCACGATGCCATCACACGTAAGGGCTTTTTTCTGGATTGTCGTTGCCCTGATCATATATTGGATATTGTCGATGATTTGGCATCTCGTTGAACTTGAATCTCGCCACATCACTGGCGCGTATCCTGTTGTCATAATGGGAACTGCAATTTCGTGTCTCGTATATTTGGTACCGGCTTGGCTAGCCGCCTTCCGCCGTCAAAACTGGGCACGATGGACATTTGCCGGAATAGTTGTCGGGATACAAATTCTCGCGTTGTTGCCTTTACTTTATTTGACGGGCCCTTTTCGTCAGGCCGCTCTTGGCGCGTACAGGCACACTATGATGAGGCCTAGATCAATTGCCGTAGATGCGGTCTTAGTTGTCGCAATTGTTTTTGTATTCACCGGCAATGCGCGCGAATGGTTCAAGAAACCGAGGGTCTCATAAACCTCCGCTCTGCGTCCTAGTTCTGGGTGAATGAAAATCGGAAAGGCGCGATCTGGCTTCACTCCCGAGGGCGGGCCATTTCGGTTTGAGTTGGCCTCGCTGACGGCTCGGCGGATTGACCGGTTTTCGCGCAAAGCAGACATTGGGCGGACCAGGGCGGAGTGGCCAGTTCTGACCCAATGCGGACATTCGGGCTGGCAGCCAATCCGGAACACATGTCCGCCGCCGTTCCGCTAGTGGATTGAGAAGGCGCATAAAGCGACAATTCTCTTCGACAACCGTAGGTGGCCACCTAGCCAGCGCCTCAGCGAGACTCACCCACGCCCATCCTCAGCTTCCCGGTAGTGGAACACAGGCCGGAAAAGGTGGGGCTGTACGGGCCTCGTGGAGTCGCTGGCGATCAGCTGTCAGCACGCGTGGATACCGTACGCGACCAAGCCCCAAAACACCGCAAGGAATGGGAGGGCAAACCTCCAAAACCGGGCGCTCTTCAGATCGCGCATCCGCTTGTTTCGCAGCTTCCTAAAGATACTGGCTCGTTGAAGGTGCGGCTCTACGTCCGTTTTGTAATCGAGGTCCATCGGGGGGCATCCATACAGGCCACTGCCAAATGGATACGCGTGATCCAGTGGAGAGTTGCGCCTGCTGGTATCGTCCACAGGGCTTCAGTGTGGCAGAACTCCACCCAGCTACTTCCGGTCCTTGGCCTTCGCATCTGCAATGAGTTTGGAAAGCTGCTTCGTGACGGTTTGGCCTTGAAGCTGGCCCTCATCCGGGTAGCCTTCTGACCGAAGGGCCTGCTTGATCTCAAGCACGCTATTCAATATAGCCGCCGATACTAAGGCACCTAGCTGGAATGTCCGCTTTTGGCGCAAAGCGGACATTGGGCCAACCTGGGCTGAATGACCGCTTTTGACCCAAAGCGGACATTACCGCTTCGACGTGGACCGCCTGGTGCTGCCTTCACCGACTACAAGCAATGGTCCTTGTTATGGAACATCATGTAGGTGAAGCCATGGCCGAGTGGTTAGCAGCCGCTAGCTATCCGAAGTTGCCCGGACGCCGTAGCTTCGAAATAGCCGTTCACCACTCGGATATACCGAAGTTCGGCGAGTTTGTTCAGGTGCGCCTCGGGAATCGAAGGGCCTAGAAGCGGCCCGCTCCCGATCAATGTAAGAGAGTTAAGTTCATCGGGAGAAAGTGCCGAAGCGATGGACATGATGCCACGCTAGGCCCTTTTGGGCCAAAGAGCTACCACTCGTCGATCCTGCGGTGTTCCTGCTCCATCGCCGCGCGGTGCATGCGAGTGTAGTTGCAGGCAGCGACTTCCGCGTCCGAAAGATCCGGCGGCAAGGGCGGCGCGATGGCGGTGGGGACGCGCCTTGCCCCCGCGAAAATGCGCCGCAGCAGCCTAGGCAATGGAGGCACCGGCTAGGGAACCCCTGGCAACCTCCCCCACGCGGCGGTCGGCCTGGGTGACATTTATCGTATGGGTACCGCACAGCGTGTAAGCATAGGCCAGTGCGGCGATGTCAGTGTCGGCGTCGAAGTCACGCACAGAGACGATGAACGCCTTCTTGTCCAGGAGGGTCATTTTATACTGTTCCAACGGAGCGATACCTCCCAAGTGCGAGCGGGAGCGCGGACAAGGTTCTGAGGGTTGTCCCGGAGGTCTCTCAACCACCAGCGCTCGGATGCGGCTGGTGACAGGCGAAGCATAGCATGCCCCATGGCCGCCGCCTAACCGCTCGTACTTGATCGCTGCGAATGACCGCTATTGGCGCAAAGCGGACCTAGGACGAGCCAGGGCGGAATGGCTAGTCCTGACCCAAAGCGGACATTCGTCCCTACGAGCCCTAGCCACCCGATCCCGCCTGGTTAGGCCGTCTCGGCCTTCCAGGCTGCCGCGAAGACATCGCGTGCGAACGTCGTACCCGCGACGTGCTCGGTACGCGACGCTTCAGTTGCCAGGTGCGCTACACCTCAATAGCGCGCAGACCTACGAAGCCGCTGCCCTCGCGGGCCTTGGCCTGATTCAGGCGCCACTCTTGGGGGTTGGCCGATACTTGGAGAGTGGCGCGCTTGTGGAGATCCTGCCCGATTTTCGCCGCCGGGCGCTCGCCGTGTCCCTCGTGGTGGCACATCGGAGCAATCTGTCGCGCCGGGTCCGCGCATTCATGAAGTGGATCGAAGAGGTGCTGACGCCGTATCTGGAATAGAGACACGAACCAGTGAGTAGCTGCGTAATCGAACTTGGCTGAATGTCCGCTTTTGGCGCAAAGCGGACATTGGACCCACCAGGTTTGAATGAGCGCTTTTGACCCAATGGGGCAATCGGGCTCAAGCAGCAGGCCGCTGGACGAAAATCAGGTCCGCGCCAACTTTTTCTTTGAAAGATATGCGCTAGCGGGAGGACTATTACTCTGACGGCTGGCGGAGTGGCTTAGATTGGCACCTATGGCGATCCGGCATGATTTTGATCTGATCGCGCGAGACCACGGCGCCATGATAAGGCGTATTGCCGCTAGCTATGAAGCGAACCCGCATCTGGCCGAGGAATTGGTCCAGGAAATCCATTTTGCGCTGTGGCGGGCGTTGCCCGCCTTTCGCGGCGACGCATCCGTACGAACCTTCGTGGCGCGGATCGCCACTAATCGAGCCATTACCCATGTGGCGCGTGCCTTGAAATCGCCGCCGTCCCTCGAACTGAACGAGCAAATCCCAGCTCCTGGCGATGATCCCGAAAGAAAGGCCATCGCCCTCAGCGACCAGGCCCACCTTATGGCCGCGGTGCGGCGCCTGCCGCTATCACACCGGCAGGCTGTAACGCTGGCGCTGGAAGGGCTCGCCCCGAAAGAGATAGCCGACTTCCTGGGTCTTACTCCAAACGCTGTCGCTGTCCGCCTGTCGCGGGCCAAGGACCTACTTCGCAACCTTATAGGAGCTACGCCATGATCAAGGACGCTTACTGGGACGAGCTTGGTATCGCTTGGCGCGCGGTCCATCCCGAAACTGAAATAATCATCCCACGCCTTCAGGAGCGCCTGCGAAGGCAATCTGTTCTGATCACGGGAAGTGTGGTCGCGGGACTGCTGTTCGGCTTTGCCGGTGCTCTGGTGGGTGCGTACTCTGTCTGGCGTGGTTGGACCATTGGGCTAGGGAATTTTGTCGCGCGGGGTATCGTCCTGGTGGCGGTCTCGGCAATCCCCGCTGTTGCTGCCGTGAGACTACTGCCTGTCATGTCAGGCGACCACGCCAAGGCGTTGCCAGAAATGATCAATCTTACCATTGCTCGTGCGGAAAGGCAGTTGGTGGCGATCCGGCTTGGATTGCTGACTTGCGCCGTTTGGGCGGCGCTGGAGGTGGCGGGCATGGCTTTTCGTGCTTATTCCCGCAGGCCGCCTGCGATGCCGCTGGTCCTGGAATTGGCGGTGCTAGCGATCCTGGCAATCGTAGCGCTAGGCTTCTTTTTCTACGAACGCCATATCGACAAAACCCGGAAAAAGTTCCGCTACTTAAAGGATACTCTCACGGGCGGCAGCGCCTAGAGGTTATCGACGGGAAAGAAGGGTCCTAGCGTCGTCTGGTGAATAGGAATGTCCGCTTCTGGCGCAAAGCGGCCATTGGGCAGACCAGAGCGGAATGACCGCTTTTGACCCAAAGCGGACATTTGCGCCCGGACATTCTGACGCCCGGGACCGCTGTACTCCGACGGGCTATTTCGCACACTTAACCCAGCGACCTTCCGGTCCGCCGAAGCGCAAATTGATCCTGCTAACCCGAAAGCTAGCAGCAGGCATGCCCACATCCATTTGCCTTGGGCATCCACGATTTCGCCACCGGACGCCCCGATTGCCACCTGCGCAAAGGTCATCGGTAGCATCCCCGCGAACGAGCCCAACAGGTAGTCTCGCCAAGATATATTAGTGAGCGCGAGGGCTGTGTTGACGACGCTGTGGGGAACCGGAACCAACCGGACCACCGCTACCGCGCGCCAACCTCCCCTTTCTGCCTTCTCAACGAGCCGACCTATTGTTGGCCCTCTGTCTAGAACTCCCGCGAATCCCATTAGGCGTACGGCTGCGAAGCCTGCGCTGGCCCCCAGCATCGCCCCTACAATCGCCCATACCGCCCCCCAAACGAATCCGAATAGCATGCCCGCTGCCAGCCCCAGGACGGCTCGGGGCACGAAAAGGATGCTCGCAACAACCTGCAGAAATACGAAGATGATAGGGGCGAACGGGTTTCCCAATATCGCGTTGCGAATAGCTAACGGGTGGATTTCATGGCGATAAACCACTGCTCCGGCAATGCCCGCCGCGACTATTATAGCTAGGGCTATTCGTATGCCGAATTTCACAATTCTCATTTTCTCTAGGGGCAGACCAATTCTAACTGAATGCCCTCCATTGGCGCAAAGCGGACGCGGGATTTAGACGACAACTTGTCAGATTAACAAACTGAAATGGCTACTGAACCACGCGAGTACTAAGCTGCGCCAAAAATGGGGGACTGGGAAATGCGCGCTTCCATCATATTTTTGATGTTGTTCACCGTACCAATCGCGGTCTCTGCCCAGCCCAACACCGTCACAGTAACTACCGCTTGCACCAATCCCGGCCCTCCTGCAGAGGTGTCGCCGCCTGCAACCCCAAGTATCGCAGCTGGAACAGCCGCCGCTCGCAATCGGGAATTTGCACTCGCTCGCGCGAACTTCAGTCCGCTCGCTGAGCAAGGCAATACGGATGCGCAACGTGCGATGGGGCAACTGCTCATGCAGGATTGCACCGGGATGCAGGACAAGCCAGCGGCAGTTGCGTGGCTCACAAAAGCGGTTGCTTCCGGAAACGTCGTAGCTGAAATCCAGCTTGCCCGAGCGTATTTGCGGGGATTGGGCGTGACGCAGGACGATAGCAAAGCATTCGCGCTTTACAGCCAAGCAGCTGCCACGGGCAATCCGATTGCGCAAATGGAGGTCGGATACATGTATGGTGCCGGACGTGGTGTGCCTGAGGACAAATTCCTGGGGCTGCAGTGGAGCGTTAAGGCAGCGGAACAGGGAAATGCCATCGCCCTTTCAAACGTGGCTCGGGCTTACATCAAGGGCGAAGTGTTGGCCCGCAACGTCGATCGCGCGGCCTATTTCTCAGCACTCGCCGACCAACGCGCCACCTTGGCAGACCGCATCGAAACCATGATGACTACACAAGAAATCAAGCAAGCAGCCAGTGTCGATAATATGGACCGGCAAGCGAAGCGGGCAAAGAGTTGGTCGCCAGGCCCCGGCAGTCTTAAAGACGTACTCTCCGAAGCAGAAGAGTTCCGCCGTATTCACGGCTGACACCGAAAGGCTTCCCCGCATCGTCCGGATGACTGCAGGGAATGACCGCTTATGGCGCAAAGCGGACATTGTGCTCACCAGGGCGGAATGGCCGCTCCTGACCCAAAGCGGACATACCCAATCATTGGGCTCTCGTGATTAGGTACCTACGCACGCGAAGGAGTTGCTTGCGAAGTTGCGGACTATTTTAGCCCAACTCAGGGCGTATAAAGCCGTGACGCGCAGGTGAAATGGATGCGGCGGCTACGAAGTAGCACCCGGGTCGTCACCCATATGGGCCGACACCGTGGCCGCGCCATCGCGCCGCACATCCCAGCGTCTACTATGCTGGTTTGAGGCGTTATACGGGACAGGTGACTTTCCTGCGATTTGCGAAGGTGAACTATGAGAGCGGGGATACTGTTTTTGTACCTTTTAGCACCATGCGCAGCGTTCGCGGCCGACGTAACCGAAGATTGGGCAATTCACGGCCAGGCCACCGGCATCGAGCAATATCATCCCGCATTCCGTTCGGCCTATCGCGGCACCAACAGTCTAGATCCCGGCAGCCGGGGCAATGAGACGGTGAATCTCACTGCCTATGCCGGATGGCGGCCCTGGGACGGCGGCGAGGCCTGGGCAGATCTAGAAATGGACCAGGGCTTTGGCCTGTCGAACACCCTTGGCGTGGCGGCCTTTACCAATGGCGAAGGATCCAAGGTCGGCAAGGCTGTTCCCTATCTGCGGCTGCACCGGCTGTTCTTCCGCCAGAGTTTCGATCTGGGCGGCGAAGCAGGCACATTGGAAAGCCAGGCCAATCAGCTGGCCGGCAGCCGCAGCGCCGACAATGTTATCCTCACCTTGGGCAAATTCTCACCCGGTGATGTGTTCGATACAAATGACTATGCCCACGATCCGATGCACGACTTCCTCAACTGGGCGGTGATCGATGCCGGACCCTGGGACTATGCCGCCGATGCCTGGGGCTACAGCTATGGCGGGGCGGTGGAGTGGAGTTTTTCGGATTGGACCCTGAGGGGCGGCCTATTCGACCTGTCGCGGGTACCCAATGGAACAGAGCTGACGCGCGGCTTCGGCCAATATCAGCTGGACGGCGAGGTCGAGCGCCGCGTGACGTTGTTCGGCCGCTCCGGTAAGATAAAGCTGCTGGGATTTGCTAGCCGGGGCCGCATCGGCGATTACACCGACGCGGTCAACTTGGCGGTATCGACGCACAGGCCTGCCGATATTTCCCTGGTTCGCCGCGGCGCATGGAAAACCGGCATGTCGCTTAACCTGCAGCAGGCGCTGAGCGACGATCTGGGTTTCTTCCTGCGCGCCACCTTGAATGATAGCAGCAAGGAAGGCGAAGAATTTACCGACATGGCCAACAGCATCCTGGGCGGCCTGTCATTGAGTGGACAATCCTGGGGCCGCAAGGACGACACGGTGGGCCTTGCCATCGAAAGCGGCGGCATCTCGGACGCGGGCAAGCGCTTCTTTGCCGCCGGCGGGCTTGGCATCCTGATTGGCGACGGACGCCTCGATCACTATGAACGCGAAAATGTGATCGAAACCTATTACGCAGCCAAATTGTGGGATGGCATCACAGGAACGCTTGACTACCAGTTCATCGCCAATCCCGCCTATAATGCCGACCGCGGTCCCGTATCAGTATTCGGCGTACGCTTGCACGGAGACATTTAGCAGCGGCTCGCAGGGGATCGCCCGCTGGGTGAATCGCTAAAAGTCTAGTCTGCAGGAGGATCGCCCGTCTCATGTCTCAGCCCCCATCCAAGTCCCGTCTAAAAACCCGCGTGCATAGCGCGCCTCTACTCAAGCAGCTGGGGCCCGGCCTGATCACCGGGGCTGCCGACGACGATCCCAGCGGCATTGCCACCTACAGCCAAGGCGGCGCCCAGTTCGGCTTCCACCTCCTATGGACCATGCTGCTGACCTTCCCGCTGATGGCGGCAATCCAGATGGTTAGCGCGCTGGTTGGCCGGGTTACCGGAAAGGGCCTAGCCGCCAATATGGGTGAGGTCCTGCCACGCCCGTTAGTGCTGGGCCTGCTGTCGCTGCTGTTCATCGCCAATACGATAAATGTCGGGGCGGACCTAGCTGCCATGGCGGAAGCGGCCAACCTGGTCGCGGGGCTGAATCAGCATGCCCTGACCATCCTCTTCGCGCTGTTGTCATTGGGATTACAGCTGTTCATTCCCTACCGGCGCTATTCGCGGTTCCTGATGGTGCTGACTTTCAGCATGTTCGCTTATGTCGCATTGATGTTCCTTTTGCCACTGGACTGGAGGCAGATCGGCGCGGGGATGCTGGGCCTGCATCCGAACCTGACCGAAAGCGCAGCAACAACTATCGTGGCGATCTTCGGCACCACCATCAGCCCTTATCTCTTTTTCTGGCAGAGCGCCCAAGAAGTCGAGGAAGTGGACCAGAATGACGATGAGCATCCCTTGATCGAGCGGCCGCGCGAAGGACGAGCGGCCATTTCGCGCATCCGGGTGGACACCATAGCCGGTATGCTGGCATCGAACTTGGTGGCGCTTGCCATAATGATCGCGACCGCCGCCACTTTACATGCGCATGGGGTAACCACAATCGACACCGCCGCCCAAGCGGCCAGCGCGCTGAAGCCTATCGCCGGGCAATATGCTTTTGCCCTATTCAGTATCGGCATCATCGGCACGGGATTATTGGCGATACCGGTCCTCGCGGGATCGACTGGGTATGCGGTGGCAGAAGCGGCTGGATGGAAGACGGGCCTCGACAACATGCCGTGGCAGGCCCGAGGCTTTTATTCAGTGATCGGTGCAGCGGTGCTGCTGGGCCTGGGCATTGACTGGTCGCCGCTGGACCCGATTAAGGCGCTGTATTGGAGCGCGGTGCTCAACGGCGTTATTGCCGTCCCGATGATGGGGGCACTGATGATAGTGGCTAGCAGCCGGCGCAAAATGGGGAAATTCCGGGCCGGTTGGGTTTTGGGCGGGCTGGGCTGGCTCGCTACTGCGGTCATGGGGGCAGCTGCGATCACTATGATATATGTGAGCCTAAAATAGGAAGGTTGCGAGATCTCAAAAATCGCTCGGTCGTCGCGGATCGCAGGGATTCCAAATGTCCGCTTTTGGCGAAAAGCATACATTGGATTGGATAGGGCGAAATGGCCGCATCTGACCCAAAGCGGACATCCAACCGTCGTCGGCGGCTTCCATGACACCCAAACTGACGGAAGCGCTCGCGGAGCAGTGACCCTTCAAACGCGCCACGATATCGAGGAGGTGAAACTAATTCCGACAATCGAGCACAACCAATGCCGGGCCGGAATCACAGTGCCTAGGGTCCGACGAAATGTGCGTAACGCTGTACGATAATCCTACGAACGACAAGCAAAGGATTATGACGCGGATCGCGACCATATATTCGCTTTCAATTACCGCAGCGCAGCCGTCTCTACCGGTTTAGAAACGGTGCGCAGGTCCGCTTCGGTTTGCGCTAACGTTTGCGAAGAAAGTCCACCATTTGATATTGCCCCTACGACGCGCAAGCTCATGGATTTAAACATCGGGTAATGCTTGTCCTCCAACAGACCGGGGATGTCCCTGCGCAGAACCGATGCCGTTGTGCTGTACGCAGCCAACTGTTCAATGGGTGTATCAAGAGTGAAATGGGTCGGATCAATCTCCCGACGTTGCTCTGGCCCAACGCCTGCACATCCGGCCAAAGCCACGAGCGAAATCAAAGTCACTGTGATTCGATATCCCATAGCAGGCCCCCCAGGAACCGCGGTGATCCTACTTGGGGGAATGTTAACAACGGCTGCTCGAGGTATTTGCAATTTTAGGGATGACACCAATTTCATCCTGCCAGTAACAGCGCTACCGCCGGTTTGTTGCAGTCTCCCAATGACCGCTTTTGGCGCAAAGCGGACATTGGCCCCCCGGCCCGGAGTGACCGCTCTTGACCCAAAGCGGACATTCAAAGATGGGAAAGGCAAGCAGAGAGCCAGGCGTTGATTATGACAGCGGTTTATAGCCAATGCTGGTGATCTTCCCCAATGACCCAAGCTTGATCGTCCAGCGCACACGGGCGTGTACGAAGGTCGCTTCATAAACATCGGCGACCCCTGAGGCGGACACGAATTTCAGAGAGACTAATGCGCCCCATTGGCGGATCTGCGGTTGAAGCTTGCCGTTCTGGTAGCGAAGCCCTGCGGCGGTAAGCGCACCCATCGCGCTATAGTCGGCCTGTCCTGCTTCCAGAGACGCGATCTGGTGACGCAAGGCCTGTTCAGTGCCTGGACTCGGTGATGTGCGGGCGCCCTCAGACCCACCTGCAGGTTGAAGTCCCGGATATTCCACGGTCGCTACCGCTACCTGTGCCATTGCCGGAGAAGCAAAGAACATCACCGCGCTGGCGATAAGAGCGAGCTTCATGCTGTCCTCCTACGTCTAGTTATCAGGCAGCATAACACTCGTACGGACCTCACAGCAGGGGGGTACAGCCCAGATTTGGCCGCTTCCCAACAACGTCCGCTTTTGGCGTAAAGCAGACATTGGGCCGAGTAGGTCGGAATGGCATCTCCTGACCCAAAGCGGCCATTGGTCTGGGTAGGGTTTTGGATAGGCAGTAAGGTGCGGCACTCTAGGCCTCTTCGTCCGGCACAAGGATCAGCGCCGCTCTCTGATATGGAAATAGAAAAGCCCCTCCCATGCCAATCGCCTTGTGTACCATATGGCGCAAAATCCGGGCGGAGCCATGTCAACAGTATGAAGGACACTCGCATGCACGTAGGCTTCGCTAGACGCCAATACGGCAGAATATGCAAGATGCTAAACCTACGCATCCAATGTGATCTGTTTGCGTTGGTGACTCATGGAGCGCTATTTCTTTCACGTTCACCAAGGCGGCCGTACGATCAGCGACCCGGATGGCTCGCTATGCGAAGGAGCGCCGGCCGCACTTCTCGAAGCCGTAGATACCGTTAAGGATTTAGCGCATCGCGCCATCGAAAATGGCGTTCCCTCCACCGCGCTATGGGTAGAGATTATCGGCGAAGACGGAATCCGTATTGCTGCTTTAACGGTGGCAGAAGTTTTGGAACATCCAGATAATCCGACTTTCCGAGACACATGCGAGAACTAGCAAGAGCTGCCGGTTATTCGGACCCTGAACTTTTCACGGTGATCAGTTTGCGGCCTAGTAATGTGCCTTCGGCGTCGCGGATTTCAACAGATTCCTCAAAATTGTCATCCCCGCCCTTCAGGCGTTCCATCGCCATTTCGCGGATATAAGTGGAGCCTTCTTTTAGGGCGCCCGCCTTGTCATGATGTTCACTACCAACGGGATCGTCGCGCACCACGCCGTCAGACGCTTTCGGGAAATAGTACATAGGCATCGGCTCAGTCCTTATAACGAATATCATCTATCCGAATGGTTTAGGTTGCCATCCGGTAAGCCGTGCTTGCGCGGTTTCTGCTGGGCCGTAGAAGGGGCCGGCAAAGCCTTTCAACTTCCCACGATCAAGGATCGTAATCTTGCCGCGCACGAGCTTCACCGCTTGGCTGTCTTCCAGGTGCTGCAATGCTGTCGTGACTCCGGCCCGACGTACGCCTAGCATAACGGAAAGCAGATCATGAGTGATGCCGAGGGTATCCCCTTCCGAACGGTCATGCGCCATGAGCAACCATCGGCACAGCCTCTCTTCAAGTTTACCGCGGCTGTTGGTGATGATTGTGTAGGTGGCCTGCGCATTGAATCCTTCGACCGCCGCGAGAAAACATTCATGAAGTTCACGATCTTCTTGCAGGAGTTTCGCGAAGACTGTTGCCGGCATACGCCGGCCGTTACCGGCGATCTGCAGGTACAATGTGGTGAGGGAGACGCCGCCGCCCATGACTACCGAGTGCCCCGTGAAAAGATCCCAACCAATTGTTCCGGCTTCCGCCTGGTGATTTGTTCCCAGGTCAACCACGACAGACACCATGCCCGCATCGGGAAAGTAAACGTGCTCGACGGGCTTGCCGACTTTTTCGACGGTAAATCGCAGCGGTAAATCAATAGCTTCCAAGTGCGGCACCAGCATCTCTCTATGCCGATCCGATAAGTTGGATAGTAGATAATTTTGCGTCGGAGCCATTTTATCGCCAGTTCAAATCTGAGGTCGCATCCGTCGCGCAAGGGGCGGAATCGATGACCCTATAGCAGATGAGAAAAGGGACAATACCATCTGAAACACGCTGCATTGCGGGAATACCCTGTTGCGCGTGCCACGTGCGTCAGCGGCTTCTGGATTCGAGTACCTTGCGAATTTTCATCGCAGTGCGTTCCAAATCGTACGGCTTGGGTATGAACATGTCGCCCAGCGTCATGCAGCTTGAATCGTTGGCCTTGCCGATATCGCCTGAGGCGACAATGACGGGAATAAAGGGCCGCGTACTCTGAATCCACCGCACCAGACCAAATCCATCCATAGAGCCCGGCATGCGCACATCGGTGAATACCAAGTCGATCGCCACGGTGGTTTTCTTGAAGATTTCGATGGCTTCATTGGCGTTTGCGGCTTCCAGCACCTTGAAGCCCTTATCGTGAAGCATGTCGGAAAGAACGGCACGAATGAGGGCCTCATCCTCGACCACCAGTACAGTCCTGGCCGAGTCAAGCCGTTGATTCTCCGGGAAATGTGCTTCTGACATCGCGTACTCCGGTACCAGCAACGATTATAGGAAGGAACGGTTCCGTACGAAGTGCCAATCGAGGTCGGTGTTGCACAAAATTCGATGGACGGCGGCCAGGTAGCTGCAGGACTTTTTTTGTGATGACCCAAGAAATCGGGTATGCGGCGCTCCCTTGTAGGCCCGCTCGGCGGGCCGCGCCGGCTTCGCCGCTTCGCCCCACCCTCGCGTTACACATGCGCGCGGTCCTTGAGGATGACGCCCGCCTCATTGGTTGAGGCGAACTCTGTGGCCGATAGGTGCGGTTCTCCTGACACATCTAGAAAACGCGCTGCCTATAAGCCGACAACGCAAGGCTACCGGAAGTACCGGCTAATAGTTCCGCTGCCGACCGTGGGAATGACTGCTTTTGGCGCAAAGCGGACATTGGGCTGACCGGAACGAATGACCGCTTTAAATCCAAAAGCGGACATTCAGAGGGGCGCCGGCCAACCATGTGGCGGCTTGGTCAGGATCGGTTATCTGCGAAAAAAGATCAGCCCTGCCCCGTTCATATTCCGAATCGCCCAAGGCTTTCTGTCCGGCCTCGTAAGGATCACGCCCCTCGGTCGGCGTTGATGTCGGTTCCGATTGACTTGTCGTCGCACAGGGCTCCCATTTCTTGTCCGCTTCCACACCATTGTCTGATTCCCAACACCAGCCCTTCGCCCTTATTTGAGCGAAAACCCGATCGCGTTTATCGCAGAACTTCTGAGTAGCTGGGTCATCTCCCGACCCACCTCTACATTTTTCATTTAGGCTTTCTTCCTGAGAGATTAGGTCCGCCACACCGGTTACAGAGCCACCGCGATGCGGTGACGTCGCATCTGCCAAGATCGCGATGGCGAACCCGATTACTGCAATCGCCAGAATGCCGATTTTAATTGAGTTCATCTTGCCCCCACCTGGTGATCGGGGAGTTGATAAGCCTCGTATGGAGAGCCGCATGCGCCTTCAGGCTTTCGCCCTGTTGTATAAACGCATGCCTCCCCGACCGTAGGGTCGAGGAGTGCTAATGACGGCAGCACAAATTGCCGCCATACGATGGGTTATCAAGCCCGGAGGCCCAATTCGGGCCGCTGACGCCACTATAGCCTTGGCCCCGGAAGAGCGCCACTCAGTATCTTGGGCCCGCAATTTCGTTCAGTTGCTTTTGGTCCGACTAACGGCCCCGCGTGGTGCCGTGCACGGCACCGGCATCGGCTTAAATCTCCAGCAAATCAGAGGAGGTCCCTGCTCAGAGGGGCCTCTGCCGAGAGAGTTATGAGCTTTTAGGAACAATCCTCGAATTCCTGAGGCCTCGGACACCTCGGGAGACATAGTTGGAGACACCAAGTCGTTTACCGCGGATGGCACCCTGTGGCCGGCGCCAGGCTCTTTGCTGGTTCGGGGTGAGATAAATAATTCGAAGCTGTGGGGGCAACCCCTTCAAGAGGTATCCTGTAATCAAGGTCCGAGCGTTACACCATTCAGATTTTTTGCACGGGCTGACATCTACAGCGCCCGAGCCTTTTTCCACTCCTGCCCATCGGCATATAAGATCCTCCAGCGCGACTATCGCGATAGCCTGCCGCAGGTAGGCGATATGGGCGTGTTCTATGACACCCGGTTGTTCACGCTCGCGATTCCAGAACAGTACGAAAGGCCCGGGGCGACCAAGCTTCCGCAGTCGTTCGATGATCTTTTGCAAACCAAGAAATGGGTCCGAAGCGAAGCACGTCTCTGACCAGCGCACCGTGATAAAGCAATCGGGTATGAGGTCTCTGGAAGCAACGAACTCATACCCATCAATGAAAGTGTCTGCCTGCTTACGACTGAGCCAATCCGATGTGGTGATACGCAGAGACATAGCTTTCAGGCGGACAGGTGTGGCCAAGCCGGCTGTAACGTACACAGCTTGATCTTCGCCTTCTCGTCGATCAAGCCGTTGGCCTGGCTGGCGAGGTGGATCCAGAGGGACTGAATGTCGTTGACGATCTCGTTGGCCGCGGCGACCACCTCGTTGTTCACCACCCCCTCGTTGCCGCCATGGACTTTGTTGGCGGGGGTTAGCGACGCGCTCAGGTCGGAGATGTTGAGCAGGCCGTACAGCTGCAGGCCGCCCACGCCGAAGAAATAGGTCAGGTTCCCGTACTTGGACATCACGGTCGCCGCCGCCATGTCCATTTCCGAAACCCAGTTCAGGCGGGCCAGGCCGGCGCGCTCAACTTCGCGGTCGCCGTATTCTTCCATCGTCTGGAAGAGAAACGCCTGCCGCTGCGGCCAGTTGGTGTTGACGCCGGTGTGGCCGTTTTCGTTGAAGTCGCCATAGTTGGTGACCTCACCCACATGCTCCACAACCGGGAACATGATCGTGTCGTCCAGCCAGGTCCCCTTCTTGACCTCGCCAAAGATTTCCGCGGCCTTGTTCGGGGTGAACAGGATCTTGCGAGTCCGTAGGTGGTCACAAACTACTAAAGAGAGCGGCAGCGGGAGATCGGTCGCCGGGCGCGCATTTCCTGTAGGACCATAGTCGGTTAGCGCAAGTTGTATAGATCGAAGAAATTCCAAGAATGGAGTGCCGTCCGCCACTATTCATCCCAACGCACGCGATGCCGGCGCCAAAACACCAGGTGCAGTTCTTTGATCGATATTTGACCGTTTTCAAATTCGATGGACGCATATTCCCTAAGTGACTGCCAAAAGGCGTTTCTATGGCCATCACAACAAAAACGGGGCCTACACTGAGGACGGGGACGCAATTTTTCCAATGGTCTAGAGCACCAAGTGCAAGTGAGCGCCAACTTGGCAGGTGTATCATTCATCGGCGGTGTCCGCTTTAACGACACCAAGCCGGCGCAACAAAGAGGAAACTTTTATAAGTCTCCGCTTTCCGACAGTCGTCGATTCAACCCGGCCGGCGGCCAGCTCTTCGTACATCTTAGTCCGGCCTATACTGGTATAAGCACAGGCCTCATCTACCGTGCACATAATCCTTTTTTGAAAAGGGATGATCGTGGTTTCAGCTGGTCGGGTCATAGCGGCATAGGGCATGCCGGATTTAGAGGCACCAGATTTCCTGGCCTTCCCGCCTCATGAAAGGTGAGAAACCTAGTTCCTGAGCAGACTACCGCGTCTTTGATCTTTCGCTCGCAATGGTAACCCCGGAAGGCCTACGAAGAAGGCGGAAATTGTCCTCTTCTGCGATAAGCTGAATCTTGGCGTTGGTTGCTGTCAGCCCGCTTGCGCTGAGCAACTCTTTCACGGGTTTGACCACGTTGCGTATGTTCGGTGGGGGGACTCTATTCTCTACGGCCCGCCCATAAACCTGGTTTAACGCGGTGCGGATTTGTTCATCAGAAGCCTTTTTCCCCCCAATAGTGTATTCGCCGCTAGCGACAAGAGATACCTCGTCACGCCATCGCGTCGCACTTCAAGCCATTTAAATTTGTATCTCACGGTTGCCGTGTTTGCGCTTCTCCACCATTCACTTGGACAGAAAGTATCCCAATCGAAGTCACTGACTTGAAGGTGTGCAGGGATGAGGACGCCCTCACCGAGCATTAATTCGCCCACCCCAAAAAGCGGTAGGTCAGGGTCTGTTTGACTAATTTCAAAACGTATCTGGACTTTTCGATCTGCGATTGCCGCAACGAGATCTGCCTTTGCCGCATCTAAAGAAGCGCCGGCCACTGAAAGCCGCTCCACAGCATGAGACAACATCTCCCAATCTGACAAATAGGGCATTAGAGCTTTCTATCGTTGACGATCTGCGGCACCGGACCTTTCAACGGTTCCCTTCTTCGGTCGGAATCGTCGGTATCCACTGCGTAACTTCGCTAAATAGCTGCTTTGACTATTTCCAGTCGTCTTTTCTTTGTTCCATCCAAGTAATTAGCCCACCAGCACATCATGTCGCGCCGCCCAGGAAGCCATTCAGCGCCGTTGTAAGTGCCTCGCACCGAACCATCGAAGTGCGCTAGTTGCATCTCGATCCAATCGCGGTTGAATTGGGCTTCATTGAGGATAGTCGAGGCTGTGGCACGAAATCCGTGCACTGTCGCTCGACTATGGTAACCCATGCGATAGATGGCAAAGAGCAATGTATTTTCCGATATCACTTCGTGCTTGGTGGCAGCGGGAAAAAGGTACTCGCTGTTCCCCGTACGTTTTTGCAGCAATTCGATGACGCCAACGGCTTGGGGCGCAAGCGGCACTAGGTGCTCCCGGCGCATTTTCATCCGTTCAGCGGGGATGCGCCAAAGAGCTTCACGAGAACCCAATTTTTCGAATTGCGACCAACGGGCAAAACGCAACTCGGAAGTTCTGACGAATGTCAAAAGAAGAAGCTTCATACCAAGTTTGGTCACCGGTTCGCCGTCATAGGCCTCCAACGCCTCCACAAAGGAAGGTAGTTCTTTGGCCGGGAGTGCAGTCCTGTGTTTTGTTGCCTTGGCCGGCTTAAGAGCACCTTTGAGATCCGCAGTAGGATCTCTGGTGCACCGGGCGGTCGCTACCCCATAGCGAAAAATGCCGCTCGCCATCTGCATGACCCGCTTTGCCATCTCGATGGCATCTCGTCGCTCGATCTTTCTGATCGCATCCAGGATTTCGAGCGGCTCGATGTCCGCGATAGGACGCTTTCCAAGTGCCGGCAACAAATCGTCGTTTAGGCGGCTCTGCAGGCGCGAGGAGTAAGTTTCTACCCATCTCCCCTTGTTGACCTCAAACCATTCTTGGGCAACTGCCTCGAAGGTATTAGCAGCGGCAATCGATCGCTTGCGCTTTGTTGCCCTACGGTCTGCTGCCGGATCCGTGCCCGCCGCCAAAAGTTGTTTCGCCGCGTCGCGCGCTCTGCGGGCATCCAGGAGCGAAACTGCCGGATATTTTCCTAGGGCGAGAGTCTTCTGTTTGCTGTGAAAACGATACGCCAAGCTCCAAAGCCGCGATCCGGCGGTCGTAACCAATACATACAACCCTTCACTATCACTGAGCTTGTAGGGCGCCTGCTTGGGCTTCAAAGCCCTAACTGTGGCATCCGTTAAAGGCATGTTGGTGTTTTCCGGGAATGTGTTGGTGTTTTGGCCATAAAACACCAACAATTTACGCGGATACCCGCGAACAGCCCAGTCCACTGGCGCACATAAACGCCAGATTTATCGGGATATTTTTGGGCTCTCGAACGCCCGCGCACGCAGGCGAACGAAACGTTGGTGGGCCCGCCAGGACTCGAACCTGGGACCTAACCGTTATGAGCGGTCAGCTCTAACCAACTGAGCTACAGGCCCTTACCAAAAGGGGGTATAACAGGATTTTCCCGTCCGCCAACCCGGAGCGACCGGCAACCCGAAGCGGCCGTGAGGCCGCGCAGGGCCTGCCGGCGCGACCATTAAATAGCCTCGATTTTGCCCCGGTTTTCCCACACCATCATTCCGGATAGGTGTAACAATTTTGAAAGAAGACATCATGAAGAACCGGTTTTTGATGGGCCTGGCGCTGGCTGCCGCCCTCACCGCCCCTGCCTTTGCCGCCGACCCCGTGCCGCGGACCCTGGCCATGAACGGGCATGGCGAGATACGCAGCGCGCCCGATGTGGCCACGGTCAATGCCGGGGTCATTACCAGCGCCCCCACCGCGGCCGCAGCCCTTTCCGCAAACAGCGCCCGCATGAATGGCGTGTTCGCGGCCCTGAAGAAAATGGGCGTGGCCGAAAAGAACATCCAGACCGTCGGTTTCAACATCTCGCCGCAATATACCAATGGCGAGAACAACAGCCCGCGCCGCCTGACCGGCTATCAGGTCAACAATGATGTGTCGGTGCGGCTGGACGATGTCGCCAAGGTGGGTGCCGCGCTGGATGCGCTGGTCGCTGCCGGCGCCAACCAGATGAACGGCATCAGCTTCGACATCGCCACCCCCGCGCCGCTGCTGGACAAGGCGCGGGTCGACGCCATTGCCGATGCGCGGGCCCGCGCCGAGACCTATGCCAAGGCGGCCGGGGTCAGCCTGGGCGCCATCCTGTCCATCAGCGAAGGCGGCGGCGCCGAGCCGCCCCGGCCCATGTACAAAATGATGGCCATGTCCGCGGCCCCTACCCCGGTGGCGGCCGGCCAGCAGAGCGTCACGGCCGATGTCTCGGTGGTATGGGAAATCCACTGACCCTATAATGGCGTCATGACAAATCCCTTCTTTGAAGACTGGACCGCGCCCTATGGCGCGCCGCCCCTGGACCGGATCAAGCCGGAGCATTTTGGCCCCGCCTATGACCGCGCCTTGGCCGAACACACGGCCGAGATCGCTGGCATAGCCGGCGATCCCGCCCCGCCCGACTTCGACAATGTCGTGCTGGCGCTGGAGAAAAGCGGGCGATTGCTGACCCGGCTGGAAGGGGTGTTCTACAACCTGACTTCGTCCGCCACCAACGAGGTGCTCCAGGCGATCGAGATGGAAATGGCGCCGCGCCTGTCGGCGCATTTCAGCGCCATCTCCATGCATCCTTTGCTGTTCGCGCGGCTGGACGAGGTTTACCGCAAACGCGACACTTTGGGCCTGGACGGAGAGTCCCTGCGCGTTTTGGAGCGCTATCACCTGGATTTCGTGCGGTCGGGCGCGCAGCTCAAAGGCGAGGCCCGCGACCGGCTGGCGGCCATCGCCCAGCGGCTGGCGGTGCTGGGCACCCAGTTCAGCCAGAATGTGCTGGGCGATGAGGAAGACTGGACCTTGTCTTTGACCGAGGCGCAGATGGCCGGCATTCCCACTTCGGCGCGCGATGCGGCGGCGTCCAAGGCCCAGGCGCTGAAGCTGGATGCGCCTTTCGCCATCACCCTGTCGCGTTCCAGCGTCGAGCCCTTCCTGCAATATGCCGACGACCGCGCCTTGCGCGAACAGCTTTACCGGGCGTGGGTTTCGCGCGGCGACAATGACAATGCCCGCAACAACATCGCCGTCATCGAGGAGATGCTGGCCTTGCGCGCCGAGCGCGCCACGCTGTTGGGTTATGAAAGTTTCGCTGCCTTCAAGCTGGCCGATTCCATGGCGGGCACGCCGGCCAAGGCGCGCGCCCTGCTGGAGGAAGTCTGGGCGCCGGCGCGGCTGCGCGCCCTGGAAGAACGCGACGACCTGCAGGCGCTGATCGCGCGCGAAGGCAGCAACTTTCCCTTGGCACCCTGGGACTGGCGCTATTACGCCGAAAAGCTGCGGCAGGAAAAATACGATTTTGACGAAGCCCAGGTGAAGCCCTATTTCCAGCTTTCGAACCTGATCGCGGCGGCCTTCTTTACCGGCGAAAAACTGTTCGGCCTGTCGTTCCAGGAACGCCGCGACATGCCGGTCTATCATCCCGATGTGCGGGTGTGGGAGGTGGTGAAGGACAGCACCGTGATCGGCCTGTTCTATGGCGATTACTTTGCCCGCCCCGGCAAGCAGAGCGGCGCCTGGATGTCCAGCTTCCGCGACCAGCAAAAGCTGGACGGCGATATTCTTCCCATCATCATCAACAATTCCAATTTCAGCAAAAGCGATCCCTGCCTGCTCTCCTTCGACGAGGCGGCGACCCTGTTCCATGAAATGGGCCATGCGCTGCACGGCCTACTCAGCCAGGTGCGCTTCCCGCGCCTGTCGGGGACCAATGTGGCGCGCGATTTTGTCGAGCTGCCGTCGCAGCTGTTCGAGCATTGGCTGGAAGAACCCGAAGTGCTGACCCGCTTTGCCCGCCACCATGAGACCGGCGAGCCCACCCCCAAGCCGCTGTTGGACAAGCTGCTGGCGGCGCGCAATTACGGCCAGGGCTTCGCCACCGTGGAGTTCCTCGCTTCGGCCCTGATCGACATGGATTTTCACACTCTGCCGCCGGGCAGCGACCCCATGCAGGCACAAGCCGACACCTTGGCGCGCATCGGCATGCCGGTGGAGATCGGCCCGCGCCATGCCGCGCCGCATTTCACCCATGTGTTCGGCGGCGACGGTTATTCGGCCGGCTATTACGCCTATCTGTGGTCGGAAGTGCTGGATGCCGACGGCTTCAAGGCTTTCCAGGAAAAGAAAGACGCGTTCGACCCGGCCACCGCCCAGCGGCTGTACCAGTTCATCTATTCGGCCGGCGGCACCCGCGATTTTGCCCAGGCCTATCGCGACTTCCGCGGCCGCGATCCCCATGTCGAAGCCTTGCTGGAGGGGCGCGGTTTGCTGGCGCCGGCGGCATGAAGAAGTTGATCGTCACCGCGCTGTTGCTTGCTACGCCCGCCTGGGCGCTCGCGCTCAAATCGCCCATCGCTACCATGGAGCAATTGCCCGTGGTGCTGATGCAGCCCTATGACGAGCATGCCAATGCCGATGCGGCGGTGACTGCCGCGTTCGCGCGGGCGAAGAAGTCCCACAAGCGGGTACTGATCGACCTGGGCGGCAACTGGTGCGTGGATTGCGTGGTGCTGGCCAACTTTGTCGAGCTGCCGGCGGTCAAGAAATTCGTGGGCGCGCATTATGAATGGGTGGCGGTGGATGTTGGCCGCTTTGACCGCAACCTGCAGATCCCGGGGCGCTTCGGCCTGACCAAGCGGCTGACGGGAGTGCCCACCCTCATCATCGCCTCCCCGGACGGCAAGCAGCTCAACCAGAATGACGTGTTCGCGGTTTCCGATGCGCGCAGCATGACGCCGCAGGCCGTGGCCGATTATCTGGCCAAATACGCGCATTAGCTAGTTGGCTTGCGGCCTAATTGGCCGCAACCTGGCGCGCCGCGCCGCTGGGCTCCAGCGCGCGATCCACGACATGGATGATGCCGTTCTTGTCGCGCACATCATAGATGGCGATGTCGGCCGTGTTGCCCTTCTCGTCCATCACCACGATGTTGGTCGGCCCGTTCATCCGCGCCACCAGGGTGCCGCCTTCGGCGGTGCGCAACCGCGCATCGCCCCCGGCTTCGTTGATCAGCCGCAGCAGCGCCTGGGAATCATACTTGCCCGGCACGATCAGGTAGCTCATGCGCCGCGCCAGGGTGGATTTATTCTGGGTACCGCTCGCCATCGCGGCATTGGTGGGCGCGAAGATGGTGAACTGGCCATTGGCCTTCAGCGCCGCGGCTACACCGGAATCCTTCAGCGCCGCCACCAGGGTGGAATGCATCGGCGAGGACGTCATGTTCTCCAGAATATCGCGGTCGGGCAGCATGGCCTGGCCGCCGATCATCGGGTTCATCGCCTCGGAATTGATTTCAGCATTGGGCTTCACGTCGGAGTGGGAAACCGCGCCCAGCGCCCCGCCGATCATCATGGCGGCGCCTGCGGCAAATCCGGCAACGGCTGCGCGTTTCATGGAACCTGAACCGGTAGAAACCATTCGACTCCAGGGGTCGTAACGCGGAACGGTCAGTCCTGTTCCAGCGCCTCCCGCTCCATTTCCAGGGCCAGCCAGCGCTCCTCGTCAATGTTCGTCTGGGACCGCAGATCTGCCAGTTCCGACGATAGCTTGGCGAATTTCGCCGGATCACGGGCGTAGAGCGCACTGTCGGCGAGGTTTTTTTCCAATTCCGTCATCGCCAGTTCCGCCGCGGCGATCTTCCCCGGCAGGGTCTTGAGGGCGTGCGCATCGGCAAAGTTCATCTTGGGAACGTTCACGCGCAACGGTTTTTGCACCGGTTCTTTGGGCGATTTTTTGGCATCGCCGCGCTCGGGAACTTTCTCGCCCCGCTGCATCAGCATGTCGGCATAGCCGCCGGCATATTCGCTAAAGCTGCCATCGCCCTCAGCCAGCACGATGCTGGTCGCCACCCGGTCCAGGAAATCACGGTCATGGCTGACCAGCAGCGCGGTGCCGGGATAATCGGCAATCACCTCTTCCAGCAGGTCGAGGGTTTCCAGATCCAGGTCGTTGGTGGGTTCGTCCAGCACCAAAAAGTTGGACGGGGTGGCGAACAGCTTGGCCAGCAGCAGCCGCGCCCGCTCGCCGCCCGACAGCACCTTGACCGGGGTACGCGCCTGCTGGGGCGTGAACAGGAAGTCCTGCAGATAATTCATCACATGCCGCGGCTTGCCTGCCACCATCACCGTGTCGCCGCTGCCGTCGGTCACGGCCGCCGCCAGCGACTGGTCGGGATTGAGCGCGGCGCGGCTCTGGTCGAGCTTGGCCATCAGCAGACCCTGTCCCTGTTTGACGTTGCCCTTTTGCGCGATGAGTTCCCCGATCAGCAGCTTGAGCAAGGTGGTCTTGCCCACGCCATTGGGCCCGACCAGGGCGATGCGGTCGCCGCGATGGATGCGCATGGAAAAATCCCGCACGATCTCGCGGTCACCGTATGAGAAGGTCACGCCCTTGGCGTCCACCACCTTGGTGCCGCTGCCGGCGCCTTCGGCGGCTTCCATCTTGACGTTTCCAAGCTGGCGGATCTGTTCGCGACGTTCGGTGCGAAACCCTCGCAGCCGCGCCAGGCGTCCGACGTTGCGCTTGCGCCGGCCCGTCACGCCATAGCGCACCCAGTCCTCCTCGGCGGCGATGCGGCGCTCCAGCTTGTGGCGCTCACTCTCTTCCTTTTCCAGTATCTCGTCACGCCAGGCCTCAAACGCGGCAAAGCCTTTCTCCAGCCGGTGCGTCTGACCGCGATCCAGCCACACCGTCACCCGCGACAGGTTCTCCAGAAAGCGCCGGTCATGGCTGATCAGCACCAAGGCGCAGCGGCTGGACTTGATCTCGCCCTCCAGCCATTCGATGGCGTTGACGTCCAGGTGATTGGTCGGCTCGTCCAGCAGCAGGATATCGGGCCGCGGCGCCAGCGCCCGGGCCAGCGCGGCACGGCGCGCCTCGCCGCCGGAAAGCGTGGCCGGGTTTTCATCTCCGCTCAGTCCCAGGTTACCCAACAGGTAAAAGGCCCGGTTGGGATCTTCGTGCGGGTTCAGCCCCGCCTCGACATAGTCGCGGGTGGTGGCATAGCCGCTCATGTCCGGCTCCTGTGCCAGATAGCGCACCGTGGCGCCGGGCTGCACGAACACCGTGCCGCCATCGGCTTCCATCAGCCCGGCCGCGATCTTCAGCAGAGTGGACTTGCCCGAACCGTTGCGCCCCACCAGGCACAGCCGGTCGCCCGCCCCGACGCTGAGTTCGGCGCCGTCCAGCAGGCGCTGGCCGCCAAATTCGATGATAATGTCCTTGAGATGCAAAAGCGGCGTCATGCGCCGCTATGTGCGGTGCAAAGCCAGCCTTATCAAGGGAAATCTAGCGAGTCCTGGAGGTTACCATGGCGCCGGGGCGCGACACCATCTGCAGCGCCGCTTCGGGACGCTCGGTCAGGGCCTTGCCGTCGAAATCATAGACCCGGATATCGCGCTCCACCGAGCACTGTACCAAAAGCCGCTTCTGATCGTCGCTCCACACCGCGCCCTGGCAGGCATGGCCGAGCTGGGCATCGGCGACATGTTCGAGCTTTCCAGCGCCTACCTTGAACACGCTCAGCTTGCCGAACACGCTGCTGTAGTTGGCCGCCGTCTTCACCGTCGCCGAACCATTGCCGATCACCAAAGCGACATACTTGCCGTCCGGCGACAGCACCACCGCTTCCGGCAACGCGCCGACTTCCACCGCATAGGTCACCTTGCCGTCGCGCGTGTCGGTGACGGTGGTGGCGGCGCTGCCCTTGGCCGTGGTGGTATAGCCGCCGAAATTGTTGACGATCAGATAGCGGCCGTCATGGGTCAGGCTGCCGCCATCCGGGTTCACGCCGACATCGAAATCGCCGGCGCGGCTGACCTGGTCGCCGTTGATCGCCAGCTTGGTCACCTTGGCGTCGCCGAAGCGCAGGGCATAAGCAATCTTTCCACCCGGCGCGATGATCACGTCACGCGGTTCGGCCTTGGCTTCCAGCTTCACCTGGCTGCCTTGCGTCAGGGTACGGTCCTTGATGGTGAATAAAGTAATGGTGTCGTCGCCGGTGCCGGTCACCAGCGCATAGCGCAGCTTCTTGTCGAGATAGACGCCGGTGGCGCCCATGCCCGCCTGCACCGTCTGCAGCAGCTTGGGATGGGTCGGATCGTCCAGCCCGATCACCGACACAGTGTTCTGCGGCGAATTCTTGTTGTCCGGCCCGATCTTCTGCGGGCAGGTCGCCAGCGCGAAGCTGTAATCGGGCGCCACCGCGACGGCGCTGGGCGGCCCCATCTGGGTCGAGCACACTTCCAGCAGGCCGATGACCTTGGGCGGTTTGGTGCTGGAGAACTCGATCGCCGCCACGCTGTCCGGCGTCGGCTTCATGGGGATGCCGTCGCCGGGGCGGACCTGCTTGCCGTCCTGGCCGGAAATGGCGAGATCGGCAAAAGCCGCAATGGGTGTGAGAATTAAAGCCGTGGCCAGAAGGAAAGCACGCATTGTCCCACCCCGTCTGTTGTCGTTGATTGAGACGAGACTAGCGCCCCAATCCCCCAAAAGAAAAGAGCGCCCCCGGAGCACGGAAACGCAGCGAAGCTGCGTCCGTGCGACCAATTGGAGAAAGTGGCGCTCTTTTCCAATGCGATGCAGCAATTCTTACGACAGCGAATAGGCCGTCTTGATCTGCGTGAAGAAATCCACCGCCGAGAAGCCTTGTTCGCGGGCGCCATAGGAGGAGCCGCGCGAACCGCCGAACGGCACGTGATAATCCACGCCTGCCGTCGGCAGGTTGATCATCACCATGCCGGCCTTGACGTTGCGCTGATAGTGACGCGCGTATTTCAGGCTGGTGGTGACGATGCCGGCCGACAGGCCGAAATTGCCGCTGTTGGAGTGGGCCAGGCCTTCTTCGTAGTCCTTGATCTTCACCACCGAAACAACCGGGCCGAACACTTCTTCCTGGTTGATGGTGTCGCCGATCTTGGTGTCCACGATCAGGGTCGGGCTCATGTAATGGCCGGGCGTGTCCAGCTTCAACGGATCGGCGCCGCCGGCCAGCAACCGGCCGCCTTCCTTGATGGCGATATCGACATACTTCAGGTTGCCGGCCAGCTGGGTGTCGGTCACGGCCGGGCCCATCTGGGTGGCGCTGTCCAACGCATTGCCCACCTTCAGCGCCTTGGCGCGGGCGGCGACGCCTTCGACGAACTTGTCATAGATGCCGGCCTGCACGAACACGCGGGAAGACGCGGTGCAGCGCTGGCCGGTGGCGAAATAGCCGCCGTCCACCGCGATCTGGATGGCGCGGTCGAGTTCGGCATCGTCCAGCACCACCAGCGGATTCTTGCCGCCCATTTCCATCTGCACACGTGCGAAATGCGAGATCGCGGCATTGGCGACCTTGGCGCCCACGGTCTGCGAGCCGGTGAAGGACACGCCATTGACGTCGGGATGCTTGGACAGGGCATCGCCGATGATGCCGCGGCCCAAAACCATGTTGACGATACCGGCCGGCGCGCCGGCTTCATGGATGATGGACACCAGCGCATGCGCTACCGCCGGGGTGGGATTGGCGGACTTCAGGACAACGGTGTTGCCGAAGGCAAGAGCGGGCGCGATCTTCCAGGCCGGAATGGCGATAGGGAAATTCCACGGGGTGATCAGGCCATAAACGCCGACCGCCTCGCGATAGGTCTGGATCTCCACGCCGGGGCGCACCGAGTCCAGGTTCTGGCCGTGGCGGCGCAAGGCCTCGCCGGCCATGTATTTGAAGATGCGGCCGGCACGCACGGTTTCGCCGGTGGCTTCGGGAAGGGTCTTGCCCTCTTCGCTGGCCAGCAGCTTGCCCAGCGCATCCTTGCGCTCGATGATCATGCTGCCGACCTTGTCGAGCAGATCAGCGCGCACTTCCGGGGTCGAACCCGACCAGCCGGGGAAGGCGCTGCGGGCTGCGGCGACCGCGTCGTTGACGTCTTCGACGCTGCCGTCGGGGAACTTGGCGATGATTTCGTTGGTGTTGGAGGGATTGGTGCTTTCCAGCGCCCCGGGAGCGGAAATCTGCTTGCCGCCGATGAAATGGGTCAGGGTCTCAGTCATCAATCGTCTCCTGGAAAATGGGGAAAATGGCTTGCGGGTATTTAAGGGGTTAGGCGCACTAATCCAACCCCGGAACTGCATCCCAGTGGTGTGACAGGGGTATGGCTTATTGGCGCAAATTACGGGCTTTTTAAGCGCCCAAAAGCCCGCGTTTCATAAGGTTTTTCATCAGGTCGGAAATGCCGAAGCTCCAGGGCGGCGCCTGATTGCAGGTCGTCACCCGGTTTTCCAGCACGCCCAGCTTGGGGGTGGAAATCCGCACCACGTCGCCATCTTTGTGGGTGAAGCCGGAACCCTTGACGTCGCGGTCCTGGGTTGGCGCGAACAGGGTGCCCAGGAACAGGACAAAGCCGTCAGGATACTGGTGCTCACTGATGGTCTGTTTCACCAGCTCCAGCGGATCGCGGCTGATCTCTGTCATGGTGGAGCGGCCTTCCAGGCGGTAATTGTCGGTGCCGACGATCTCCAGCTCGACCACGGCCTTGCGCACATCCTCAATGCCGAACTTGTCATCGAACATGCGAATAAAAGGACCAAGTGCCGAGGCGGCATTGTTGTCCTTGGCCTTGCCCAGCAGCAGCGCGCTGCGCCCCTCATAGTCACGCAGGTTGACGTCATTGCCCAAGGTCGCGCCGATGGTCTTGCCGGCGCGGTCCACCACCACCACGATTTCCGGCTCCGGATTGTTCCAGGTGGACTGGGTGCGGATGCCGACATAATCGCCCCAGCCGACCGAGGAAAGCGGCGGCGCCTTGGTGAAGACTTCGGCGTCGGGACCAATCGCCACTTCCAGATATTGCGACCACAGCCCGTCGGCGATCAGCGCCGCTTTCAGCTTGGCGGCTTCGGGGGAACCCGGTACCACCTTGCGGATGTCGGTGCCGATGCGCGATGCCAGTTCCTCGCGGATCGCCTGCGCCTTGCCGGGATCACCCTTGGCGCGTTCCTCGATCACCCGCTCCATGGCCGAGACGGCGAAGGTCACGCCCGCCGCCTTGACGCATTGCAGGTCCACCGGTGCCAGGAGCTTGGCTTTACCCTTCTCACCCGACCAGGCTGTCGTCAGGCCCAAGTCATTGATGTCGCCCAGGTCCTTGCCCGACGGAACGCCATTCCACTTTTCCAGCAGCAGCGAGACGGTGGGCGCAGTGGCCGACACATCGAACATCCGCCCTTCCTTCACCACCACCGGCGTGGGGCCCTCGCCCATATCAATGCGCCCCACCAATACGGCGTCGCGCCAGTCTTGCGGCAAGGGAAAAGCGGTGTTCGTCATGGTGTCTTACAGCTCGATCTTCAACGTGTTGCGGATGTAGGTGGCGGTGATGCGCGCGCTGTCCTTGGGCGTGCGCCAGGGCGAGGTGTCCAGCTCGACATTGAGATGACCGCGCCAGTTGATGGATTTCAGATAAGACACGATGGCGGGGAAGTCCACGCCGCCCTCTCCCATGGGATAGAAATAGGGATCGTTCATCATGTCGCGGGTTGGCAGGGGCACATTCCTGGTGCCGCCGCGATCGGCCTTGGCGGTGTCCTTGAAGTGGAACTCGATCACGCGATGGCCCAGCTTCTTGGCCAGCGCCACCGGGTCCATCCCCGCCATGGTGATGTGGCCGGTATCGAGCACCAGGCCGACATTCTCCGGCCGGGTGTTTTCCATGATGTACATGGTCTCTTTTTCGTTCTGAATCTGGCTGCCCAGATGGGCATGGATGCCGAACTTCATGCCCAGCTCCTCGCGGATGCGCTTGCCCAGCAGATCGCAGGTCTTGGCGATCTGTTTCAAATCTTCCAGCGGCGTGCCGGCGGGTTGCTTGCGCGGGCCCGCATTGGTCTTCTGGTGATCGCAGCCGAAGCGGCGCGAAAAGCGCGTCATGTTGAAATGATTGTCGATCACCGCCTGGCGCTGGGCTGGATCGTGGAAGGCAACGCTGCCGCCCTCAGCGCCGCCGGTGATGGCGGTGAACTGCGCGCCGATCTCATACATGCGGTGCTGCAGGGCTTCCCAGCGATCGGGATAATAGACTTCGCGCTTGACCTTCTGACCCTTGGGATATTTCCAGCTATAGCCATCGGGCCAGGCCTTCATCGCCTGGGTGTCATGCGGCGCCGGCTCATAGCCATCCGGGGTGGCGCAGAAGGACGAGCCGAAAATTTCGAAATAGCGGAAGCCCACCTCGCGCCCTTCGGTGATGCCGACAAAGGGGCTGCCTTCCCAGCCGCCGCGAGTGTTGGTGGTGTAGCCGATGCGGAATTGCTGCTGCTGGGCCAGCGGTGCCTGGGGTTCCATTTTCGGCGCGCCGGCAAAGGCCGGGCCGGTGGTCTGGGCCGAAACCGTCTTGGCGGCCAACAGGCCGCCGGCGGCAGCGGACAGGCCAAAGAATTTCCTGCGATCCATATGTTTTCTCCCCTGGGCATTTCCGCTCACGCGCGGGCGGCGCACTTTAGACAAGGGGCTCGCATCCCACCATCGCGGCATTTCGCCGTCTTATCAGGATGTTGCGACGCAACATTTTCTTTTGCCGAGCCGCTGCTATAACCGCGCCCGACCATAAGGGAACGCCCATGACGATCTATGCCGGCCGCTTCGCCAACCGCACCGCCATCGTGACCGGCGGCGCATCGGGCCTGGGGCTTGAAGCCGCCAAGCGCATCACCGCGGAAGGCGGCAAGGTCTGCCTGTGGGACATGAATCCCGACGCGTTGGCCAAAGCCAAGAAGGACATCGGCGCGGCGCACACCATCGCGCTGGATGTCAGCGACGCCGCCGCGGTGGAAGCCGCCGCCGCCGAAGCCAAGAAGGTGCTGGGCAAGATCGACATCCTGGTCAACAGCGCCGGCATCACCGGCGCCACCCAGCCTGTCATCGGCTATCCCATCGACAGCTGGCTGAAAGTGATGAACGTCAACGTCAACGGCCTGTTCTATTGCTGCCGCGCGGTGGCGCCGATGATGGTGGAAGCCGGCTATGGCCGCATCGTCAACATCTCGTCGGTCGCCGGCAAGGAAGGAAACCCCAATGCCAGTTCCTATTCCGCCTCCAAGGCGGCGGTGCTGGGCTTCACCAAGTCGCTGGGCAAGGAGCTCGCGACCAAGGGCGTGATCGTCAACGCCGTGACGCCGGCGACCTTCGAAAGCCCCATCCTGGACAATGTGCCCCAG
Organism: Alphaproteobacteria bacterium; assembly: GCA_013697055.1. Classification (GTDB taxonomy): domain Bacteria; phylum Pseudomonadota; class Alphaproteobacteria; order Micropepsales; family Micropepsaceae; genus Rhizomicrobium. The sequence continues at coordinate 35,293 of JACCXK010000184.1, forward strand.
AGCCACATCGATTACATGCGCTCCAAGATCCCGATGGAGCGCTTCGGCACCGCGGCCGAGAACGCCGCCGCGGTGTGCTTCCTGGCCAGCGAAGAATGTTCCTTCACCACCGCCAGCACCTTGGATACCTCCGGCGGGCGGACCACCTACTAATGATCCGCGCGCGCCTGGCCGCTGGCGTTGCAGCGCTGTTGCTGCTGGCGCTGCCGGTTCATGCCGCCGCGAAGAAACCTGTCGCAGCGCCCCCACCCAAGTCAAAGCCCAAACCGGTCCTGTCCGCCTTCCAGCAGGAACAGGCGATGAGCCCGGCCGAGCTGATCAAGCGCTGGCATCCCATCACAGCCAAAGCGTCAAAAAGATTCGACGTCCCCCTGATCTGGATCAATGCGGTGATGCGGCTGGAAAGCGGGGGGCGCACCATGCTGGGCGAAAACCAGCGCATGATCTCCGACAAGGGCGCGCTGGGCTTGATGCAGGTGCTGCCGGGAACGTTTGCAGAAATGCGCGAGCAGTACGGACTGGGCACCGATGTGTTCGACCCGAAGAACAATATCAATGCCGGCACGGCTTATCTGAAATGGCTGCGCGGCAAATACGGCTTTCCCGCCATGTTCGCGGCCTACAATGCCGGGCCGGGATCGGTGGAAGCGGTGATGGCCCACACCAAGGTGCTGCCCGCCGAAACGCGGCTTTACATGGCGGGCATCAACAAGATCCTGGGCGGCGGCGCCGATGGCGTCCTGATCAATTCGGCGCAACTGACGCGGCCCGACGGCACCACGGTGCTGATCGATCCCATCGCGGTGAATTCCATCCGCGCCGTCTCGCCAGGCGAATATACCCAAGGCGTGCAGACAGTGATCGTCGCCGGGCGCCTGCGACAAGGCGTGCGCGAGGACCTGAAGACCGTGACCGAGGCCATCCGCATCCGCGGCGGGACTATTTGATTTCTAAGTGGGTTTAAGGCGCGCGCGAAGCCATGTAGGCGGCGACGTTGAGGATGTCGGCGTCCGACAGCTTGTTCACCACATCCTTCATCTTGCCCAGCGCCGGACCCTTGCGGTACCCGGCCTTCATGTCGGCCAGCTGGCGGATCAGGTAATAGGCGCTGCGTCCGCCGATGCGCGGGGCATCGTCATGGCCGCGATAATCCACGCCATGGCACGACGCACAAGTGCGCATCTGGCCGTGATTGCCCATCGCCACGATCTTGCCCTTGGCCAGCGAACCCACCGGCACATAATCGACAAAGCCGGCATGCTGGTTGCGCAGCTCGACCTGCTCGTTTTCCGCGACTTCATAGATCATGTCGGGCGCCACCGGCACCGTCTCGGCGCCCTTGTCGAAGAAGCGGGCGCCGCCGCCGCCGACATGATTGGCGGGCGCGCGGCTGGTTTCCACCACCCGGATCCATTTCTGCTGCGACCTGGGAATGGCGGCGAAATATTGTGCCGCAGTGCGCAGGTCTTTTTCGCTGATCGCGTACGCCATCTCGGCCATGGCGGGCGCGCGGATATTCTCGCGGTCGCCATTCTTGAAGGCATGCATCTGGTCGATGATGTACTGCACTGTCAGGCCCGAGACACTGGCCGACTCGGGATGGCCATTGCCGTTGGGCAGATGGCAGAGCATGCAGGCCGGGACATGGGGTTTTTCGCCATGCGCGACAATCTCGGGCAGCGGCGCATGGCCCTTGGGAAACCAGTCGGGCGGACCAAAGCCGTTGTTGATCTGGCGCATGGTCAGCTTCAGGCTCGGATCGGCGCCTTCGGCGGTGTGCACCGAATCCGGCGGCAGGGGTTTGAAGTCCGGCGGCTGCATCGGATAGGCCCATTCGAAGCCGGCCACCGGCTTGGGCATCTTGAGCATGATGTCCTTGGCCACCGGCGTGTCGGTCGCCGGGGTTTGCGCATCTGCCGCAAATATCATCAACGGCGCGAGTATCAGCGCTGTCCAAATCAACGTCTTCATGGGTCCCCCGCCCTGTTTTGCTGATGGGACCATAGGGGACAGGCGGCCGGCGGACCAGAGCCCGCGCCTACCAAGCTGATTTATTTGGGAAGTTTGAATGGACGAGGCCAATCGAACGCCTGCCCTTGACTCCTTTTTTGCGAGTCATGTCGAGACGCGGACGAAAATCGCGGCATGCGAGCAACATCATCACATGTTGCCCAGGTGATTTTTTTCCGTAAGAGTGAAGCGTGAATAAAAATCAACCCAGCGCACATCTTGCAGCCGAAGCATTTTCATTTGCGATTCAGGTATCGGATTGCAAGAAGATGAGCCAGCTTGCTGCAGCAACAACCAACGCCATTGCCCAACTGGGGCTGACGGCGGCCGCAAGCGGCATGGTGTCCGGCCCCAAAGCGGCTTCGGGCAACCCATTCCACTTCAGCAATTGGCCGGAGAACTGGGTAAGTCTTTACATCAAGGAAGATTTTTTGCTTGCGGACCCCATTCCCCGATGGGCCCGCAATTCCGGACAAGCGGTCACCTGGACACAGCTCATCAAGCAACTGCCAACGCGCGACCCTGGCATTAGGGTGGTAAAAATTGCCGCCGAATATGGTTACACGGAAGGCATGGTGATTCCCATGCGGGGCCGTGACAACTCCGTGGGGCTCATATCCATGGGCGGCAACAGAAAAAGCCTGTCAAAGCCTGAACAGATATTCCTCCTGAGTGTCGGGAGGTCAGCGTTTGAAGCTGCTGACCGCATTGAAAACAGCGAAAAAAGCGGCAGCGCGGCGCCGATACTCAGTATGCGGGAGATAGAATGTCTGGCGCTGCTGGTGCGGGGCCATTCCGATGACGAAATCGCAAAAATGCTCGGGCTTTCGGTTCGAACCGTGCGATTTCATTTCATCAATGCGCGAGAAAAATTTCCCGCCACCTCCCGGACGCATCTGTCGGCGCTGGCTGTGGCGCAGGGATATGTCGCGCTGTGACCAAGGTCCCGATTCGGTGAAATTGCCTCACCTGTCACTGGTGACAGTCACTTTGCCTTCAGCGATGCGCTAAGGTTTTAACAAGAACTTAATCCTCTCAAACGGCTCGCGGCGGATCTTGCCGCAGGTCGCAGGAAACTCTCGCCCTCTCTTCGGCAGTTCACGGCTGCCGAGGGCCAGGATACGCACGCGGTCACATCAGCAATGTCACGAGGCATAAATGACAAAAACTCTCAGCTCTCTTTATCTCAGCGCGGCGGCCGCAATTATCGTTGCAATGAGCGCGATTCCCGCAAACGCCGACGCGTTCAATTCCGCGCTGGTGGCAGCTGTGGACCCGTTTACGTCGGGCGCTGGCAGTTGCGGCGGTGGGCCGTTCGATTGCTTCAATTCATCTTCTAACGGGCTTTCCGTCGTCACGCAGTCCTATTCCCAGAATGGGCCTGGCTTCACGAACGCTGCCTTCGCGGAAGCCAATCTCTACACTGCGACGATGAAGATCCGTGCCAGCGGAAGTTCCACGAACCCCGACATCAACCCTTATGCCCAGTCCAATGCCACTTTTGGGGATGGCTTTACCACGACCAACCTGAATGGGTCGCCATTTTCCTGGACCGGCACAAGCGCAACCTTCAACTTGAATTTCGGCACCAACAATCTTCTCAATTCGTCGGGCGACAACAGCGCAGCTGCTTTCGTGATCCTGGGGATCAACAAGAAGGGATCGACGAACGCGACCACCAATTGGTTCACCGGCACCGATACCATTGAATATTTCCTGTATGAGTTCGGGCCGACAACCCAGGACATTTACTACACCTATCAGGGGCACGGCACGAAGCTGGACATTGCGAACAGCTACACCTCCGTTCCGAACAGCATAGCGGCCAACTTCACGCCCGGCGGCAATTTCGACTGGGTGCTTTTGTTCGGTGCCTCGGGACAGGCGTTTGGAGACAGTTCCTATGATTTCGATTTATCCCATACACTGACGCTCCAGTATGTTGCCCCCCCCGACACGATCACGACATCCGACTCCGGCGTGTTCGGAACGCAGGCCGTGCAGGAAGTTCCCGAGCCGCTTTCGCTGTCGCTGTTCAGTGCCGGCGTTGCCGGTGCGATCATGATGCGCCGCCGCAAGACCAAGACCGTTTTAACCTTGGCTTGATGAACGACGGGCCGGGAATACGCCCCTGAAGCGGGCGTGGCGGCAGCCTGGCGTTGATAAAATGAAAGGCCCGGCGAGATGATCTCGTCGGGCTTTTTTGTTGTGTTCTCGGCGTGGGGTCGCCAGCCTCAAGGACAATAGGGAGCGAACATGGCCGCGTGGTATCCCGCGCCCGGCCCGGGCGGGCCCAGGCCCGCGCCGACCTGCCTCCTGCAACCCACGAAGCCGAATTGCGCTTTCACCTGCTGGGCTGACGCCTAAGTATAAGTTTCAATTACAAACTGCGAAGTTCCGTCCTTGCAACCTATTGTAGTTTGACGTTTAAAATTTTGGCACAGCATTTGCGTGTTAACCCTGTCAGGGCAAAGGGGCGACGCATGAAATCCAGAACCGTTTATCTTGCCGCTGCGATGAGCATTGCGGCCTCGATGGGCGTCGCCGACGCGGCTCCCTTCAATGCAAACTACAGCTTTAACGCGACTCCCTTTGGCCCAGCGGGCGGACCGCTCAGCGCCCTTACGGGAACGTTTCAGCTGACATTCGATCCCACCCTCGCGAATGCTTTCACCAGCGTCGGCATAACGGAGCTTAGTTTAAATCTGCCCGTGACTGCGGTTGGCTTCCAATATAACCCCAATGCCAACAACGGGAATTTGATGATAGGCGGCACACTCAATGGTGTGAATGTGCTCGCGGGCACAGGAGCTTACGATTTTAGCGTTTCGATTATCAACGTGAAGGGCACGCCCGCGCTGTTAGGCGGGGCGCAATACACCACACCTGCTAGCGCCACGGTGTATGGCGACCTTTTTCAAGGAACGGTTAGCGTTCCAGAGCCACTGACGTTGTCCACGTTCGGCGCTGGTTTGGCTGGTGCTGCGGCCCTGCGCCGGCGCAAGGCGAAGAAAGTCTAATCAATACCGTACGACGGAGAAGCGGCGCCTTCGGGCGCCGTTTCTTTTGTGACGTACGCGCTATGCTTGAGCCGTGTGCAACCTCTACAGCAAAACCAAGAGCCAAGACGCGTCAGGGTACTTACTGCAAAATGGAAATATGAGCGTAACTGGAAGTGGCTCGCCCTGCCTTACAGAGCATGATCATCCCTTCGCGTCATCTACGGCAGCCTCGAGCCTTTTCCGCTCGCTTTCCCATCGGTCTTGCTCACGCTTTTTGCGCCTATAAAGCTTGTCTTGCTCTCGCTCTATCAGCGCCAATTCTTTTTCGTGTTTCACCAGGGCTGCGTTCAACGCAGATTTTGCAGTCTCCGTCGCTCGCTGCCGGTGCGCGCGGATCCTTAAGTTCTTCGCTTCCTCTTGCGCGCTCTGTTCCAGGCGCTTGGCGCGCTCTTTCTCGAAGGAGATTATGGCAGCAGGGTTTGGCCGTTCGGGTTTCTTCGCTTTCGGTTTCGGCGTTTTTTTATTTGGCCTGCGAGGTTCTGCCTTCGGTGCTTTTACATTCGGCAGAGTCGTAGGCAGTTCTGCATCTACTTTAAATTCGCCGTGCGTACCCACCACGCGTTTTAGCACCACGCCCGGCTTGGCTATCGTGGCAGCCACCACTTTCGTTTCGTCGGTCTGCTTCGCGAATCCCTGCTGAAACGCATTATGGCTCATGCCCCATGCCTCCAGCGCTGCCTTCATGGAAGGTGCCGCAATGGCAAGTTCGAAGAAGCCAACACTGGTGATGTAGGTCTTAAGGGCGCGCGGCACCGACTTCTTATGATCCCTCAGGCATTGGGGTTCGCATCGTAAGCGTCAATGAGCGCGTTCAGCTGGGTGACGGTCTGCTGAAATGCCACGAGCGTTGCACCGGTGGCCGCTACCAACGGGTCCGGAATCGATATTCGCGAGCCCGGCGAAATGGTGTTGCCTTCAAGAGCTTCGATCAGGCCGAACAGGTGCGCCCGTTCTTGCCGGCAATCCTCGATAAAAGTTGCGTAGGCGGCATCTGGCATGAAAGGACCGTAGCCGCAGCCCCGAGACCCCGCAATCAAGGTATTTCGCCCATAAGACATCGCCGCCCGCTTACCCTGTGCTTACCCCAAGCAAAAAACGCCGCAATCCAGCCGAAGCCGGTCACGCCGTAAGACATTGATAATGTTGAGAGAAAATTGGAGCGGGCGAACGGATTCGAACCGTCGACCCTAACCTTGGCAAGGTTATGCTCTACCCCTGAGCTACGCCCGCACTCCAAGACGGCGGGTTATGACCCACCCTTGGCGGGGATTCAAGCAGCAAATCCTTAGGTTTGGGTTGCGCATGGCCTCGCTATTTCCCAACAATCGCGCGGCAAAGGGGGCGGCGTGCCAAATAAAGGACAAAGCAGCAGCGAAGGCTATGGCTTGCTGGCCCCCACCCTGGTGGTGATGGGCGTGGCCCTGGCCGCTCCGCTGCTGCTGATGGTCCTCACCAGCCTGCAAGCCCAAAGCGGGCCGGGTTTCGCCGCGGGCTGGACCCTGGACCAGTATGGCGCGGTGCTGGGACGCGCCAGCTACCGGCTGCTGTTCCTGCGTTCGGTGGCGATCTCTGCCGCCGTCACTTTGGTCACCGTGGCGCTGGCATACCCGATGGCCTATTTCGTCGCCTTCCATGCCAAGCACAAATTCATCTGGCTGGTGGCGCTGACCATTCCCTTCTGGACCTCCTACCTGCTGCGCGTCTTCGCCTGGAAGATCATCCTGGGCTATGGCGGCGTCATCAATTCCGCCCTGATGCGGCTGCACCTGATCGACCAGCCGCTGGGCGTGCTGCTCTACAATCCCTTCGCGGTGGTGGTGACATTGGCGCATGCCTGGGCCGCCTTCGCCATCCTGCCGATCTATGTGAGCCTGGAAAAAATCGACCGTTCGCTGCTGGAAGCCGCCAGCGACCTGGGTGACGGGCCGTTGCGCCGATTCCTGCGCATCACCCTGCCGCTGAGCATGCCGGGCGTGATCGGCGCCGCCATCCTGATCTTCGTGCCCACCACCGGCGATTATGTCACCCCGGCGCTGGTGGGCGGTACCCAAGGCACCATGATCGCCAACCTGATCGAGGTGCAGTTCAACAGCGTCGGCAACTGGCCCCTGGGCGCGGCGCTGTCGCTGGTCAGCATGGCCATCGTGGCGGTGATCGCCGGCCTGTTCTTGGCCAGCGCCCGCGCCGCCGCGAAAGCGGCGCGATGAAAAGCAAAACGCTGCGGCTGTATGCTTTCGCCTACCTGGCATTCCTCTATGTGCCGGTGCTGGTGCTGCCTGTTTTCTCCTTCAACAATTCCCAGTTCATCGCCTTTCCCTTGTCGGGTTTCACCACCCGCTGGTATGGGGCGCTGGCCGCCGACAGCGTCCTGCGCCATGCCCTGAGCAACAGCCTGACGGTCGGCATCGTCACCGCCCTTCTGTCCACCATGCTGGGGCTGGCGGCAGCTCGTGCCGTGACCCGCTACCGCCTGCGCGGGGCCGGTGCGGCGCTGGGCTTTATTTCTTTGCCCCTGTTCATTCCCGACATCGTGCTGGGCCTGTCGCTTTTGATGCTGCTGGGCGCGGTGGGATTGCCGCTGTCGCTGGCGGCGGTGGTGCTGGGGCATCTGCTGGTCTGTGTGCCCTTTGCGTTGACCGTGCTGATCGCCCGCTTCGAAGGCTTTGACAAGAATCTGGAAGAAGCCAGCGCCGATCTGGGGGAAGATGGCTGGATGACCTTCTGGAGGATCACCTTTCCTTTGATGCTGCCGGGCATCACCGCCAGCCTGCTGCTGACCTTCATCACCTCGTTCGACGAATTCCTGGTGGCCTATTTCCTGTCGGGCACCGAGGCGACCTTGCCCATCTATATCTGGGGCCAACTTCGCTTTCCCGAACGCCTGCCCATGGTGCTGGCGCTGGGCGCCATCATCCTGGCGGTGTCGGTGGCACTGGTGATCGCAGCGGAATATATCCGCAATCTGGGTGTGAAAAAGCCGATGGTGGGGGCATGAGTTTTCTATCCATCGCCAATGTCAGCAAAAGCTTCAGCGGCCCACCGGTGGTCAATGATGTCAGGCTGGAAGTGGCGCGCGGCGAGTTCTTCGCGCTTCTGGGCCCGTCGGGCTGCGGCAAAACGACCTTGCTGCGCATGATCGCGGGGTTTGAGACGCCGGACAGCGGCACCATCGCCATCGACGGCGAGGCGATGAACGCGGTGCCGCCGAACCTGCGTCCCACCAACATGGTGTTCCAGTCCTATGCGATTTTCCCGCATCTCAATGTGTTCGACAATATCGCCTATGGCCTGCGCAAGCTGAAGCTGCCGAAGGATCAGCTTCGCGCGCGCGTGGAAGCCATTCTGGCGACGGTGCGGCTGGACGGCCTGGGCGGGCGCGCTGCCGACCAGCTCTCCGGCGGTCAACGCCAGCGCGTCGCATTGGCGCGCGCCCTGGTGCGCGAGTCCAAGATCCTGCTGCTGGATGAACCACTGGGCGCCTTGGACAAGCGTCTGCGCGAAGCCATGCAAGTCGAACTGCGCGCCATTCAGCGCAAGGTCGGCATCACTTTCCTGCTGGTGACCCACGACCAGGAAGAGGCCCTGTCGCTGTCCGACCGGGTGGCGGTAATGCATCAGGGCCGCATTCTGCAGGTTGCCGATCCGCGGACCTTGTACGAGCGGCCCAGTTGCCGCGAAGTCGCGGGCTTCATCGGCGAGATGAATTTCTTTCATGCCACGCTGCGCGAGATCGCGGGCGAAACGGCGACTGTGAATGCAGGCATCCTCGGTATTCTCACCCTGCCCGCCGTCAATTTGGCGCCCGGCATGAAGATCGACGACCACATCCTGCTCGCCATCCGCCCCGAGCATGTGCGGTTCGCGGCGTCCGGCGTGGCGGGCGACGTCGCCGCTTCGACCTTCCTGGGGGAACGCAGCCACTTCCATGTCAAGGTCGCGGGCCGCAGCGAGCCGGTCTTTGTCAGCGGCAGCGCTCCGCCCGCGGGCGCGGTGCATCTGGAGTTCACGCCGGAAAAGCTTATCGGGTTGCCGTCAGACTCATAAATCACCATGGGCGGGCTTGACCCGCCCATCCAGAGTCACAATCGCAGATACATCCTGTTGCCCTGGATGGCCGGCTCAAGGCCGGCCATGGAGGTTTAGGGATTCATGATTCTCGCAAAAATATCGCGCGTTTGCGTCTGCACCTGCGCCAGCCGCATCTGTGCCGCCGCGAAGCTGGGCTCCTCCACCGCGCGGGTCAGCAGCGCCTTCAGGCCCGGCGTGGCTTCCTCGATATTGGGCGTCTCATCCAGGGCGATGCGCAGCACCTGGGTCAGCGCGTGCTGCAAACCGGCCGAAGCGATCAACGCATCGGCGTCGGCGGGCGCCAGAAAACCCGCCGCCTTGAGATTGTAGAGCGCCGCCACCGTGTTGGTGTTGAGAATCTCCGGCTGCGTCTGGGCATGCACCAGCTGCAAACCCTGGGCGAGGAACTCGATGTCCACCAGCCCGCCCGGCGCATGCTTGAGGTCCCACACATTGCGGCCGGGAAAAGTTTCGGCCATGCGCGCCCGCATGTCGCGCGCGTCACTGATGATCAGCGCCGGCGCGCGCGCCTGGACAAGGCGGCGGCGGATTTCCGCCGCCACCCGGGCGCGCAACCCTAGCGGTCCTGCCACCAACCGCCCGCGGGTCAGCGCCATATGCTCCCAGGT
>JACCXK010000094.1 GCA_013697055.1 Alphaproteobacteria bacterium
CACTTGCGGTGGGCCTGGACAACCTCCTTGCTCCACTCCTCCGCCCGTTGGCGTTCCTGAGCCATTGACGCTTTCCATCTTTGGCGCCGGGTTCGCTGCCCTTGCTGTGGTTCGGCGACGGAATAAAATTAGGAATGCATAAGCAAAAGTCTGTCTGATTAGAAAAACGGCGTCTTCGGGCGCCGTTTTTTTTGAGCCTCCCGTCCGGCGCGCAGCTTTTCAACGGCTCTCGCCGGTCCGCGGGAAAGGCCCGGACTCTTCCCAGAACGCCCGGGATTTTCCTTTATATCCGGACTTGGGTGAGCGGGCTCCGGCTGAGCATAAAGCGACTTATCGAATGTCCGCTTTGGGTCAAAAGCGGCCATTCGAACCCCGTTAAACGAATGGCTGCTTTCGGGGGTAAAGCGGCCGTTCAAGCGGCCACGCACGGCACTTCACGTCGCACGTAATGGGCGCTCCCGATTTGGGACCCGAGACGGGCACCGCGGCCGAGGGCCTGGGAGATTAGAAGGCGCTTGCCGTAAATGACGCCCTGGCTAGCCTTGTCCTTGGTGCCCGCTAGGAATTTATTGCGCTCATATTCTGTCTCGAACATCGCTGCCAGCAGTTCACGGGCCGGAGGGGTGGAGCCCTTGAGCATGTAGGCCAGCTTGCCGTCGTTGTAGGTCGTATCCCACGCCAGCGCTCTTTTCTGATGCCGCTTGGTGCCGCGAAGGAAGTCTTTGGTGTGTTGCAGGAAGTCCTCTTGGAAATCGGACGGGACGTGGATCAGCAGATGCATGTGTTCGCCTTCGTTCGACGAGGGCGGGCACTCCCGGACGGCGATGCTGAAAAACCGGACGTCATGATAGGCAAGCCAATGGCGCAGGCTTTCGAGCAGGGCAGGGACGGCCTTGCGGCGGTTCCAGATGCCCTCCTGTGCGAACCGAGTCCATTGCCAATGGATGTCCATCGTGAAGTTCAGCGGGCAGCTTATCGTCTTGGCGTGGGCGTGGGCGGCAACGGCCTCGCGGACTTGAGCTAGGGAATGGGCCTGGGAACGGTAGTCTGACCGTCTAGGCATCAGCCCAGCCCCAAAGGTTTGAGGCAGCGGCGCTGCGCGCCGTAGCAGCACAAAGTCAATGCCTTGCTGCCTGCACCGGCCACCGCCCCGCTGCGCTCGCTTGCGCCCTGGGGCGCTCGCTGCGCGGGGCTATCCCATGGGCTAGCGAGAACACAGTAGAAACTAATAGAAGCCTGGTGTTCGCTTCTCGTTGAATTACAAGGCCCCGATTATTTACGCGCATCAACCGTTTGTGTGCTGCGGTTCGCATTTGGCGCTGGGAATATTCTCCAAGAATAAGCGGGGGGCGTTTTGTTCTCGTGGCGGCTCCGGTCATGAGGAAGCGCCTTCCACATGGGATGGCGTCTGCGCCTGCGGCGATAAAGCGTGCACGCTTCGCACGCCACCTTTTAGCATTTTCAGGGTAAGTACACCGGCCTGGAAATCAGCCAGCGCACGACGCCGCAGGGCCGCCCAAAATGCAAGGCGATGGTTTGGAGAGCAGAACTTGGGTGTGCTGCCGCGCTGCCGCCTGGTGACTGGGATGACGGTTTGGCACCAAAGGCACTCCCGGATATAAGCTTGCTGACCAGCTACTGGGGCGATCATAGCCATATCTCAACTTGGCGCAGGTGCCGGGGTAGCCAATTGGCGGCGTGGAGATGGGTTGCAAGTCGGCGAAATAGCCTTTGTACCTCAATAGTGCCGGACAGCACGGTTTGCAGTCCTAAGTAATTGAATTGATTGAAACCCCGCATAACAGCCGGGGTCACCAATCTTCACTGCAACGGCAGTACGATCGGCGCGATGTGCTTGAGAAGGCGGCGGCGAAAACCGGGCTGCCGCTCCGGCGCCACTTTCAGGACATGGCGTCCGGTGTTCGCGGCGCAGGCGCCGCCGCTCCAGTCGGTGCAGGCAAGCCCGCCTTTGGCCACCCGCTCCGCCATGCTGGCGCCGTTCAAGGTCCACATGATGTCGGTCAGCATTTCGTAGGAAAAAATGAAATAGGCGTGCCCCGAAAGGTCGTCGGGCGCCAGGCTGGCATCGATCACATCGATGCGCGGGGCCCGGTACTGAAGGTCGGCCAGCGGCGACTGCCCGGCGCGATTGACCCCGCCATGCACGCTCCGCGACGCCATCAGCGCCAAATCGTTATCCGAGGCATAGATGGTGATGCGCCGGGCGCAGGGTGCATCGCGCTTCAACAGTTGGGCGAAATCGTCGTTGCCCGGCTCGGCGCTGACGTCCGCGGCGACCAGGACCATCTCGCCCACCACCGGCCTGGGCCTGGAACAGACCGCGCCGGTCGCCGCCATGGCGATGCGCGCGCCCAGGCTGTGCGCCAGGACTTCGGTTTCCAGTCCCGCCGCCTGCAGAGCTTCCAGAAGGCTGATCATGACCGGCACGGAATAGCCGCTTCGCTCGACATCGGCCATGTAGCGGTTGAAGCGCCCTTCGCTGGACCAGTCGAACGCCAGCACCGCGCAGGGCCATTGCGAATCCATCGCCACCTGCGCGCCATGCAGCAGGGCGACGCGGAAGGTGAGGTTGAAGCCTTGCGCGATCAGCAGCACCTTGCTGCAATTGCGCGCCTTTGCCGACGCGGCGACCTGGCTTGCAAAGGCGGCCATTGCCGCCGGCCCGTCACAGGTGATCGGTTCCAGCACGGGATCGGGCGCCGCCGGACTGACGGCATTGGCGATGGGCACGCGCGCCCGGCCGCAATGGGCGACGCCTCCCCAGGACTGTGCAAAGCCGGCGCCATCGGGGACACGGTCGGTGGCAAAGAAAACCATCTGCGGCGGCAGCGCCCGTCCTGGGCCCCAGACGGAGCGAATCTCGTCATGCCGCAACGCCGCCGAAAGCGTGCAGCCCGAGAGCAACATCGCTGCCGCAGCCAGTATAAACGCCCGCGCAAGCGAGGCCGCGCTTTGGGGCACTGGTACTCCATCCAACATCGTTTGAGGGTACGACGGCCGCCTTTCCACGCCAACAGGCGGCGACTGGCGGTGGCGCGGTGCCTCACATAAGCTTGGCGCACTGGAGGCATTTTTGTCCCCTCTCTTTGTCCTGTTCGGACCGGCGCATCTGACGGCCATTGCCCTAACCTTGCTGGTGCCGTTGGCGCTGGCCCTGCTGGCGCGGCATGAGCATCTGGGCCGCCATGCCGACCGCCTGGCGCGGATGGGGCTGACGGGTTTTCTGATGTTCGGCTGGGTCTGCTGGTACGGCCAGATGCTGTGGCGGCACGAACTGCGCCTGGACAATGGCCTGCCGATGAATCTGTGCGACTGGGCCGAAGCCGCGCTGATTGTCGCGCTTCTGACCCGCCACCAGTTCGCCTATGAGCTTGGCTATTTCTGGGGACTGGGCGGCACCTTGCAGGGCGTGCTGACGCCGCCCCTGTATTATGATTTTCCCGATCCGCAATTCATCTTTTTCTTTATCCAGCACGGCGGCGTCGTCGCGTCCCTGCTGTACCTGACGTTCGGGCTGCGAATGCGGCCGACGTGGCAATCGCTGCCGCGGGTGATCGCCGCGAGCTTCTGCTATCTCGGCGCCGCGGCGCTGGTGGATTGGGCCCTGGCGGTGAATTACGGCTTTCTGCGCGCCAAGCCGCTGGGACAGAATCTCCTCACCGCCATGTCGGCCTGGCCCTGGTACATTCCCGAGCTGGTGGCGGCGGGCATCGCCTTTGTGCTGATTTATTATTTGCCGTTCGTGGTGGTGGACTGGATCAGACCCCAGCGCAAAAACGTGTGACGGAAGCCCCAACGGGCAAGCAATTTCGTTATAGCAATCTGCGAGAGCTGCATATGCGTATAGCCAGTCTTGTTGTCCTCGCTGCCATCATGCTATCCTGCCTGCCATCGCGCAGCCGGTCTCATCCGGCGGCCAGCCGAAACTGTTTTCCGGCTTGCCGATCGAGAGCGTGACGGTGACGGCCGCCAAGCCATCCGAAGAGACGATCAAGAGTTTCGTCGAAACGCGCGCGGCGCCGACCTATGTGTTGGGCCGGATGGCGCGATGGATGTCAAAACTTTGCCCGGTCACCGTCGGGCTGGGCGACAAATATGCAAAATATGTCAGCCAGCGCATCCGGGACGTTGCGTCCAGCGTCGGCGCGCGGGTGAACAGTGATCCCGGCTGCCGGCCCAACATCGAGGTGGTCTTCACCACCACGCCGCAGGGCCTTATGGATCGCGTGCGCCAGACGCAGCCGTTGCTGCTGGGCTGTCACAGCAACCTCCACAAGGCCGATGAACTGGCCAGGGTCACCCATCCCATCCAGGCCTGGTACACCACCGTCAGCCAGGACATGGGTGGCAGCAAGCAGATTGACGTCGGACGCTGCGGCATCAACGGCGGCACCAAATTGAATGTGACGACGGATGCCGCGACGGAGACAGGAGGCGCCGCCACGGTGGGAGGGAGTCAGTTGGTGCTCCCCTGTGCCTTCGTGGTGCATGTGTCGGGTTCCCGGGCGAAAGACGGACTGAGCAGCGGATTTTTCAACGTCCTGATCGTCGCCGAACCGGGCAAGCTGCTGGATCACGAAGTGGGGGCGCTGGCCGATTATATCGCCATGCTGGCGCTCTCCCAGCCCGCTTCGCTGGACAGTTGCCAGGAACTGCCCAGCATTTCCAACATGCTGGCGCCGGGTTGTGCCTCGATTTCCAACCGGATCACCGATGGTGACCTGGCTTTCCTGCATGCCTTCTACAAGTTGCCGGAGGGCAATTTCCTGGCCGCCCAACGCAACTATGTCCGATACGAAATGAAGAATATTTTGGTGAACGATACTCCAAAATAGCCGCCATCGCGAGACGAATCAGACTGGGTGCGCTGCATCCAAAGCCTATTGTCCGGCAACCTCGCAAGACGAGGGGATGTTGGTTAGGCTGGCCTGAGGGGGATTCAGGTTGGCTGCTGCCACACTTCGCAACGGGCTGCGCGACGCGTCGGCAGGCGCGATCTGCTGGGTGTTGTCCGCCGCCTATTGCCTGTCCTTCGCAGCGCTGATTTTCACCGGACCGCTGACGCCCTTTCTGGCAACCGGTGTTGCGGTAACCTTCCTGTCGGCGGCGGTGGGTGCGGGCATCGTCGCCTGGCGCAGTTCCTTCCCCTTTGCCATCGGCGGGCCCGACAACGCCACCTCGGCCGTTGTCGCGGCGCTGGTGGCGGGCCTGATGGCGAACCTTGGTGCTGCGGGGGGCGCCACCGGCCATCCCCTGGGCGCGGCCCTGATCCTGATGGGGTTGGTCACGGCGGCGACCGGCCTGTTGCTCAGCGGCCTGGGCCTGACCCGCGCCGGACGCGCGGTGCGCTTTGTGCCCTATCCGGTGATTGGCGGCTTCATGGGCGCCACCGGGGTGGTGATGATCCTGGGCGCGGCCCAGGTGATCGCAGACCACCGGTTCAATCTGGCGAACATCGCACTGTTCGGCGGCGGCGAGGTCCTGGCCAAGCTGGCGGCCGGCGCAGCGGTGGCGGTGGTGCTGGAACTGCTGCTGCTGCGCTGGCGCAATGTCCTGATCCTGCCCGGTGTGCTGGCGGCGGCGATCGTGGTGACGCACCTGCTGTTCAGGGCCCGGGGCATTCCCCTGGCCGAGGCGCAGACCCATGGCTGGATGTTCCATCCTTCGCCGGCGGCGGCGCTCAGTTCGCCCTGGGCGCTGTCCGAATTGGAGAACTTCCCCTGGGGCGCGCTGCCGAATCTGGCCGGTGAATTTCTGGCGGTGATGTTCGTCACCACTATCAGCGTGCTGCTCAACAGCACCGGCATCGAGATCGCCACCAAGCGCGAGGCCAGCGTCGACCGCGAGCTCAGGGCGGTGGGCCTGGCCAACCTGGTCAGCGGGGCGTTGGGCGGCCTTGTCAGTTGCCTGACTCTCAGCCGCACCATCCTGAACCGCGAGATCGGCGCCGCCGGGCGCGCCTCGGGATTCACCGTGGCGGGATTGTCGGCGGGCATGCTGATCGTCGATCCCGGCTTCCTGGGCTATGTTCCGAAATTCGCTTTGGGCGGCCTGTTGTTCTGCACCGGTGGACGGCTGGTGCTGCGCTGGCTGGTGCATTCGGCGCGCCGCTTGCTGCCGCTGGAGTATCTGTCCCTGCTGGTGATCGCCGCGATGATCATCAATTTCGGCTTCGTCGCCGGCATGGCGATCGGCATCGTGATCGGCTGTTCCACCTTCGCCTTCAGCGCTGCCCGCGTCAGCGTCATCAAGTTCGGCTTTGACGGCACCGAATATCGCAGCGCGCTGGACCGCAGCGCCGGCGACATGGCGCTCCTGGCCCGCCATGGCGGCGAAATCCAGGGCATGGCGCTGCAGAGCTATCTGTTCTTCGGCTCCGCCAGCCGGTTGCAGGAAAAGGTCAAGCAGCTTCTGGCCACATGCCACGATTGCCGCTCCCTGCTGTTCGATTTCCGGCTGGTGACGGGACTGGATTCCTCGGCCAGCTACAGTTTTTCCCAGATCAAGGACGCTGCCGACGAAGCGGGGGCGCAGATGGTGCTCACC
>JACCXK010000189.1 GCA_013697055.1 Alphaproteobacteria bacterium
TCCTGGGACATCGTCCCAAGGTGGACGACCTGGCTTCGCTGGAAGACTGGCTGGCCGAAGCTCTGGGTGATGCCGGCCATGCCGAGGCGCTGGCGCGCCATTGCATCCGCCGCGATGTCGCAGACGGTGAAGTTATTGCGCGCCAGGGCGACGCCGCGGACAGCATGCATTTCATCCTGGAAGGGCGTATCGGCGTCATCGTGGACCAGGGCGCCAAGGAGAACCAGGGACAGGGCGTGCGCGTGCGCAGCCTGGGCCGGCGCACCATCATCGGCGAAATGGGGCTGATCGCGCGGCGTCCGCGCAGCGCCACCATTCGGGCCGAACGGCCAAGTCTGCTCTATGAGCTCCGCACCAGCGCGTTTGACGGATTGCAGCGTGACAATCCCGCCCTCAGCCAGGCGTTGCTGGGCTATATCGCCAGAGTGGTGGCGGAGCGCCTGAGTTTCGCAAACCGAATGATTGGGATCCTGCAGCGGTAGTTACGCCGGCGCCGTAGCCTCGGAGATCCAGTCCAGATAGGGCTGCGAGCCCGCCAGGAACTGCGTGCCGACAACTTCCGGCACGCTGTAGGAATGCACTTGCCGGATGCGCGCGATGGCCGGTTCGAACAAGGCGGTGCGGGTCTTGGCCAGCAGCAGCACTTCGGCCTCGTTCCGGGTCTTGCCCTCCCAGACATAGAAGCTCTCGATGGGCAGTATCTGCACGCAGGCCGCCAGCTTTTCCTCGATCAGCAGCCTGGCGATTTTCGCGGCCTCGTCGCGCGACGGGGCCGTGGTCAGCAGCACGCCATAGTCCGATGCGTTACTCACTGGCCGCCAGATAGTCATATTGGGGCGGCGCGCCGGCGCGCTTGGCGAAGGTAAGGATATGCTGCACCGTCTCCTTGAGCCCGGTGGTGACGATATCGCACTCCGTCGCCTCGATGCCGTCCAGGAAGCGCGAATTGTCGCCCGCCAGGCCCCAGAACAGCGCCATGACCGGTACCCCCGGCATGCGCTTGCGTAAACGCCGCACCTGGTAGCGGGCATTCTTGAAGGTGCCGGGCTCCAGATACGACACGCAGGTCATCTGCACCCCGGTACAGTCCAGTTCCCGGATGCTGGTGGGGGAGGTGTCGTCCGACGACACCACCCGCGCGCCGATGCCGTATTTGCTCAGCATGTCCACCAGGAGCAGGGCTGCGGCTTCATCCAGGGGGCCGCGCCCGGCGACGCACAGCACCGGCTCGGACTCGCGCCAACTGTCGGGCAGATCGCTGCCGGCGTCGGCCATTTCATCCCGGCGCTCGGTCAGGTTGACGATCAAGCCTTTGATGGCGTCGCGGATGCGGGCCTGGCGCAAGGGATCCAGCACGCCGCGGTTGACGTCGTTTTGCGCCAGCATCAGGGCGCGCGCCGCCACTTCGTCGTAATAGCCCGACAGCGAATTGGCCTGCAGGAAGCTTTCGGCCTCGTTGGCGGCTTCATCCGGGTCCTCGGCCAGCATGCGCAGATACAGGCTCTCCTCGAAGCGCAGGGCCGGCTGGTTGCCCAGCATCACGTCCAGGAACTTCAGGCTTTCGACATGGCGCGAGAACACCACAAAGCACATGGTAAGCGGCGTGGAGAGCAAGAGGCCCACCGGTCCCCACAGCCAGGTCCAGAACACCGTCGCAACCACCACCGCAACCGCCGACAGGCCCATGCTGCGGCCGTACAGAACCGGCTCGATGCCCTGGCCGATCACTGGCTCGATGCCGCCATAGAGCACCAGGACCCACACCATCTTGGTCCAGCCCGGATCGACCGCCAGCGCCAAGGTGAAGGGAAACAGGAAGGCCAGCGGCACGCCGAGAAAGGGCACGAAGCGCAACAGCGCGGCCATCAGCGCCCACAGGCCGGAATTGGGAATGCCGATCAGCCACAGCCCGATGCCGATCGCAATGCCGAAACAGGTGTTGATCAGGGTCTGCAGGAACAGATAGCGCGACAAGCGGCTGGCGGCTTCGTCCAGCGCCACGGTGGTGCGCTGCATGTCGCGCGATCCCGCCAGCCGAATGAAGCGGTCTCGCAGATCGTCTTTCTGCAACAGGATGAAGCTGGCGAAGATCAGCACCAGCGCCGCCATTTCCAAAGGCTCCAACAGCGGTCCCAGCACCGCACCGGCCACCGCCCAGGGTGCCTGCGAGGTGCGCTGGATCACCACCGGGATCGGCTTGATCTGGCCGGGCGCGGCGGCGTTGGCTTCTTCCTGTTTTCCGCCGGTGATCTGGTCGGCCAGGTTTTCGACTGTCTGGTTCAGCCGGGTGATGGTGTCGTTGTGGGTGGCGCCGCCCATCACCGAATGAATCTTCTGTCCCAGGTTGGTCTGGTAGTGCGGCAGGTCGGCCGCCAGCTTGGCGAGTTGCGAGCCCATGAAGACGCCCAGCGACCCCACCACCATCACCGCCAGCACCAGGCTAATCATCACCGCGGGGCCATTGCCCAGCCGCAGTCGCTTGAACAGCCCGACCAGCGGCGCCATGGCGAAGGACATCAGCACCGACAGCGCCAATGGCATCAGCACCGGACGGCCGAAATAGAGCGCGGCCACGATCACGCCGGCGATCACCGCCGCCTGGAATTTGGGCGTCAGGACGTCGGGCTTGGGGACCCTCGGCGTTGCTGCTGATGTTATCGGCTGTTCTGTCATGCTGACTCCGGGAGGGACTATAACCCGCGGAATCCGGTTTGGCGTCAGTCTAACTTCCTGAAAAAGCAGGAGGGCGCCCCGGTGTGGCAGGCCGGTCCCATCTGGTCCACCTTGAGCAAAAGCACGTCGCCATCGCAGTCCACATAGGCCTCGACCAGGTGCTGGTGGTGTCCGCTGGTCTCGCCCTTGGTCCAGACTGACTGGCGGGAACGGGACCAATAGGTCACCCGGCCGGTGGCCAGGGTCATTTCCAGCGTGTTCCGGTTCATCCAGGCAAACATCAAGACTTCGCCGGTCGCCTTGCTCTGGGCGATCACCGGGACGAGGCCCTTGTCGTCGAATTTCACCGTCGAAACGAAGTCGGCATGGGTGAGGGTATCGGTCACGACGCGTCTTTCATGCGGGCCAGGCCTTGCTCCAGGTCGGCAATCAGGTCGCCGGCATCTTCCAGCCCGGCATGGATTCGAAGGACCGGCCCCTCGGCCGCGAAGGGCTTGGCCGTCCGCTTGATATGGGCCGGAACGATCAGGCTTTCAAACCCGCCCCAGGAATAGCCGATCCCGAAATGCTGCAACCCGTCCACAAAGGCGGCCACTGCCGCTTCAGACGCCGGTTGAAGAATGACCCCGAAGAGCCCGCAGGCGCCGGAAAAATCGCGTTTCCATAGTGTGTGACCCGGATCGCTGGAAAGGCCCGGGTGCAGGATGCGGGCGACCTCGGGTCGGCCTTGCAGCCAGCGGGCCAGGGTGAGGCCGGTCTCCTGGTGACGCGCCAGCCGGACCGCCAGGGTGCGAAGGCCCCGCAATCCCAGGAAACAGTCATCGCCGCTGGCGAACAGGCCCAGATCGCCATGGACCTGGTGCAGCCTGGCGGCATGGCGCGCATTGGCGGCGACATAGCCCAGCATCACATCGGCATGGCCGCCGATATATTTTGTGGCGGCTTGGATGGAGAGATCGACGCCGTGTTTCAGCGGCTGGAAAAACAGCGGCGTTGCCCAGGTATTGTCCATCAGCACCGAGGCGCCCCCACTTCCATTGTTATGCGCGTGGGCCGCCTTGGCGATCGCGGGGATATCCTGCATCTCGAAGGTCAGGGAGCCCGGGGCTTCGCAGAACACCGCCTTGGTGTTGGGCTTCAGGTGCGCGGCGATGTCGTCGCCGGGGGCATAATAGGTGGTTTCGATGCCGAAGCGCTTGAGGGTGCGGTCGCACAGGATGCGGCTGGGCTCATAGCAACTGTCCACCATCAACAGATGATCGCCCGCACCGCACACCGACAGGATGGCCAACCCAATGGCCTGGATGCCCGAAGTCACGGTGCAGGTACGCGCAGCGCCTTCCAGGTCGGAAATGGCGTCATCGAAGCTTTGCGTGCTGGGCGTGCCGCGGCGGCCATAGGTGTAAGGCTGCTTGTTGGCCTTGATGGCCGCCATGTCGGGATAAAGAATGGTGGAGGCTCGGTAGACCGGTGTATTGACCGCGCCGAAATGCGTATCGCTCATCCGTCCGGCGGTGATGGCGCGTGTCTCCGGTCTGTCCTTCTCGTCAGTCATGGGATTTCTGCAGGTAAGGCCGCAGCGGCTTTTCCATCACCCAGATCATCAGCGCCGATACCAGTCCGATGCCGGCGATCATCAGAAAAAAGGCGGGATGGCTCATGTCTTCCCAGAAGGTGCCCAGCCAGCCCTGTATAAACCCGCCGCCGATAAAGTTGGGCAGGAAATTGACCGCGATCATCAGCGAGGCCATGCGCAGCGGCGCCACCTTGGAATACAAGGACTGGCTGATGGGCGAGGAATAGATTTCGCCGGTGGT
The DNA here is from genome assembly GCA_013697055.1 of Alphaproteobacteria bacterium. GTDB lineage: Bacteria > Pseudomonadota > Alphaproteobacteria > Micropepsales > Micropepsaceae > Rhizomicrobium. The sequence continues at coordinate 4,491 of JACCXK010000189.1, forward strand.
GATAATGACGAAATAGAGCAGCAACCACAGCCAGCTGATCTTGCCGGCGCCGCCCTGCCAGGAGGCATAGGCGATGACCACATAGGACAAGGTCAGCATCAGGCAGCCATAAAGGATTTTGTTCATGGAGTTGGGCTCGCGCAGCGCGCGCGCCTGTCGCGTCCACAGCGCCAGCAGGAAGGGTGTGAAGGCGAAGATGATGAAGGGATTGAAGGCCTGGAACCAGGTCACCGGGATTTCCCAGTCGATCAGGCCGGGGATCAGGCGGCGATCGGTATTGGCATCGGCAAACAGCGCGATAATGTTGCCCTGCTGCTCGTAAC
>JACCXK010000223.1 GCA_013697055.1 Alphaproteobacteria bacterium
CAACTGGGTCTAGCAGTAATTAATATTAAAGGCGACGTCGCCGTCCTGCAGATAGGTCACCACCACTTCGGTATCGTGGAAGTGCATGGCGGTGGGCTGGCCCGGCACCCAGGCATAATTCCACACCCGCACCTTGCCGTTCTCGAACACCTTCTTCGAGCCGGGCCGCGGGAAGGCCGGCGGCAGACCGGTGGTGTTGGGCACGGTGTTGGAGGCTGCGTCCTTGATCTCGACGATGATCTCATACGCCGGCGCGCCCACCGCCGTATCGCTGGTGGTGCCGCCATGGCCCCACACCGCGCTGCCGTCGGCGTGGCGCGCCACCCGTCCGTTGCTGCCCTGGATGCGGCCGCCGGTGCGGTAGAGGATGATGTAGTCGCCGGCATGGGCGATGGCCGGTGCCGGCTTGCCCGGCTCCAGCGGCACATCACGCACCGTGACCCGCGCATTGTCGATCACCGGCGCCGGCGTCTGGGCCCAAGCCGTTAAGGGGAGTACCGCGGCGGGCAGGGCCGCCAGCAGGGCATTGGTGAGCAAGGTCTTGGTCATGAGCATTCCCCCATATTTTCGGGCGAAACTCTAGCAGAACGGGACGTTTAGGCCAGTTTTGGACACCGCTTGTTTGGGGGAGCGCCCCCCTGTAGGTTCGCCCGGTTTTCCCGACCAAAGAGTGTCCTGCCATGCCGTTGCTGCGGTTTATTCCCGAAACGACCAACGTCAATTTCGTCAAATACCGCTTTGCGGCTTTCGGCATTGACGGGCTGCTGCTGGTCATCTCGCTGATTTCCATCTTCTGGCACGGCTTCAACCTGGGCATCGATTTTACCGGCGGGGTGCTGATGCAGGTGAAGTCGGCCCAGGTGATTGATATCGGCAAGATGCGGTCTGATGTGGATGCGCTGGGCTTTCCGGAATCCCAGCTGCAATATAACGGCGGCGGCGATTGCGATCATCCGGTCAACAGCTGCGTGATGATCCGCGTCCAGCCCAAGGACATCAAGGCGGGCGTCGACCAGAACGTCGCCGACCAGGAAGTGGTCAGCGCCATCAAGGGCAAGCTGGGATCCTCCGTCCAGTATCGCAGCACCGAAGTGGTCGGTCCCAAGGTCTCGGGCGAGCTTTTGAATGACGGCATCCTGGCCACCATCCTGGCGGTGGCGATGATCTCGATCTATGTCGCGGTGCGCTTTGAGTGGCAGTATGGCATCGGCGCGCTGATCGCCACCGGCCATGACGTCCTGGTCACGGCGGGATTCTTCTCGGTGGTGGGACTGGATTTCAACATCAACACCGTGGCCTCGCTGCTGCTGCTGGCGGGCTATTCGATCAATGACACGGTGGTGGTGTTCGATCGAATCCGTGAGAATCGCCGCAAGTACAAGCGCATGTCGCTGATCGACATGATCAACCTTTCCACCAACCAGATCGCCACCCGCACCACCCTGGTTTCCGCGGCCACCGCCTTGTCGGTGATCCCGCTTCTGTTCGGCGGGCCGGTGTTGTTCAACTTCAGCGTCGCGATCCTGTTCGGCATCGTGGTGGGCACCTTCTCGTCCACCTATGTCGCGGCCATGCTGCTGCTCTATATGCCCGCCGTCGGCGGCGGCAATGTGGACAGCAAGACTGAAGAAGCTACGGCTTAGCCGCGGTTCTTTGGTCTAGCTTTTCTTTGCGAGCGTAGCGAGCTTAGAAAAAGTTGGCCCGCTTCGAGCCCGCATAGCGGGCGAGGGCGGTAGCGTCCTGCGCTACTGCTTTGGAACGCGCCGTATCCGGCGCACGACCAGTTCGTCTATTTCCAGCCGTTTGATCACGGCGCGCTTCACGGCCAGGCGGCCGATGGCGACGGCGCCGGTCGCCAGCGCGCCAACGGCAAAGGCCCCGAGTGCGAAAGCGCCCAGCGCCAGGGCCGGCAGCGCGATCGGCCGCTCTCTCAAAGAGGAAACCAGTCCCGGCGGTCGGAATAGACCTGGTAATGCGCATTCACGCCGGCGCGCAGGCCGACGCCGGTGCGCATCGGCGCCAAGGTGACGCCGCCGCTGCGCATGTAATTGACCCCCAAGCCCGCCACGACATAGAAGCTGCCTTCCACGCCGGGATAGCGCTGGAACAGCCGCCGGTCCTCGCGCAGATTGTAGATCAGGGTGAAGCATTTGGAGGCATTGGCGCCGGCATCGAACCCGACCGAGGGGCCCCGCCAATAGACCTGCTGCGGCTCGCTGGTCTTGCGGATCAGCCAGCCCGAACCATAGCGGAAGCCCACCACGAAAGCGCCGCCGCCCTCATCGCCCTTGATGTAGGCATCCGGGCGGCCCTGTTCTTCGAACACGCGCTGCACGCCCTTGGCCATCGCCTCCGTGGTGATGCCGAAGAAGTTGGCGCCGGCCTCGGTGATTTCGTCGGCGGTGTATTCGAGGGTGGAGGCGCGGTCCTTGGCTTCCGGCGCATTCTGGCTGTCGGCGGCGTTCGCCGGCAGGATCGACAGCAGCGAACCCGCCGCCGCGGGCGCGGCGCCCAGCGCCACCAGTCCGGTGATGAATTTCTTGCGGTCCATGCGACGCATCCTTCGACTTTACGTTGGGCGCTCCCGCTCCCGCGAAGGCGCCGAATCACTTGCCCAGCCACGGCGAATCTTTACGCAAATTGGGGCTTTTTTATACCCGCAATGGGTCTAGGATTTGGCCGACAGGATGGAAACGGACCCGCAGAACGACAGCAAAACGCCGCTTTCGGCGGCGGGCTGGATCGCCTTGGGCGTGCTGGCCGGTTTTTTCTGCGTCTCGCTCTGGTATGCGGTGAAGGTCTGGACCGCCATGGCGGGGGTCCAGATGAGCGGCTGGGGCTGGACCTTCCTGGTCCTGGGGATCGTGGTCACCATCGGCCTGGGCGCGGGGTTGATGGCGCTGGTGTTCTACTCCTCCCGCCACGACATGGACCAATAGCGCTACCTGCCGCGCGCGATGAAGGCGGTGTTGCGGAATTCGGGCTTGCCATAGACGAACGGCGCGCCGCCCCAATCGGTCATGCGCCCGCCCGCGGCGCGCAGCACCGCATCGCCCGCCGCCGTGTCCCATTCCATCGTCTGGCCGGCGCGGGGATAGATGTCGGCCTCGCCCGTCGCCACCAGGCAGAATTTCAGCGAGGATCCGGCATGGGTTTGGCCCTTGATTGGCAATGTTTTCAGCAATGCGTCGGTCTTGGCGTCCGGATGCGAGCGGCTGGATACCGCCACCAGCCCGTCATCGGCGGGCGCGCGCGCCACGATGGCGCGCACTTTATTTTGGTCGCTCTGGCTTTCGCCAATGCTCCGGCCGTTTGAAATTTCAAAAGCGCCTTCGCCCACGGCGCCCACGAACAGCCGCCCGATGGCGGGCGCGAACACCACGCCCGAGACCGGTGCGCCGTCCACGATCTCGCCGATGTTCACGGTGAATTCGCCGCCGCGCTTGACGAACTCCTTGGTGCCGTCCACCGGGTCCACCAGGAAAAAGCGCGATCCCACCGCCGCGATCCGGCCCGCCGCGGCTTCCTCTTCCGCCACCACCGGCACGCCGGGGAAGGCGGTGGCGAGTTCCGCCAGAATGAGTTTCTCGGCTTCTTCGTCAGCGTCGGTCACCGGCGAGCGGTCTGCCTTCACCCGCGCGTCACATCCGGCCTCGTAATGGCGCATGACCACCACGCCGGCTGCCTGGGCGATGCGCACAAGCGTTGCCAGGTGAGGGGAGAGCGTTGCGCTCATGTTAAGAATTCCTTAAGAGCCTTCGGCAAGTTAACCAATTGCTAACCAGTAAGGCCGCATTGAGTCGCACATGACCGAGATTGAATTTGCCGCCCTGATGGTAAGCCGCGTTTGTCACGACCTTGTCGGGCCTTTGGGTGCCGTGGTCAACGGTATGGAAGTGCTGGAAGACGAGCGCGACCCTGCCATGCGCGCCGACGCCATCAAGCTGGTGACCATGAGCGCCGACCAGGCGCTGGCCCGCATTCAGTTCATGCGCATCGCATTCGGCGCCGCCGGTTCCGCGGGCGCCGAATTGGATCTGGGCGAGATCGGCCGCCTGACGACGGGCCTGCTGGAAGGCGGCAAGGTGCAGCTGACCTGGAATGTGCCGCGGCTTTATTGGGCCAAGGACTGGGCCAAGCTGCTGATGAACGCCACGCTCCTGGCCGCCGATTGCCTGCCGCGCGGCGGCATGGTGACGGTGGACGCCGGCGCCGATCCTGCGGCGCCCTCATTTCATATCCGCGCCCAGGGCCTGAACGCCCGCGTCACCGAGGACGTGGACCACGCCCTGAAGGGCAAGGCGCTGAATGTGGACGCCCGCCACGTGCAGCCCTTCCTGACCCACAAGCTGTCGCGCACCGTCAATGCCGCCCTGACCATCACGCCACTGGATGGCGCCGTGGAATTGATGGCCGGCTGACGTATCGTCAATTACCGGGCAGTAAGCCAATCTTTACCGTGCGGGCGTAGATTTTCGCACTCAAGCCGCCATTTTCGGGGCTTTCCGGGGCGTCAGCCATGAAACATTGCCTGGTCGTGGATGACAGTCGCGTGATACGCACGGTCGCGCGCCGCATCATGGAAGAGCTGCAATATTCCGTGGAAGAAGCCGAAGACGGCATGGCGGGTCTGCGCGCTTGCCACGAAAAAATGCCCGACTTGATTTTCCTGGATTGGAACCTGCCCACCATGAAGGGCCTGGAATTCATCAAGAGCGTGCGCGGCCAGCAGGCCGGCGGCCATCCGGTGATCCTGTTCTGCACCACCGAAAGCGATCCCGCCGAGATCGCCAGCGCCATGGCGGCGGGCGCTAATGAATATGTCATGAAGCCGTTCGACAGCGCGGGTGTGCGCGCCAAGCTCGCCGATATCGGCGTCACCGCCCCATAACGATCAGAAGAGCGGCCGGCATGGCGCCCGACGATTTTGCCTTTCTCGCCCGTTTGCTGCGCCGCCGCTCCGGCCTGTCTCTGACTCCGGACAAGAAAGCGCTGGCCAACCGACGCCTGACGCCGGTGATGCGCCGCTTCGACTTCAAGGACATGGCGGGCCTGATCGGCGAATTGCGGCTGGGGCGCGAGGCGCTGGCGGACGCGGTGACCGAGGCCATGACCGTCAATGAAAGCAGCTTCTTTCGCGATGCGGCGCTGTTTCGCAAACTTCGCGAAGATGTGCTGCCGCGCCTGGTGGAGGCGCGGGGACGGGACAAGCGGTTGCGCATCTGGTCGGCCGCCTGTGCCGCGGGCCAGGAAGTCTATTCCATCGCCATCCTGCTGACCGACATGGGGCTGGTCCGCGACGGCTGGAATATCGATCTGATCGCCACCGACCTGTCGGGAGAGGCCATCGCGCGCGCCGAAGCCGGCCGCTATGCGTCTTGCGAGATCGAGCGTGGCCTTGATCCCCATGCCATGCGCTATTTCCGCCGCGAGCGTTCCGAATGGGCGGTGGATGCTGCCTTGCGCCGCATGGTGACGTTCAAGCGCTTCAACCTTCTGGATTCCTTCGGCTGGCTGGACGAAATGGACATCGTTTTTTGCCGCAATGTGCTGATGTATTTCGACATCGCGACGCGGCTGGATGTGCTGGACCGGATCGCCGACACCATGGCGCCGGACGGGCTGCTGCTGCTGGGCGAGAATGAAACGCCGGGCCGCGCCGGTTTTGCCGCCAGCGCCGGTGGCCCGGGCTATGAAAAGTCCCGCGCCTCCATTTTGCGCCTGGGTTAGGCGAGAGCCTTTCCGCTCAACCGTTCCAGCACCTTGATGGGTGCGCGCGCGGGCTCGGCCATCTGATCGATGTCGAGATGGAAAGTCTGCTCCAGCGCGAACTCTCCGCCCAGTGCGGCATGCAGCACCATGTCGGTGAAGACCAGCCAGCAGCAGCCGGGCGGGAAATCCACCTTTTGGTGCGGGCTGTTCTTCTGGAAATTATCGTCCAGCTTGGCCGTGTCATGCAGCGACAGCATCAGTTCGTCATATCGGCTGCGCCGTCCGCGGGTGACGCCCAGCTTCTCATAGAGCCAGGACTTGCCGGGCAGGTCCGGGCCGATTCGCGGCAGGAAGCTTTTGGCGAAATCCTCGAACGGCTGGCCGACATGCCAGTGGCGCGGCGAGGACGGCGCGACATTGGCGAAGAATCGCAAAATGCGCCGTCCCCGCATGGGACGGGACGGAAAGGCGTCGATGTGCAGCAGCCGGTCGTCGCTGATCTTGGACTGGCTGCGGCCTTTCACCTGGACGGGACGATACGATGTGCGGGCACGCTCGATCTCGCGGTAGGGCAGCAGATCGCCAATCAGCGACGAGGTGCTGTCCGCAAAGCGGCCCATCATCGCCCCCAGCGCCTGGGCGCGCTTGCCGGTCAGGGAGGTGGATTGCAGTGTGCCGTCGGGATCGCGGCTGATGTTCTTGGCCTTGCCATCCGAAACGCCGGCGTCCAGGAACGACTTTTCCTTTTCGCTCAACTGGAAAGGCAGATTGGGAAAAAACAGCACTCCGCCATTTTCCAGCGCTTCGACGGCGCGGGCCTTCACCTCCGGGGCGTAGGGTCCGGTCCAGCTCGCAATGGGCAGTGTCTCAAGCATTGCGGTCCGTCATGGCCTCATAGATCAGGGTGCGCAAGTCGCGGCGCAGCTTCACGCGGCTGCCGGTGTCGGTGATCACCTGGGTCATGAATATCACGGCCAAGTCCTCGGCGGGATCAACAAAGAAGGCGGTGGAGGCCATGCCGCCCCAGGCAAACTCGCCGGCCGAGCCCGGAATGCCGACCCGCGCCGGATCCAGGGTCACCGCCACCCCAAGCCCGAAACCGATGCCGCGATAGCCGCTTTCGTTGAAGGCATCGGCGGCGGGCGACAGGTCGGCGATCTCTTTGCCGTCGGGCAACTGGTTGCGGGTCATCATTTGGACGGTTTCGGATCTGAGCAGCCGCACGCCGTCCAACGCGCCCTTGTTCAGCAGCATGCGGCTGAAGCGCAGATAATCGGCAGCGGTGCCCGCCAACCCGCCGCCGCCGGATTCCAGACTGGGCGGCACGAAGTAGTTGGCGTTGGGATAGGCGTCGAACAATTCCAGCCCGCTCTTGCCCTGGACATAACAGGCGGCGAGGCGGTCTTGGCTGGCCGGCGGCACCACGAAATCACTGTCCGTCATCTTCAGCGGCGCCAAGATGTGCTGCCGCACGAAATCGGCGTAACCCTGGCCGGACGCGATCTGCACGATGTATCCCAGCACATCGGTCGCCACCGAATAAATCCAGTGTTCGCCCGGGGAATATTCCAGCGGCAGGCTCGCCAGCTGCGCAATCATCGTCCGCAACCCGCCTGGCGTATCCATCGCCGAGATGCGCAACCGCCGATAGGCGGCATCTATCGGCGTGCGGTTGTGGAAGCCATAGGTGAGGCCGGAAGTGTGGCGCATCAGGTCCCTGACCGTCATGGCCCGCGCCGGGGCACTGCCATCGGCCAGTTTGAGATCGGTGAACTCAGGAATGAACCGCGCCACTGGATCGTCCAACGCGATCTTGCCCTGTTCCAGCAGCATTAGCAGCGCCACGCTGGTGACCGGCTTGGTCATGGAATAAAGCCGGAAGATCGTGTCCTCGCGCAACGGCGTGCCGCGCGCCAGGTCCATGAACCCAAGCAAGCTCGTGTATACAAGGCCCCCGCGCCGCCAGATCAGGGTCAGGGCGCCGGGCAGCGCGCCGGCCGCGATCTGGCCTTCCAGAAGTCGCGGAATGCGCGCCAGTCTTTCGTCGGAAAAACCCGATGGCCTTGTCATGTCTGCGGTTATACTAAGCCCCGTGATGAATGACAGGTCCAAAAACTGGCCGCACCTGACGCTGGACGAGGCGCACGGGCGCCTGACCGCGCCGGGTGCGCCGTTCGAAACCGTGCCCGCAATGGTGCGCGGTGTTGAGATGCCGGTCTGGAAGCATGTCCCCGCTACCGCCGCCGAGGCCTTCGCGCGGGCGATGGCTCATGGCGCACGCGAATTCCTGGTCTATCAGCAAGAGCGCATCACCTATGACGGTTTTGCCCGCGCAGGTCTGGCCGCCTCAGCGCTGCTGACCGAACGCGGCTTGAAGAAGGGCGATCGCGTGGTGCTGGTGATGCGCAACCTGCCGGAATGGCCGGCGGTGTTCATGGGGGCTTTGCTGGCCGGCGCCATCGTGGTGCCGCTCAATGCCTGGTGGACCGGCACCGAACTGGCCTATGCCATCCTGGATTCCGGCGCCCGGTTTGTCTTTGCCGATGCCGAGCGCTTGGCGCGGCTGGTGGATCTGCCGCCGGCGCAAGTTTTCGTCACCCGCGCCGCCAATCCTCCGCCCGGCGTGACGGTGCTGGAAGACGTGATCGGAGCGCCCGACCATTGGCAGGCTTTGCCGGAACGCGCGATGCCGGATGTGGCGCTCGCGCCGGAAGACGACGCCACCATCTTCTATACCTCCGGTACCACCGGCGCGCCCAAGGGCGCGCTGGGTACTCATCGTTCGCTGACCACAAATATTTTCGCCGCGCCCTTCTCTGAGGCACGCAACGCGTTGCGTAGAGGCAAGTCGGAACCGGAGGGGGTCAAACAAAAACAACGCATCACCCTTCTGGCCGTGCCGTTCTTTCATGTCATCGGCAGCTTGTCGGTGCTGCTGCCCAATATGGTGGCGGGCAACAAGCTGGTGCTGATGCGCAAGTTCGAGCCAGCCGAAGCCCTGGGCCTGATCGAGCGCGAAGGCGTGACGGTCGCGGGCGGGGTCCCTGCCGTGCCGTTGGCGCTGCTGGAGCAGGCCGGGGGACGCGATCTTTCCTCGCTGGAATTGGTCAACTTCGGCGGCGCGCCATCACCGCCGTCGCTGGCGGCACGCATTCGCGAGTCCCTGGGCGCCATGCCGGGACAGGGCTGGGGCATGACCGAAACCTCCGCCACCTGCACCACCCATTCGGCGGAAGAGTATCTGTACCGCCCCGCAAGCTGCGGTCCCGCGCTGCCGGTCAGCCGCTTGAAGATCATGAAGGACGGCATGGAGCAGCCGCCCGGCACGGCGGGCGAGCTTTGGGCCTTCGGGCCCAATATCGCAAAGGGTTACTGGAACCGCGCCGAAGCGACCGCTGCTGCCTTCCGCAATGGCTGGCTGAAGACCGGCGACGTCGCCATGCTGGATGAAGAAGGCTTCTGCACCATCCTGGATCGCGGCGAGGACATGCTGATCCGCGGCGGCGAGAATATTTACTGCATCGAGGTGGAGAATATCCTGATCCAGCATCCGGCAGTGGCCGATGCCGCGCTGATCGGCCTGCCGCATCCCATTCTGGGCGAGGTGCCCGCCGCCTTGATCCAGACGCGTCCGGGGGCAGATCTCAGCGAAGGCGAGATCAGGGAATTTGCCGCCGCGCGCCTTGCCGCCTTCAAGGTGCCGGCGCGGGTGCGGATCAGCCAGGACCTGTTGCCGCGCAATGAAGGCGGCAAGCTGATCAAGAGCGTGTTGCGCCGGTTGTTCGGCGCATGAGTCTTTTCGTCACGCACCGCATCACCATTCCCGACACCGAACTGGAGGAAAGCTTTATCCGCAGTTCCGGGCCCGGCGGACAGAACGTCAACAAGGTGTCCAGCGCGGTGCAGCTGCGCTTCAATGTCGCCACCGCCGCCAGCCTGACCGAGACGGCGCGTCAGGCCCTGCTGCGCGGAACCAGACTGACGCGCGATGGCGTGCTGGTGATCACCGCCCAGCGCTTTCGCGAACAGGAACGCAATCGCGCCGATGCGCGCGAACGGCTGGTGAAGATCATCCGCGAGGCTGCCACGCCCAAACCCGTGCGCCGACCAACCAAAGTGCCCAGGTCCAGCAAGAAGAAACGCCTGGATGGCAAGAAGCATCGCGCCGAGATCAAGCGCGGACGCTCCAGGCTCGACTAGGGCCGCGACAGCATGTCTACGACCAATTCATTGCCGTCCATGTTGGGGCCCTTTGAACAGGCAGGGGCGCCGCGTTTCCGCCGTTAACTCCAATCCCTTGCGGACCTATGACGGCTTTTTGCCGGGCAGGGTGGCCCGGCAGAGACACTTTTGTATGCCTACGGATAATCGGGCGGACGGCAAGCCTCTGGCGGCGTTACCGGATCGTCGCAATCGGGGCTATGATGGGCCGATGGTGGAATCGCTCGCACGCCTGCGTGGCCATGCCTGGCCTCTTGTCATCGGCATGATCGCGGGCGGTGCGGCGGTGGTGTTCGCGGGCCCCGGCCTGTTCTGGGGCCTGGTGGCTTTGGGCCTGGCGGCCGTGCTGATCGTCCAGTTCATCACCTTCCAGGAACCGATCCTGCGGTCCGTCGAACAGGATCCGGACGAACCCCTGGCGCTGCTGCCGCCCCTGACCCGGCTGCTGCTCGAAAGATTGCCCATGCCGGTGATGCTGCTGGATGACGATGAGCGGGTGCTGTTCGTCAATCATTCCATGCGCGAGGTTCTGGGTCCGGGGCTGGACCGCAAGCGCGCCTCCTCGGTGCTGCGCAATCCCGAAGTGCTGGCGGCAATCGCCGGCGCCGGTCGCGGCGAATCCTCCGATGTGCCCTTCACCCTGCCGGTGCCGGTGGAGCGGCATTTCCAGGCCTATGCCGCGCGCATCAGCGTGGCGCCGCCGGTGACGGTTCTGCTGCTGCATGATCTCACCACCGTGCGCCGCAGCGAGCAGATGCGCGCCGACTTCGTCGCCAATGCCAGCCATGAGCTGCGCACCCCGCTGGCGGCGGTCACCGGCTTCATCGAGACCCTGCGCGGCCATGCCAAGGACGATCCGGACGCGCGCGAACAGTTCCTGGAAATCATGGCGACCGAAACCGCCCGCATGCGCCGGCTGATCAACGACCTGTTGTCGCTGACCCGCATCGAGATGAACGAGCATGTGAAGCCGGAAGGACGGGTGGGACTGGAAAGCGTGGTGCGCCAGGCGGCGGCCGCGCTCAAGCCACTGGCCGCCCAGGACGGCATCACCGTGGCGGTGGCAGCGGAAGCCAGCGTTTCCGACGTCATGGGCGACCAGGACGAGTTGGTACAGCTGTTCCAGAACCTGATCCACAACGCCATCAAGTATGGCCGCGAGAATGGCGAGGTTTCGGTCACGATCGGGCAAGGCGCGGACGGCCAGGTCTTTGCGGCGGTGCGCGATGATGGTGAGGGCATCGCCCCCGGCGCCATCCCTCGCCTGACCGAGCGATTCTACCGGGTGGACGTCAAACGCTCCCGCGAACGGGGCGGCACGGGGCTGGGCCTGGCCATCGTCAAGCATATCGTTAACCGCCACCAAGGCCGGCTCAGCATCGAGAGCAAGCTGGGCGAGGGCAGCACATTCACAGTCATTTTGCCGGCCGCGCCTGCGGAAATCCCAGTAAAAGCGCCTGCTCCCGAGCCTGTCACGGAAATGTTATAAAACAGTCGCATAGGAGTGGCGTGAACCGCTTAAGCGGACATCACACCAGATGGAAACCGCGCGATGACCGAGCATACCGTCAAGTCCTTTGGGGAACAGTTGGAAGCCCTGTCCGCGCTGGTCGCCCAGATGGGGGGCCTGGCCGAAGCCCAGCTCGCCTCCGCTATCGAGGCCATTGCCCGGCGCGACTCGACCGCGGCGGAACGCGCCGTGGGCGGCGATGCCCGCATCGACGAAATCCAGGTTGAAATCGAAGAACGCGCCCTGAAGCTGCTGGCCCTGCGCCAGCCCATGGCGGTGGACCTGCGCGAGACCCTGGCTGCGATCAAGACGGCGGCGGAACTGGAACGCATCGGCGATCTGGCCAAGAACATCGCCAAGCGCGCCATGGTGCTGAACCGCGAACCCCCGATCCGCCTGACCCAGTCCCTCGCCCGCATGGGCAAGGCGGCGCAGAACCAGCTCAAGCAGGTGCTGGATGCGTTTTCTAGCCGCAATGCCGAGGAAGCAGAAGCGGTGTGGAATCGCGATGGCGAGATCGACGAGATTTACAACAGCCTATTCCGCGAGCTGTTGACCTACATGATGGAAGATCCGCGCACCATCGGCATGGGCACGCATCTGTTGTTCGTCGCCAAGAATATCGAACGCTGCGGCGACCATTGCACCAACATCGCCGAGGTCGTGTACCACATGGTGCGCGCCGGCCATCTCGCCAACAGCCGCCCCAAGGCGGACACCACCAGCGAAACCGCCATCCCCTACGAGACCCACGCATGAGCAAACCCACGGTTCTGGTCGCTGAAGACGAAGGCGCGCTGGTCACCCTGTTGCGCTACAATCTGGAGCGCGAAGGCTACCGGGTGCTGGAAGCGCGCGATGGGGAGGAAGCCCTGCTGGTCGCCGCCGAGGAACAGCCCGACCTGGTGGTGCTGGACTGGATGCTGCCGCAGCTTTCCGGCATTGAAGTCTGCCGCCGCCTGCGTGGCCGCCAGGAAACCCGCAACGTCCCGATCATCATGCTGACGGCCCGCGGCGAGGAATCCGACCGCATCCGGGGCCTGGATACCGGCGCCGATGATTACCTGACCAAGCCTTTCTCCATGACCGAACTCCTGGCGCGCCTGCGCGCCGTGCTGCGTCGCATCCGCCCCAGCCTGGCCGAGGACGTGATCGCGGTGGGCGATATCGAGATGGACCGCGCCGCCCACCGGGTGCGCCGCGCCGGCACCGAAGTACATCTGGGTCCCACCGAATACCGCCTGCTCGATCACCTGATCCAGCATCCGGGCCGGGTGTTCAGCCGCGAACAGCTGCTGGATGCGGTGTGGGGCAGCGACGTCTATGTCGAGGCGCGCACCGTGGACGTCCATGTCGGCCGCCTGCGCAAGGCGCTGAACATCGAAGGCGCCACCGATCCCATCCGCACTGTCCGGTCGGCCGGCTATTCGCTGGATTCCGCCAGCGCCTCGGCGACCAGCGCGGCTTAATACTCCCATCGTCATGGCCCGGCTTGTCCGGGCCATCCATAACCCTCTCACCGTATAGATGGCCCGCATAGTCCTTAACGACAGCGTAAGGACGGGCCATGACGGATGAGGGTCAGAGAAGCTTCCGAATCGGGTCTTCCAGAGATTCCGGCACGATCTTGGGCGCGTAGCGCGCCACGGGATGGCCTTCGCGGTCGATCAGGAACTTGGTGAAATTCCACTTGATCATGGGCGTGCCCAGCAAGCCGCGCTTCTTTGTCTTGAGGTGACGGAACAGGGGATGGGCCTTGCCGCCATTGACCTTCACCCGCGAGAACATGGGGAAGGTGACGCCGAAATTCTCGCGGCAGAAGCGGGTGATCTCGCTTTCGCTGCCCAGCTCCTGGGACATGAACTGGTTGCAGGGAAAACCCAGCACCGTCAGTCCTTCGCCTTCCAGCTTTTCATGCAACTTTTGCAGTCCCGCATATTGCGGTGTCAGGCCGCAATGGCTGGCGGTGTTGACGATCAGAAGGACGCGGCCGCGCCATTTGTCCAGCGAGACATGCTCGCCGTTCAGCAGCGGGGCGGAGAAGGTGTAGACGGTCATGAAGACGACTTTGCCATTACACCGGCGCCAGACGCTAGTGCCAGCCTAGCGGAACCGCCGGTCCGGCCGCTCGCCCAAGCTCGCGGCGTTCGTTCCTCGAAATGGTCCACTGGACCATTTCGTTCGCCTACGGCGAACCGCAACTCACCCCGTCATTCTTCCCTTGTTGTCCTTCACGTCGCGGCGAGCCTGTTGCGGCTGGTAGGCCTTGCGGGCATGCGCCTCGCAATAGGGCGAGCCGGACTTGGGGCTGTGGCCGCAGAAGTGGAATTCCGACGCCGCGGGATCGCCAATCGGCCAGCGGCACATGCGGTCGCTGATGGTCAGGACGGTGGCGTGGCTGCCGTCTTCCATGGTCAGGGGATCTTCCTCCACCACCGGGGCGGCGGGGACCTGGCTGCGGACGGATGGCACCTTGGGCGCCATGGGCAGGCGCGGGCGTTCGCTGCGGGACGGGCTGGCGCGGCCGGCCAGGCCCAGCCGGTGGACCTTGCCGATCACGGCGTTGCGGGTGACACCGCCCAAGGCGCGGGCGATCTGGCTGGCCGACAGGCCCTCGGTCCATAATGTCTTGAGCTGCTCGACCCGGTCTTCCGACCAATTTGCCTGTGTCATGGCTCTCGCTCCTGGTTGGGCGGGACGGGTCTCAAGGAGGCCCCCCGGCACTAGATACAGTATCCCCACCGCCGTGTTGCACAAGCGTTGTGGGGCTGTCTCTAATCCTTGTCCACATGAATCCGGCGTACTTGTCCCCTCACGCCAAGTGAGGTTGTGACGCAATAAAATTACAAACGCTGGATTTGAGGACCAAAGTGCTTATCGGATTTCGCCGCCCGCTCATGCTGTACAGTGTTGCTGAAACGCTGGGTGTCGGAATGCGCGTAAGTGACAGAGTGCTCAAATGCGCCCTCTTTTTGGGTGTCATGGATGACAAGAGGTTCGTCCCCGTAGGGACCGCTTTTATCGTTCAACATCAGGAAGAAGAGTACTTCTACCAGTACATCGTGACATGCCAGCACAACGTCATCAGCGCCGGTACTCGCCCCCTCCATATTCGGGTAAATGAAAAATCTGGTGGGGCGGAGGTTTCGGAGGAAATACAGCCCGATGCTTGGCTGTACCACCCCGATTCAGCAAAGCGCTTCGTGGATATTGCCGTGATGCCAGCCACACTCCCTATCGATGTTTTCGATATTGCACATATCGTATCGAAAGACCTTTGGAGCCGCGAAAAGATAGCTGAACGCGATATCGGCGTCGGGGAGGAATTATTCTACCCTGGCTTGTTTCTTCATCACTCTGGCGCGGCAAGGAACCTTCCGGTTATGCGCTCTGGTACTTTGGCTGCAATGCCAATTGAGCCAGTGGAAACCGCGCGCGGGCCGACGACTGCTTACTTGATGGAAAGTCGCTCTATTGGCGGGCACAGCGGCTCACCTGTCTTCGCCAACTTGCTGGCACCCCGAAGTTACTATGCCGACAAAGTGTTACCACTTCCTTTGCCGCATGAGGACCAAAGGTATCCGATGCTCGGAGTGCTGCGCAGCTATTTCAAGACGGTAGATGAAGGTCTTTCTTCCAATGCCGCGTCCGACGATCTATCCCTTAATTCTGGCATCTCCACTATTATCCCATCATGGGAAATAACTGATATTCTGAACCAACCGAAGCAGGTCGAAATGCGAAAGCGCCTTAACGCCGAACTACGCGCATCAAGGACAGCGGAAGTGGAAGCTTCAGCTGTACCGGCCACCGATAATCCTTCCCATAAAGAGGATTTCACACGTCTGCTAGGCGCGGCTGTGCAAGCGAAGTCACAAGCCGAGTAAACATTGTATAGTGGTTGCCGCGCATGTTGCGGCGATACGAGAACTCGCTGACGTACTTCCACAGGTGCTTGGAAGAAACGTGAATGTGAGTGCCCTTGATTGACCGCTTCAACTGGCCCCAATGTCCTTCAATCGAATTGGTATAGGTGATGCCGTCAACCCACTGTTCCTTGTTGTGATTGACCGAGCCGTGGTTGTAGCCGATGCCAGCCAAGTCACGATAAGCGCCGTGTTCGTCCGTGCTGATAGCGGTGCCGCGTTCAACATTCTTCTTGATGATCGGCTCTAAGGTACCCTTGAGGCGGTTAGGGACGGGGCCAGCGATGATCTTGCCGTCGCGTTCCAGCATACCGAACACCACCGTCTTGTTTTCCATGCCAGCCTTATGGCCCCGACCACGGCGACGGCCACCCATGAACGTTTCGTCCATTTCGACGTGACCATTCAATTGACCGCCGCCGCCATCTGCCGTGGTCATAAGCTTGCGAAGTTCGTGCGCCATGCGCCAAGCAGTTTTGTAGGTGCAGCCGATCTGGCGCTGCAATTCCTTGGCAGCCACGCCATGACGGGTTGAGGTCATGAGGTACATCGCAAAGAACCAGTTGGTCAGCGGCGTCCGGGACTTGTGGAAGATGGTGTCAGCGCACGGGTAGATGTGATGCCCGCATTCCTGACAGGCATATGCGCGGCGCTTGGTCATGGCGTGAAACTCGGCCTCAACCCCGCAGGTGGGGCAGAACAGGCGAGTACCGCCGAACTTGGAGACCATCACGGACTTAAGGCAGGCCGCGTCATCCGGGTACTCAGTTTGGAACTGTTTGAAAGTGTACTCGGCCATGACGGTCCCCTTTGCAACTTATACTTGCTATAAGGGATAACATGTCTGTTACTTGCTGTAAAGGGATAAACGCGGAATCCGGGGGCACCGAGGGCCCGCATACCCCCCATGCCGGCGCGCACGCGGGGTTGTAGGAGCGTCACGGAAAGCAGATAAACGGGGCTTCCCAGCCTTGATTTGTATTTTTATTTCAACGCTTAGAGAAGGATTCCCACCGTGTTCCCGGCTTTGCTTCCCACCTATAACCGGACGGATGTCGCCTTCGTCCGCGGCGAGGGTTCCTACCTTTTCGCCGAGGATGGCAAGCGATACCTTGATTTCGGGGCGGGCATCGCCGTCAACGCCTTCGGCCATGCCAATGCGCGGCTGGTGGGCGCCCTGACCAAACAGGCCCAGACCCTGTGGCACACCTCCAATCTCTACCGGGTGCCGGGCCAGGAAAGCCTGTCGAAAAAACTGGTCGCCAACACTTTTGCCGACACGGTGTTCTTCACCAACTCGGGCACCGAGGCGATCGAGCTCGCCATCAAGATGGCGCGGCGCTACCACTTTGCGAACGGCAACCCTGAACGCTTCCACATCGTCAGCTTCGAGGGCGCCTTTCATGGCCGCACCTATGCCGCCATCAATGCCGGCGGCAACGAGAAATACCTGGAAGGCTTCGGCCCGCGCATGCCCGGCTTCGACCAGGTGGCGCTGGGCGATCTGGACGCGGTGAAGAAAGTCATCGGGCCGCACACCGCCGCCATCATCATCGAGCCTTTGCAGGGCGAAAGCGGTGTGAAGGTTGCGAGCCCCGATTTCCTGCGCGCCCTTCGCAAGCTTTGCGATGACAACGGCCTGCTGCTGATCTTTGACGAGATCCAGACGGGGCTGGGCCGCACCGGCAAGTTCTTCGCCCATGACTGGCTGGGCATCCAGCCCGATATCATGACCGTGGCCAAGGCGCTGGGCGGCGGTTTTCCCGTCGGCGCAGTGCTGGCCACCGCCGAGGCCGCCAAGGGCATGACCGTGGGCACCCATGGCACCACTTATGGCGGCAATCCTCTGGCCATGGCGGTGGGCAATGAAGCCATCGACATGATCCTGGAGAAGGGTTTCCTGGAGCACGTCAACAAAGTCGCCAACTACCTGCACCAGCAGCTGGGCGCGCTGACCGCGGCGCATCCCGGCGTATTCGAAAGCGTGCGCGGCCAGGGGTTGATGATCGGCCTGAAGATGAAGACCGATGCGGCCGCCTTTATTGTGGCGGCGCGCGCCAATGGGTTGGTGGTACTGCCGGCCGGCGACAATGTCGTGCGATTGTTGCCGCCTTTGACTCTCACCGAAGCCGAGGCCCGGGAAGGCCTGCATTTGTTGAACAAGACCGCTTCGCAAGTCGAAGCGCAGAAAGCTGCCGCCCAATGAACGCGCCCCTGAAAACCAAACCCCGCCACTTCCTGGACCTGTCCGACCATGACAGCGCCACCCTGAAGGCCATCATCGCCGATGCGAAAAAGCGCAAGCTGACGCGCGGCAACGCTCCCAAGGGCAGGCCCGACACCGACCAGCCGCTGGACGGCAAGGTGCTGGCGATGATCTTCGACAAGCAGAGCACCCGCACGCGCATTTCCTTCGACATGGCGGCGCGGCAGCTGGGCGGCAGCGCCCTGATGCTGACCGGCAACGAGATGCAGCTGGCGCGCGAGGAAACCATCGCCGACACCGCAAGGGTGATCTCCCGCTATGTCGATGCGGTGATGATCCGCTTGCTGGACCATGAGATGGTCGAGGACCTCGCGGCCCATGCCTCCGTGCCTGTCATCAACGGCCTGACCAAATGGTCCCATCCCTGCCAGATCATGGCGGACATCCTGACCTATGAAGAGCACAAGGGCTCCATCGCGGGGGCCAAGGTATGCTGGAGCGGCGACGGCAACAACGTCCTGACCAGCTGGGTCCATGCCGCGGTGAAGTTCGGCTTCACCCTGAACGTGGCATCTCCGCGCGAGCTGACCGTGGACCAGGAAACCCGCGACTGGGCCGCGCCCAGCGGCCTGGTGCATTTCACCACCGAAGCCGAGGCCGCGGCGGAAGGCGCCGATTGCGTCGTCACCGACACCTGGGTGTCGATGGGCGATGACAATGCCACCAAGCGCCAGAACCTGCTCAAGCCCTACCAGGTCAATGCAAAGTTGATGGCTTTGGCCAACAAGGACGCCATCTTCATGCATTGCCTGCCGGCCCATCGCGGCGACGAGGTTACCGATGCGGTGATCGACGGCCCGCGATCGGTGGTGTTCGACGAGGCGGAAAACCGCCTGCACGCCCAGAAGGCGATCCTGGCCTGGGCAATGTCCTGAGGCGCTTTCTTGAAAAGCGCGCCAGCCAGCGCCATATAGCGGTTCATGCCTGACAAGATGGAACCCGCGTCGCCTTATGGCGACTTCGTCCTGCCGTTCGACATCGTCAAGGCCGGCGTGCGCGGGCGTCTCGCCCGCCTGGACGCGGCCTCCGCGCGGGCGCTGAGCGCCCATGCCTTGCCGGAACCTGCCGCGCGGGTGGCGGGCGAGGCGGTGGCGCTGGGCGCGCTGCTGGGCACCGCGTTGAAGCTGGATGGCCGATTGACAATCCAGACCAAGGGCGACGGGCCGCTGGATCTGGTCACCGCCGATTATTACGGGGCTGACGAAGTGCGCGCCCGCGGCGTGCGCGGCTATGCCCGGCTCAATGCGGATCGCTTCGCTGGCTTGGCGGACAAGGATTTCGCCGCCCTGGCGGGCAAGGGCGCTTTGGCCATCACCATCGAGCCACGCGTCGGCGGCAAGACCTATCAGGGTATCGTCGAGCTTTCGGATGCCGGCATCGGCGCCTCGGCGGAAACCTATTTCGCTCAGTCGGAGCAATTGCCCACCGTGATCAAGCTGGCGGCCGCGCCGCTTTACGTGGCGGGCGATAAGACGCCGCACTGGCGCGCCGGCGGCATCATGCTGCAGATGACGCCGGAAGCCGCCAAGGCCGGGGTGGAAAGCCGTTCCGACGATTGGGACCGGTTGTCGATCCTGCTCAAGACGGTGGAAGACCTGGAGCTGGTGGATACCTCGCTGGCGCCCGAGACCTTGCTGTGGCGGCTGTTCCATGACGACGAGGTGCGGGTGCAGCCGCCCGAACCGGTGGTGTTCCGCTGCGACTGCGATGCGGAGCGCATTACCATGGTGTTGAAAAGCTATCCGCCCGAAGATCGCGCGGGCCTGGCCGATCCCGACGGCATCATCAGAGCCAGGTGCGAGTTCTGTGGCAAAACGCACGAGATCACGCCGGACAAGCTGGCATGAGGCTGCTGCAAGTGTTGCGCACCATTGCTGCGGCCAAAAAGAGCGGCAATCCGTCGATGTTGCTGCTGCAGGCCTTGATGCTTCTGCGCCGTACGCCCATGGGCATGCTGGAAATGTTCCTGCTGCGCAAAGTGCTGGCGGGCGAGGGGCGCCTGTTCGGCATGGATCTGACGTCGCGGCGACAGAAACGCTGGGCTTGGTTGATGGCGCTGCTGCAAACCCATCTGGCAAAGACGGCGGCGAAAAGCGGTCAGGCGGCGATCAAGCGCAAGCTTTTGCGATAGCGCGGGTCTGCTACTGAGTGTCATCCCCGGCGAGCGGCGCGCTGAAAGCGCGGCGTGAGGGAAGGGGACCCAGGTGGATAGACCGTCACGGTGGCGCCTGCCTGGGTCGTTTATACGCTGTCGCTATAAACTCCCTCGTGCTCACTCGCGTTCGCACTCGCCGGGGACGACAGTCAGGTGCATGCCTTCGCGATAACCTTGCGCAGAAACGCCTCACACGCCTCCAGCTCACTGAGTTCGCAGAACTCGTCCGGGCGGTGCGCCTGGTCGATGGAGCCGGGGCCGCAGATCACCGCCGGAATGCCGTAATTCTGGAAATGCCCCGCTTCGGTGCCATACGCCACCGCTTCCACCTGGTTGGCGCCGGTCAGCTCGCGCGCCAGACGGATGGCGGCGGACTCTTCGTCCATCACCAGGCCCGGATATTGCGCGTGCAGGGTCGTCAGCAGCGCCGCTTCCGCCGCGCGACGCTTGTATTTCGGCAGCACTTCGGCTTCGGCGCGTTCCTTGACCCGCGCGATGATCTTTGACGGATCGCGGTCGGGCAGGGCGCGGTATTCCCATGTCACCTCTGCTTCCTTCGCCAATATGTTCACCGCCGTGCCGCCATGGATCACATTGGCCTGCACCGTAGAATGGGGCGGATCGAAACGTGGATCGACATCGGCGCGCAGTTCGTCCCACACCTTGTCCAGCAGGGCGACGAACTCGCCCGCCATCATTACCGCGTTGGCGCCTTTTTCCGGGCCGCTGGAATGATGCTCCCGGCCGCAGCACTTGGTCACCAGCTTGGCGCCGCCTTTGTGGGCGCCCACGATCTTCATCAGGGTCGGCTCGCCGATAATCGCCAGTGCGGGCTTCAGATTTTGCGCTTTCAGGTCATCCAGCAGACCCTTCACGCCGGCGCAGCCCACTTCCTCGTCATAGGACAGCGCGAAATGGATGGGGCGCTTGAGTTTGGCCTTGCCGATCTCGGGCGCCATCGCCAGCGCGGTGCCGACAAAGCCTTTCATGTCGCAGGCGCCACGGCCGAACAGCTTGGATCCGCGCACTTCCGGCTTGAAGGGATCGCTCGACCAGTCCTGGCCGTCCACCGGCACCACATCGGTATGGCCCGACAGCACATAACCGCCATCGCACTCTATCCCATTATTTTGGGGCCCGAAGGTGGCGAACAGGTTGGCCTTGGCGCCGCTGGCATCATAGGAGCGGCGGCAGCGGGCGCCGGCTTTTTCCAGCAAGGCTTGCGCGTAATCGATCAGCGCCAGGTTGGAATCGCGGCTGGTGGTGTCGAACCCGATCAGGTCCTTGACGATGTCGAGCGCACTCATCGGTCGTTTCGCGAAGCCGGATTGCCGATGATGTTGAGGAATTCGCGGCGGGTATCGGAATTGTCGCGGAAGGCGCCCAGCATGGTGGAGGTCACCATGGTGACGCCGGTCTTGTGCACACCGCGGGTGGTCATGCACTGGTGCGACGCCTCGATCACCACCGCCACGCCCTTGGGTTGCAGCACCTTCTCGATGGTGTTGGCGATCTGGGCATTCATCTTTTCCTGCACCTGCAGCCGGCGGGCATAGGCTTCCACCACCCGCGCCAGCTTGGAGATGCCGACCACGCGATTGGTCGGCAGGTAGCCGACATGGGCGCGGCCGATGATGGGGGCCAGGTGATGTTCGCAATGGCTCTCGAACCGGATGTCGCGCAGGATCACCATGTCGTCATAACCTTCGATTTCCTCGAAGGTGCGGGTGAGATATTCCTCCGGGTCCTGGCCATAACCCGAGAACCAGTCCTCGAACGCCTTGGCGACGCGGGCAGGCGTGTCCAGCAGCCCTTCACGCGACGGGTCGTCCCCCGCCCAGCACAACAGGGTGTGGACGGCCTTCTCGGCCTCTTCGCGGGTTGGTTTGCTCATGGGAAAGCTTCGCGCGCCCGGAGGCGCGTTTCAACCTTAAGCCGTATAAGGTTTAGTGAATCTGCCGGCGTTCGTAAGGGCTTTCCAGCAGGAAAGCGGGGATTTCCGCCTCAAAGCTTTCGCCCGACGCGCTGCGCATCTGGTAATGGCCGCTCATGGTGCCCGAGGCGGTCTCCAGCGGGCAGCCCGAGGTGTACTGGAAGCTTTCGCCCGGCGCGATCATGGGTTGGACGCCGACGACGCCGGGGCTGCGCACTTCCTGCACCCGGCCCGCGCCATCCATGATGTTCCAGTAGCGCGACAACAGCTGCACCGGTTCGGCGCCGCGATTCTCGATGGTGACGGTGTAAGACCAGACATAACGGTCGTCTTCCGGATCGGACTGGTCGTCCAGATAGGCCGGCTTCACCGCCACGCGGATGCGGCGGGTCTCCAGCTCATACTGGTGCCCCAGGGCTTCGTCCAATTCGATATGCTCAAATCCCAACATGAAACAAGTATCGGGCCGCGGGCGTGCTCGCGCAAGCGGCATTTGCGCGCAATGGTTAGCGCGGCAAAAATGTCAGCCGCACCGCGCGTTAGCGTGGTTCAACTGTCACTTCGGTTTTTACGGAATTGGCGATGAAGCAGGCTTCATGCGCCAGGTGATGGATTTGTTCCAGGGTTGCCGCGTCGGCGTTGCACACCACCTTGGGCCGCAAAATGACGCGCGTGATCCAGAGTTTGCCCCCACTTCCATTTGAAAAGTCATTTTCCAAAAATCCTACGGCATCGTCCTCGTAAGACTGGACGGTGATCTTCTTCTTGGTGCAGATCGCCAGCAGGCTCAGCATGTGGCAGGACGACAGCGCCGCCACCAGCATGTCTTCGGGATCGCCGTGGCGGCCGTCGCCTTTGTAGGCGGGCGAGGCGTTGGCGGTCAGTGTATCCTGGCCATCCTTGAAGGCGATCTGGTGTTCGCGCGGATAGGCTTCGTAGGTGAAGGGCTTGTCGCCATCGTTCCAGGTCAGGCGAATTTTATGTTCGGCCATGTCACGCCACCTTCAAGGCTTGATCCAGGTCTTCGCAAAGGTCTTCCGCATCTTCCAGGCCCACCGACAGGCGCAGCATGCCGCTGGTGACGCCGGCGGCGGCGCGCGCCTCGGGGGTCATTTTCTGGTGCGTGGTGGTTTCGGGATGGGTGACCAGGCTTTTGGCGTCGCCCAGATTGTTGGAGATGTCGATCAGGCCTAGGGCATTGGCGAGGCGGAACGCAGCGGGCTTGCCGCCCGCTACTTCAAACGCCACCACGCCGCCGCCGCCATCCATCTGCGCCTTGGCCAGATTGTGCTGGGGATGGTCGGGACGGAAGGGATAGAGAACCCGCGTCACTTTCTTGCTTCCGGCCAGGAAGTCGGCGACGCGCTGGGCGTTCTCGCAATGCTGCTTCATGCGCAGCTCCAGGGTCTCGAGGCTCTTCAGATGCAGCCAGGCATTGAAAGGGCTGATGGTGGGGCCGGTGTTGCGCAGGAACTGATGCAGATTCTCGTCCAGGAAATCCTGGTGACAGAGGATCATCCCGCCCATGGCGCGGCCCTGGCCGTCAATGAATTTGGTGGAGGAATGCACCACGATATGGGCGCCGAACTCCATCGGCCGCTGCAGGGCCGGGCTGGCAAAGGCGTTATCCACGATCAGGCGGGCGCCGCCTTTTTCCGCAATCTTCGCTACGGCGGCGATATCCACGATCGCAAGCGTGGGGTTGGACGGCGTCTCCACGAACAGAAGCTTGGTCTCAGGCCGCATCGCCTCAGCCCAGGCGGACAGGTCGCTGCCCTCGACAAAGGTGCAGGCGATGCCGAAACGGGGCAGCACGCTTTCCATCACATAGCGGCAGGAGCCGAACAGCGCACTGGCGGATACGACATGATCGCCGGTCTTCAGCCCGGCCAGGAACACGGCGGTGACGGCGGCCATGCCGGTGGCGGTGGCGCGTGCCGCGGGCGCGCCTTCCAGCTGCGCCATGCGCTCCTCGAACATGGTCGTGGTGGGATTGGCCAGGCGGGTATACTGGAAGCCGGGGCTTTCGCCCTTGAAACGGGCTTCGGCTTCCTCCGCGGCGTCGTAGGCATAGCCGGCGGTGAAAATCAGCGGTTCGCAGGTTTCCTGAAAAGCAGTGCGCACCTGGCCGCCGCGCACCGCTTGGGTGCGCCTGCGCCATTTGCCGGGTTTCTTGTTGGTCGCCATTAACGCCTTGTCCTTTAAGGCGGTTTTTGTGGCCCCGTTGCCCCCCATGGGTCAAGAACATAAGCTTTATGCGGGATTCGCAGGGGTCCGGTTGGCCCTAAGAAAATGCAGGTATTTGCGAGATGAAACGCCTGTTTCTGCTGCGTCATGCCAAGGCCCAGCCGCAGGATGGGGCTATTGAGGATTTCGACCGGCCACTGATGCTGGTGGGCATGCAGGATGCCGGCGCCATGGCGCGCTATCTGCGCAAGAGCGATTACAAGACGGATCTGATCCTGTGCTCCTCGTCGGTCCGCACCACCCAGACGGCGGAGCTGGTGTTGCAACAGCTCGAGAGTGAGATCGAGTATCGCGAAAATCTCTATCTGGCCGAGGCCGCCAGGATCGTGGCGGCGGTGCGCGGCGCGCCGGCCGGCGTGTCAGCCCTGATGATCGTGGGGCACAATCCGGGACTGGAAGCCTGTGCCGGCCAGTTGGCGCGCGAGCCGGTGCGCCGCAAGGAGCGGGCGCGGCATGAGGCGCTGGAGGAAAAATTCCCCACCTGTGCGCTGGCAGTGCTGGATTTCGATGTCGGGCGCTGGCGGGACGTGGTGCAGGGCACCGGCAAGCTGGCGGAGTTCGTGCGGCCCAGGGATCTGTAATGCGGTATGCGCGTTTTCGTACGGCGGCACAGCCACTTAATCCGGGTTCCGTAAACCGCAAAAAAGCCGAATTGCGCGGCAACCATGTATTTGGGTTTTTCTGCTAGACTGGAGACATGGATCAGGGCGCTCATATCGAAAGGGTCCTGCGGTGCCGCAAATGTTTCCGCAGCGGCACGGCGACCTGGGAAGCGACCTCTACGGGAGCGCCGGCCCTGCTGGCGCTGTCGCGGGGCTTTCACCGGCGCGCGCGCCTGCCGCTCAGCCTGCCGCCGGAAATCGTCTGCGATTGCGGCATGGCCCAGCCGGACCATATTGACTAGAGCATGATCCGATTTCTTGAAATCGGATCATGCTCTAGATTCTTGCTTTGCCGCGCAATTTACTGGAAATCGATGCCGATTTTCCGGATTGCGCTTTATGACTGAATGGTCCGGGTCTGCTTCTGGGTCGCCAGCTTCTTCCAGCCGAAACCGATTTCCGGCGTCAATTCGCCCATCAACCGCGTCGTGCGGGTGGCGACGCGCTGGCCGCCCATCGCCTCGTAAAAGAAGCAGGCATTGTTGCGCGCATGCGCCCAGATCAGGCAGGAGCGCAGCTTGCGCGCCTTAAACGCGTCGAAGGCGCCGGCCAGCAGCGCGCGTCCGGTGCCACGTCCCAGGAACGAGGGATCGACATAGAGGGTGTAGATTTCGCCTTCAAAGCCGACGCCGCCATCGCGGACCGCGCCCAGGCTGCACAAGCCGATCACGCCGTGATGTTCATCTTCCGCCACCAGCACGGTGCCGTTGCTCTTGATGGTCGCCTGCCAGCGCGCGGTATGGCTCTTGCGCGACATGGTGGTGAGCAGGGCGTGGGAAATCACGCCTGCATAAGTGTCCTGCCAGGATTCAATGTAGATGCGCGCAAGGTCTGCGGCATCATCAGGCCGCGCGGTACGAACACTCGGCGCGAGATCGTTCATGACCATAAGCGTGGGGCAAACAAACACGCCCTGCAAGAGTCATTTCGCCGCAAATCCAAAAAATTATGACTTGATGTTTCAACGAAGCGGGGCGACCGCTGTAGCGGCCTGCCGCGGAGGCGGCTTTTAAAAATTACCCCAGCAGTGGTTTGTCCTGCACGCGCGCGAGAAACTTGGCATTTTGCTCGCCGCCTTGCCCGTAATGCTTGGCGGTGCTCCAGTCGGCGATCTGCCCGAAATGCGCCGCAATGTCGTCGGCGCTGGCATTGCGGCCCAGATTGATGCCGTCCGTCTCCATCATCTGGGCGGCGGCAAAGGCGCCCGCGGCGGCGGTGAGAATCATGCCGCTTGGCGCATCGTCTGACGCGAGATAGGCGACGGCGGGCGACACGAATTCGGGTTTCAGCATTTCCAGCACCGCCGGCGGCATCAGGGCTTCGGTCATGCGGGTAGCGGCCACCGGGCAGACGGCATTGACCCGGATATTGTCCTTGGCGCCTTCCAGCTTCAGCGAATTCATGAAGCCCACCAGCGACGCCTTGGCGGCACCGTAGTTGGTCTGGCCGAAATTGCCGTAAAGACCGGTGGACGAGGTGGTGACCACGATGCGGCCATAACCTTGCGCCTTCATGATGTCCCACACCGCCTTGCAGGGCTTCACCGTGCCCAACAGGTGCACGTCCATCACGGCGGTGAAATCCTTCAGCGCCATCTTGCCGAAGCTCTTGTCGCGCAGGATGCCGGCATTGGCGATCAGCACATCGATGCGGCCCCATTGGTCCATGGTTTGCTTGACCAGATGCGCCACACCGGCGTCATCGCTGACCGAAGCGCCATTGGCGATGGCTTCGCCGCCGGCCGCGATAATCTCGGCCACGACTTTCTCGGCCGCGGCGGAATTTCCGCCGCTGCCGTCCAACGCGCCGCCCAGGTCGTTGATGACGACCTTGGCGCCCAGCTTGGCCAGCGCCAGGGCATGGGCCCGTCCCAGCCCGCCGCCGGCACCCGTGATGATGGCAACCTTGCTGGCGAAGGAAATAGCCATGGCGTAACTCCTGTTTTCTACAGAACGCCTAGGATGGTGTCGGGATGCTTTGCGGGTCAAGGCGGCGGCCGAGCCAGCCGCGCAGGCGCGCCGCGGCGGGCAATTCGATAAACTCCGCCAAGAGCCCGCCCCACAACACGCAAGTTATGACCAGCCCCAACGGCTCCAGCCACCAGATCAGACTGGAGAAGCGGGTACCCAGCACGATCGCATCGGGCGATGGGTATACGCGCTGCTCCAGGAAGCGGATGCCCAGCAGCCAGGCGGTCTGTCCCAGATAGATGGCATAGGACCATTCGCCCATCACTTGCGGCAGGTGGGTCTGCAGCGCCCGCGCCACCAGTCCGCGATCAAACGCCAGGGCGAAGACCAGCACCATCAGCGGCAGCACGGTGAAGATGTCCATGCTTGTGTGCGACCAGCCGGTATGCATCACCACATAACCGAGCAGGCTCAGCAGCAGGATCTGGAGCAGGGAATGCACCCATTCCGGCAGCCGGTCGCGCGATTTTATGCGGCGGAACAGCGCCGCCATGCCGACGCCGATGGAAAAATCCGCGAGGCCACGCAGCACGCCATTGTGGAAGGTGATGTCCAGTCCATGTTTCGACGTCAGCAGCAGCGCTACAAGGCCCGCCAGCCCGGCAGCGATCAAGGCGAAACCGCGCCACAGCTTTCCGCACCCCAGCCAGAGCAGGGCGGGGAACATCAGGCACAGTGCGAACTCCACACTGACGAACCAGGACACCCCATTCCAGGTCAGCGAGCCCATGCTGTTCCAGGCCTGGACCAGAAACAGGCTGAGCCAGAAGCCCTTGATGCTGACATCCTGGTGATAGCGGGCGTCGAAGATCGACATATAGCCGCCATGCGCCGCCAGCGCGCGAAGACTGATCACCATCGCCAGCAGCAGCAACAGCATGAACAGGTGCAGGGGGTAAAGCCGGATCAGCCGCGCCCGCAGGAAGGCGAGATAGCCGCTGCGCCTGAGCAATTCGTTCAGGCGCGGCCAATAGGCATGGGTGAGAATGAAGCCCGACAGCACGAAGAAGAACTCCACCCACAGGTAACCGCGGGTGGCGAGGAAATCGAGTGGCCGCCAGCCCGAGTAATGATGGCCTTCGCTGAAGTGGAACATCACCACCATCAGCGGTGGGAAGGCGCGCGCGCCCGCCAACGCCAAGATTTTACCGGAAGCCTTCCCTGGGCCGGCCTGTTTCGCGCTCACATTTCCCATCCCTTGCTGGTGACACTATCCCCGGCGCGCTTCTGTGTCATGCCGGCCATGCTTTTACTGGAGCGCCTTCACCCCGGGCCAAAATCGTGTAGCGTGATGGGGGATTTTGGCGGGGGCCGGATTGTTGCCGCATCTGCAATCGGCGCTGGGCATTTGCGCCATCATCGCACTGGCCTGGGCGCTGTCCGAGGACCGCAGCAAATTCTCCTGGCGCATGGTGGCCGGGACCCTGATCCTGCAGGCAACCGTCGCGCTGTTGATGCTCAAGCTGCCGGTGCTGCGCGACGCCCTGTTCCGGCTCAATGACGTGGCCACGGCGCTGTCCACCGCCACCGGCGCCGGCACCAGCTTCATCTTCGGCTATATCGGTGGCGGCCCGGCGCCCTTCACCGTCACCAATCCGGCCAACATGATCAACCTGGCTTTCTCCATTCTGCCGCTGGTGATGGTGATCGGCGCGCTGTCGGCGATCCTGTGGCACTGGCGCATATTGCCCGCCGTCATTCACGGCCTGGCGTCGGTGCTTCGGCGCACGCTGGGCCTGGGTGGAGCGGTGTGCCTCAGTGCCGCCGCCACGGTGTTTCTCGGCAATATCGAAGGCCAGCTGGTGATCCGGCCTTACCTGGCGCGGCTGACCCGCACCGAGCTGTTCGTCCTGATGACGGTGGGACTGGCGGTGATCGCCGGCACGGTGTTCGTGCTCTATGCCACCATATTGAAAGACGCGCTGCCGGGCGCGCTGGGACATTTGCTGGTGGCATCGCTGATGTCGCTCCCGGCCGGCGTGCTGATCGCGCGCCTGATGGTGCCGGGGCCTGCCGACACCGATCTCAATGCGCAGGAAGAGAGCGTGCATTACCGCTCCACCATGGACGCCATGGCGCAAGGCACCGAGGACGGGTTGAAAATCTATCTGCAGATCCTGGCCATGCTGATCGTGATGACCTCGCTGATGGCGCTGGCCAATATCATCCTGGGTCATCTGCCGGATGTGGGCGGCATGCCACTCACTTTGGAACGCATGCTGGGCTGGCTGTTCGCGCCCTTTGTCTGGCTTTTGGGCGTGCCCTGGAGCCAGGCCGGTGCGGCCGGCGGGTTGATGGGCATCAAGATCATCCTCACCGAGCTGGTGGCCTATCTGCGGCTGTCGGTCTTGCCGGCCGGGACCCTGGATCCGCGCAGCACCCAGATCATGGTCTATGCCATGTGCGGCTTCGCCAATTTCGCCAGTGTCGGCATCCTGATCGCGGGCATGAGCGCCCTGATCCCGGAACGGCGCAAGGAGGTGGTAGCCCTGTCGTTGAAGGCGCTGGTGGCGGGCACCCTGGCCAGCGGCTTGTCAGGCGCCATGATCGGGTTGCTGCCATTCTGAGGGCGGCATACAATCTTGCCATGGTAAAATTTCGCAGTGCTGGAGCGTGACGTGCGCTGCTGGATGGCTTTTGTCGTGTTGCTGCTGGCCGGATGCGCACCCGAGTTCGCGATGACTGGCGATGCGCGCGTGACGCCCCTGATCGGCGACGAAATGCTGACCGCCCGCGACGGTACGCAGTTGCCGTTGCGCCGCTGGGAGGCCGAGGGCAAGCCGCGCGCCGTGATCGTGGCGCTGCATGGCATGAGCGATTATTCCAATGCCTTCGACATGCCCGGCAAGGTGTGGGCGAAGCAAGGCATCACCACGCTCGCCTATGACCAGCGCGGGTTTGGCCGCAATCCCGCCCCCGGCGTCTGGGCGGGGGCCGAGACCATGCGCGCCGACCTCAACGATGCGGTGGCGGCAGCGCGGACGCACTATCCTGGTGTGCCGGTCTATGCCCTGGGCGAAAGCATGGGGGGCGCGGTGGTGCTGACGGCGCTGGGCTCTGCCAATCCACCCAGCGTGGATGGCGCCATCCTGGTGGCGCCTGCGGTATGGTCGCGGGGCGACATGCCGGTGCTCTATCGCACCGCCTTGTTCCTGGGCGCGCATCTGTTGCCCGGCATGGTCCTGTCCAACAGCGCCGCCGGGCGCGTGGTCAAGATCACGCCCTCCGACAATATTCCGATGCTGATCGCGCTGGGCAAGGATCCGCTTTTCCAGAAGCGAACCAGCACCGGCACGCTATATGGCCTGGTGAATTTGATGGACGAGGCACGCACCGCGCCGGATGCCATCAAGGCCGCGCCGCCGATCCTGTTTCTCTATGGCGCCAACGACCAGATCATTCCGGCCAAGCCCACCGAGGCGGTGGTTGCGGGGCTGGGCCCCAAGGCCATGGTCCGCAAATACGACCATGGCTGGCACATGCTGCTGCGCGACCTGGAAGGGGAACAGGTGGCCAAGGATGTGGGAGACTGGGTTTTGGCCCAGAAACCTTAAAGCGCAACCCTGAGGCGCTCTGGCCGTTAACACCCCTGAACCCTTCAGGAGTGCCAAAAAATGGCCGATAAAAACCCCAACGACCTGCGCAACGGCAAGCCGGGCGCCGACGCCAACACCAACGCCCAGCTGGCCGGTCACAACGACCAGACCATGCCGACCGCGGGCAAAACCGAACATGCCGTCAATCCCGGCGTGGGCAGCAAGGCCGGCGTGGCCGAGGGCCAGGTTACCAAGTCCAACTAAGTCTGCTTAGCCGGTTACCGGGCTAAGTCCGCCCTTTGGGCGGCACGGGGATGGCGATATGCTTTCCGGACGGGAAGCATTTCGCCTCCCCGTTTTGTTTGGGCTGGAGAGATGCCGCAGGCCGCGTTCGACTGGGCCGATCCTTTGTTGCTGGAAGCCTCGCTGCGCGAGGAGGAAAAACTGGTGCGCGACACGGCGCGCGGCTTCGCTCAATCGCGGCTGATGCCGCGTGTCCGGGACATGCACCGCAACGAAAGCTTCGATCCCGGCATCTTGGCGGAAATGGGCGCACTGGGGTTGCTGGGCAGCACTCAGGAAGAATTCGGCGGCGTCTCGCCGGTGGGTTATGGCCTGATCGCACGGGAAGTGGAGCGGGTGGATTCGGCGTTCCGTTCTTGTCTTTCGGTGCAGTCCAGCCTGGTGATGCATCCCATCCACGCTTTCGGCAGCGAGGCGCAGAAGAAAAACTATCTGCCCAGGCTGGGTGCGGGCGAATGGATCGGCTGCTTCGGCCTGACGGAGCCGGAAGCCGGTTCTGATCCCGGCGCCATGCAATCCAAAGCCGTCAAGACGGCGGACGGTTTTGTGCTGAACGGCACCAAGAGCTGGATCACCCATGCGCCGGTGGCCGATGTATTTGTGGTGTGGGCCAAACTGGAAGATCGCGTGCGCGGTTTTATCCTGGAGCGCGGCGACAAGGGCCTGACCACGCCCAAGATCGACGGCAAGTTTTCCCTGCGCGCCAGCGTCACCGGCCAGATCGCCATGAACGATGTCGCCATCCCCGCCGACCGCACGCTGCCCGGCGTGGAGGGACTGAAGGGGCCGTTCGCCTGTCTCAACCATGCGCGCTTCGGCATTTCCTGGGGCGCGATGGGCGCGGCGGAATTCTGCTGGCATGCGGCGCGCAATTACGGCCTGGAGCGCAAGCAGTTCGGCCGTCCCCTGGCCGCCAACCAGCTTTACCAAAAAAAGCTGGCCGACATGCAGACCGAAATCACCCTGGGCCTCACCGCCTGCCTGCAGGCCGGGCGTCTGATGGAACAGGGCAAGCTGGCGGCGGAGGCCATCAGCCTGCTCAAGCGCAACAATGCCGGCAAGGCGCTGGACATCGCCCGCGCCGCCCGCGACATGCATGGCGGCAATGGCGTGGCCGACGATTATCATGTGGTGCGCCACATGCTGAACCTGGAAGCCGTCAACACCTATGAAGGCACCCACGACATCCATGCCCTGGTGCTGGGCCGGGCCCAGACCGGCATTTCCGCCTTCTAATTTCACCATGGGCGGCCTTGAGCCGCCCATCCAGGGTAACCGGCTCGAGCATTCCGTTGATTCTGGATGGCCGGGTCAAGCCCGGCCATGGTGAGGAGATATTGACCTCTGGCAGAGCGGAAGATTTGCGGGCATAAAGCCCCAGATTTCCACGGATATTTTCATGAGCCTGGCTTCTCCGCGCGTCGTCAATGTCAAGGATCTGCGCCGCCTGGCGCGCGCCCGTCTGCCCGACGGCGTGTTCGATTACCTGGACGGCGCCGCCGACGAGGAAGTGACCCTCAAGGACAGCGAGCGCGCCTTCAAGGAAGTGCTGTTCAAGCCGCGCTTTGCGGTGGCGACGCCATCCTGCGATCTGGGCGTAACCGTGCTGGGCCAGAAGTTGGACCTGCCGTTCCTTTTGGCGCCGATAGGTTATTCGCGGCTGATGCATCCGCGCGGTGAACTGGCGGCCTCAAAGGCGGCCGGCAACAACGGCACCGGCTATATTCTTTCCACCATGTCGGGCCACACTATCGAGGACGTGAAGGCGGAATCGAATGGCCCGCTGTTCTATCAATTGTATCTGGCGGGCGGACGCGGCGCGGCGGAGGCGGCGATCGCCCGCACCAAGGCGGCCGGCTACAAGGCGCTGTTCGTCACCATCGACACGCCGGTGGCGGGCAATCGCGAGCGCGACTTCCGCAACGGCATGAAGGAGCTGATGGGCAAGAGCCTGTTCGCCAAGGCCAAGTATGTGCCGGGCATCCTGGCGCATCCGCGCTGGCTTGCGGCTTTCCTGGCCGACGGCATGACGCGGCCGTTCCCCAATATCGTGGTGCCGGGTTCCGGCCCGCTGGCGGCCACCGACGTGGCGGCGGCGCTGGAATCGGCGCAAGTGTCCTGGACTGATCTGAAGTGGATCCGCGACGTGTGGGACGGACCTATCGTGATGAAAGGCGTCATGACCGTCGATGACGCCAAGCGCTCGGTGGATCACGGCGCGCAAGGCATCGTGGTCTCCACCCATGCCGGGCGTCAGCTTGATGGCGTGGCGGGATCGCTCCGCGTGCTGCCGGGAATCCTGGAAGCGGTCGGCAGCCAGACCGAAGTGTTGTTCGATGGCGGCGTCCGCCGCGGCAGCGACATGGTCAAGGCGCTGGCGATGGGCGCCAAGGCGGTGCTGCTGGGACGCGGCTATGCCTATGGCATGGCGGCGGCGGGCGACGCCGGCATCGAGCGCGCCATCGAGATTTTCCGCGCCGACATTATCCGTACCTTGAAGTTACTGGGCTGCCCCAGCATCGCGGCGTTGGACTCTAGCTACATCGCCCTGCGCCCCGGCTTCCGCGTCGATTAGCGCGGGCCTTTCCGCTTCGTCGCAGGATTTTGGGGCTCCGTCGCACGGGCCGCCCGTGCATTCCGCCGGGCCGTATTGTTCTCCCGCACTTTCGGGAGAGATGGGCCATGAATGAGATATTTCGGACACACCGTAGAAGCTTCCTGGCTGGCTCGCTGCTGGCATTGGGGGGCGGCGCTCGCACCGCCTTCGCCCAGGACGTGCAGGGAGGTTATATCTGTGCCGATTGCGGATGCGCTTCTGATGGAAAGCACTTTGCCGCGCCCGGTAGCTGTCCATCCTGCGGGATGCCGCTGATACCGGCACAAGTCCTTCAAGCGCCCGCTAAACCCCAGCTCAAAGTCGCCATCCTAGTATTCGAGGGCGTGCAGATTATCGATTTCTGCGGTCCCTACGAAGTGTTCGGGCAGGCGGGCTATGAGGTATTCACGGTCGGTGCAACGGCTGCGCGGCTGCTGACCGCGATGAAGCTCCAGATAACGCCCACTTATGCGTTTGGACGCTCTCCGGCAGCCGACATTTTGCTTATTCCGGGCGGCAACACTAATGATGCAAGGCATGATGCGGCCACGCTCGACTGGATCCGCAATCGTCATGCGCAAAACCGGATGACCATGTCGGTTTGCAACGGCGCAGTAATTCTGGCCCAGACCGGCCTCACCGCAACCACCTTCCACAATGCCATCGACGGCCTGGCCACCGAATTCCGCAATGTAAAGGTGATCAACGATAAGCGCTTTGTCGACAACGGCAAGATCATCACCACCGCCGGCCTTTCTTCTGGGATCGACGGCGCCATGCATGTTGTCTCGCGCATGGAGGGCAAGATGGATGCCACGCTGGTGGCACGCAATCTGGAGTATGACTGGAACGAAGAAACCAAATTCGCCCGCGCCGCCCTTGCCGACTATCCCATCTGTAAGGCCTTTGGCGATCGCCTGAGGCTTTACCTGCCTGACGGATCCGCGGGCATAGTTGAAAGCTCCACAGGTGACCGCAGCAGCTGGAAAGCCGTTTGGCGCTTGGAGAGCAAGTTCACCGGCAGCGAGATCGTGCAAGCCTTGAGTGCGCGCATCACTGATGTCCTAAAGTGGCAAACGGAGCCGGCATCCGGCTCCGCCTCGCAACAGACCTGGCGGTTCACCGATCCGCGCAACCGCAAGTGGACTGTTCGGCTCAGCTCAGCGCAGACCAGCCAATCCGGCGTGAAACAAGTGATGATGACGGCTATACTGGCTGCATGACCGTTTGCGAGGCCGACCCGTGGCAGCCATGGCCGTAACCGCCAAGCCGGGCACATTTACCTGGGCATGGTGCCGCCAGCGGGCCCTCTTCTGGCTGCCCTGTGCGTTGGTGTTCGGCATCGGGTTTGGCCTCTACCATGGCACCAGCATGGGAGCCTGGGGCGACTTCGTGACCCTCAGGTCTGCATGCAACGTTTGTCGCTGTGGTCATTGTCGCTACGGGCCGGCTGGCGGCCTGCTTGTCGCGGCGACAGAAGTTATCCCGGCCCATCGAACAGCTATTGGTGGTTGCGGCCATTCTTGCGGGATTTCTGGCCGCTTGCGTCGCACTGCGGTATCTGGAGCACTTCCACGAGCAGTTGATGGTGCCTTATCACGGCATGAGCATGGCTGGGCATGCTGTTCGCAGCTTCACGGAAAAGATCGGCGATGTGCTCGGGGACGCGCCAACCCTTATCGCACTTTTTCTGGTCAGTGGTGGCTATGATTTGCCCGCCTACCTGTCCGAGCAAAGACGGCTGCTAGAGGACAAGCGCCGGCGCGAAGTCTTGACATTGCGTACGGAAAAAACAGCCGCGGACATGCATCTGGCCGTCCTGCAAGCACAAATAGAGCCGCATTTTCTGTTCAATACCCTGGCCTCAGTGCGATCCATCATTCTCACAGAGCCCGAGCGCGCCGTCGCCACGGTCGATGCGCTGAGCGACTATCTGCGCTCCACCCTGCCGCGCCTGCGAAACGCGGCCACCATGGAAATGCCGACGCTCGGTGCCCAGATCGATATCTGCAAAAATTATCTAGAACTCATGAAAATTCGCATGGGAGGCCGCTTGCGTATTCAGTTGGACGTGCCGGGCGAAGCCGCCGCCGCGACCTTTCCGCCGCTTCTTCTGCTTCCCCTGGTTGAGAATGCCATCAAGCATGGCATCGAACCAAAGGCCGGTCCCGCCATGGTCCGCATTCGCGCCATGCTGACCGATGGCACCCTGACGGTAACGGTGGAAGACGACGGCCTGGGCTTGCGTGGCGACATGGGTTCAGGCCTGGGGCTAGCCAACGTCCAGGCGCAGCTGCGCAACTATTTCGGCGAAAGCGCCTTCCTCAATGTCGCAACCGTAACGGGCGGTGGTGTTTGCTCGAGCATAACCATCCCGGCCGGTGCAGCATGAGCAACCCGACCGCAATAGTAGCAGAGGATGAAGACCCGCAGCGCAAGGAGCTAGTGCGCATGCTCGCCGAGCTCTGGCCTGAACTTGAAATCGTGGCGCAGTGTGAATTCGGCGCCGGTGCCTTGGAGGCGATGCGGCGCTTGAGGCCAAGTGTCGCCTTTCTGGATATCCAGATGCCACAGATCAGCGGTATTGAGGTGGCGCGGGCTGCGGCAGGCCGGACCAGCATCGTCTTCGTCACGGCGTTCGATGAGTTTGCCGTGCAGGCCTTTGAGGATGGCGCCATAGACTATCTTCTCAAGCCGGTCAGGCAGGACCGGTTGCGCAAGACCATCGAGCGGACACGTCTTCACCTGGACAATCCAAAGGATATTTCGGCCGTCCTTTTGGCACTGGAAAAACGTCTCCTCGAAGCGTCATCTCCACGCCTGCGCTGGATCACGGCCGGCGAAGGCGCATCGATCAGGCTGGTGCCCATCGAGGAGGTCGTCTTCTTCCAGGCCCAGGACAAATATACCCGGGTTGTTACCGCCAGGGGCGAGGCGCACATCCGACGTTCGCTCAAGGACATCCTTCCCGAGCTCGACCCGGATATTTTCTGGCAGGTTCACCGCAGCGCCATCGTTCGTGTCACGGCGGTCCAACAGGTGCGCCGCGATGAGGATGGCGGACATGTGATTTCCATCGCCGGCCGGGCCGAAACCTTGCCGGTGGCTAGCAGCTACGTGCACAAATTTCGGGGAATGTAGGCTTTGGTGAAAAGATAACAGCCGGTTGTGGCGCCGTTTGAGCCTGGGTTCGGCGTCATAAGCCGGTGATGAAATCGGCGGGCTTGGCCGCATTGCTGCTTTGTTTCCGCTCTTTCGGCATCTTCAAAGGATTAGTCGTTCAGATCCTGAACCGCGCCATCCAGCCCATGTCGTCGCAGATATACATCTGGTCGCCCACCAGCTTGGCGCAGTGGATCACCGGCGAGGTGTCCGGCAATTGCACCCGTTCCTGGATGACGCCGGTTTTGGCGTCATGGCGGAAGAACGCATTCAGGTTGGAATCCGACGACCAGATGGTGTCGTGCGTCTTGCCCCAGCTCATGCCATGGGTGCGGTTGCCCGGCACCGGCCAGCTGGATTTCACCTTCCACGTCTTCTTGTTGATGGTGAAGATCGCCCGCGCCGGTGGGCAGGCATAGATCAAATAATCGCCGTCCAGAATGATGGCATGGGCGCCGGTGCCGCCCGAGCCTTCTTCTGCGTCCAGCGGCAACTGCCCCGGCGGCAAGCCCTTGCCGGTGTTGTTGCCGACATTGCCGCTTTGCGCCGGGCCAATGCCGCGCGGCAGGTCCGGCCAGGCTGGTTTCAGCGGGCTGGAACGGCCCTTGGGATCATCCTCGCGCTCATAGATGCGACCCGCACCGGGGGTCACATACTTGGCGATAGTCTTGCCCTTGAGATCGCAATGCACGATCAGCGAATTGTGCGTAGACGTGATCCACATCGTGTCGCCGTCCTGCACCAGCCCGCTGGGACCGACCACATCGGCCTGGAACTCGCGCACCGTGGAGCCGTCCTTGATGTTGGTCAGGGTGATCCAGTGACCGGCGCCCTGGTCCAGCACCCACATCTGTCCTGGTGTCGAGGCAATGGCCAGGCCGTTGGGTTGGCCATGCTTGGTCTTGTACAGGACCTCGATCTTGCTGGCGGCCCGCGTCGGGATTTTCGACCAGTCGGGCAGGCAGGCGGGATGTGCCGGTTGCGCCAATGCGGGAATGGCAGCAGCGGGCGATACCGCGGCGGCGGCCAGGAAATTTCTGCGCTTCATCATCGGATGTTTCCTTACGCCGGTTCGATCTTGAACACCCAGCCCGCATGGGGGCTGTCGCCATTGGGCCAGCCGGGATGGATGCCGGCATCGCAACTGATCAGGGTGCCGTTGTGGAATTCCAGGCCATGGGGATCGCAGGAGCCGGGCAGGAAATCATAAGTAGCGGCGATCTGTCCGGTCTTGCCGTCATACCGCACCAGCCCGGGCTTGCCTTCCTTGTAGTTCCTGCTGTCATTGCCCAGCACCAGCCATATATCGCCCTTGTCGTCGATGGTCATGTCATGGGTGCGCGGCTTGTCCGGCGAGGTGTAGGTCGAGATCGCCACTTCCGGCACCCAGGTCTTGGGATCGACGCGCAGCAGCAGCTTGGGGCGCAGCGCCGCGATCCACAATTTGCCGTTATGCCATTGCGCGCCATGGCTGCCGCCGCCGTCCTGGCCGGGCAGGGCCAGCGGAATCTGGCGATGGCTGATCTCCTTGCTATTCATGTCCACCTGGAAACAGCC
The DNA here is from genome assembly GCA_013697055.1 of Alphaproteobacteria bacterium. GTDB lineage: Bacteria > Pseudomonadota > Alphaproteobacteria > Micropepsales > Micropepsaceae > Rhizomicrobium. The sequence continues at coordinate 37,757 of JACCXK010000223.1, forward strand.
CTGCGGCGGCTGGTTGGCCATCATCCAGACATTGCCGTCGCCATAGGCCATGCCGGAACAGTTGCGGCAGTTGGTCATCACCGTCCTGAGCAGCTTGCCGTTCCAGTCCACCAGCCAGGCGGCTTCGCGGAGGTCCGCGGGCTCGGGCAGGCCATAGCGTTTCGCGCCATCGCCCGACAGTTTCTGCTCCGCGATCCACAGGCCTTCCGGCGCCACCGCCAAGCCGTTGCCATAGCCTTTGGGGTATTTGAACATCCGGGTGGTTTTCATCATGCCGTGGGGAATCGTGCGCGGCGGATTGAGGCCGTTGGCGGGCGCGGGTGTTTGCGCCAGCGCCGCGGCGGCCGCGCCCGTCGCCATGCCGGCGGCCAATGTTCCGGTCAGGAAATTACGTTTGTTCAGCATGATGTTTCTCCCCAGCAGCGCTATGCGCTTTTTCTGGGGTGGATGCTGGTCCAAAATCCCGCGGAAGCAAAGGGTCTAAACGTGCTGCTTTGCAGCGTGATGGCGAAATCATTGCGCTTCGCTAGCGCTCAGCGCGTTCGCCGGTTGATTTGGTCCACTGGACCAAATCAT
>JACCXK010000224.1 GCA_013697055.1 Alphaproteobacteria bacterium
CCGGCCATCGCCGCGGCCTGCGGCTTTGCCGACCAGAGCCATTTCACACGCGCTTTTTCGCGCCACACGGGCACCACCCCAGGACAGTGGCGGCGGCAGAAACGCGCGGGCGCGCTGCCGCTATAGCGGGCAAAAAGCCCGGTGCCGTTGATCTTGATGAAGACGGGCGGAAATCAGGGCAGCGCGTTTTTTCCCGTGAAGGGATTGAAGCGGCGCTGCGCCAGCGCCGCCCAGGCCAGCGCGCCCAGATGCGGCAAATGGAAATAGCGCCGCGGCTGGGCGGGATCGGTGTCGAGCCGGAAACCGGTGTCGGTGTCGCGGTCGGCGGCGAAATAGCTGCCGTCCGGCGCGCGGGCGCGCTCGACCACAGCCAGCAACCGTGACGCTTGCGCCTGTTGGTGCATCAGGGATGCCAGCAAGGCGGCCTGGGCGGTGCCTTCGGTCCACACCGCCTCGCCCGCCTCGCTGTAGGTGAAGCCATCGCCAACCATCATCTTATTACGGGCAGTCTTAATCGCTGCGCCGTAGCGCACCACACCGCCAGGCAGCGCCAGCAGCGGCCAGAGCTGGGCATCCAGCGCCAGGAAATGGTTGGGAGTCCTGCCATCCAGTCCGGTGCCGGCGGCAAAGCACCCGCAACGCTTGTCCCACATCGCTGCCACCAGCGCATGGGCCTGATTGGCACGCAGCATCCAATGCAAGTCTTGCGTGGCTTCAGCCAACCGGGTGAAAGCGGCCGCTAGGTCTATGTTATGCTCGGTGGATTTCCAGCTATTGTGCTGAGGCGTCGGCTCCCCACCGAAGCTGCCGCCGGCAAAACCGGGCGCATCAGAACTTTTCTCAACATACATGGCAAGGCGCAGCGCGCCCTGCCGGTATTTGTCGCCCGCACCATGCTGATACAGGCCCAGCAGCGCCAACATGGCCCAGGCCAGGTTGCCGGTGTCACTGCCCGCCTGATAGCCGTCTTCCGCCCAGTGGGCGCCCTCCCGCCAGCCGGCCAACGTCACGGGGTTGGCGGCCGGCCCGGCAAGATAGCCGTTTCGCAGGCGGCCATCCTTCCAGAACCGGTCGTGATCCAGCGCCGCCAGAATGGCGTCGCCGATGAGCGCAGCGTGGGCCATGTCACCGCAACCGGTCAGCGCCAGCGCGGCGGCGGCGTTGTCATAGAGAAAGGCGACATGCTTCAGCGCCTTGTCGGTTGCGGTGGGATAGGAGGCGACAAACACCGCCCCCTGCCCGGCGCCATCGACCTGCCGCGCCAGCACCGCGCAAGCGTCCGGTGCGGCATGGGCGGGCGCGGCAAACAGAAGCGCGAAAATCGCCAGAGCAATGGCGATCCCCGCCCGGGTCATTCGGCGGCAGGCTTCTGCAAGTAAATCTCGCCGCCGCCCTGTTTGAACTCATCCGACTTCTTCGCCATGGCGGCGCGGATCTCGGCGGTGGACATGCTGTCGTTGGTGCCGCGGGCGGCGTCGCGCACTTCCTGGCTGATCTTCATGGAGCAGAATTTCGGCCCGCACATGGAGCAGAAATGCGCCACCTTGGCGCCTTCGGCCGGCAGGGTTTCGTCGTGATAGAGCTGGGCGGTTGCCGGGTCCAGGGCCAGGGCGAACTGGTCGCGCCAGCGGAATTCAAACCGCGCCTTGCTCATGGCGTCGTCCCAGATGCGCGCTGCCGGATGGCCCTTGGCCAGGTCGGCGGCGTGGGCAGCGATGCGGTAGGCGATCACCCCGGCCTTGACGTCGTCGCGGTCCGGCAGGCCCAGATGCTCCTTGGGCGTGACATAGCAAAGCATGGCGCAGCCGAACCAACCGATCATCGCAGCCCCGATCGCGCTGGTGATATGGTCATAACCCGGCGCCACATCGGTGGTCAGCGGTCCCAGGGTATAGAACGGCGCCTCGTCGCAGGCCGCCAGCTGCCGGTCCATGTTTTCCTTAATCTTGTGCATCGGCACATGGCCGGGACCTTCGATCATCACCTGCACATCATGCTTCTGGGCGATCTTGTTGAGCTCGCCCAACGTCTCCAGTTCGGCGAACTGGGCGGCGTCATTGGCGTCCGCGGTCGAGCCGGGACGCAAACCGTCGCCCAGGCTGAACGACACGTCATACTGTTTCAGCAGTTCGCAGATGTCCTCGAAGTGGGTGTAGAGGAAATTTTCCGTGTGATGCGCCAGGCACCATTTGGCCAGAATCGAGCCGCCGCGCGACACGATGCCGGTGACGCGCTCGGCGGTCAGCGGGATATGCGCCAGCCGCACCCCGGCATGGACGGTGAAATAGTCCACCCCCTGCTCGCACTGTTCGATCAAGGTGTCGCGATAGATGTCCCAGGTCAGGTCCTCGGCCACGCCGCCGACCTTTTCCAGCGCCTGGTAGATCGGCACGGTGCCGATCGGCACCGGCGCGTTGCGCACGATCCATTCGCGGATGGTGTGGATGTGGCGGCCGGTCGACAGGTCCATCACCGTGTCGGCGCCCCAGCGGATCGACCACACCATCTTGTCCACTTCCTCGGCCACGCCGCTGGTCACGGCGCTGTTGCCGATATTGGCGTTGACCTTGGTGAGAAAGTTGCGGCCGATGATCATCGGCTCGGTTTCGGGATGGTTGATGTTGGACGGGATGATGGCGCGGCCGCGGGCGATTTCGCTGCGCACGAATTCGGCGGTGATCTCTTGCGGGATGTTGGCGCCGAAGCTGTTGCCGTCGGCCAGGGCGCTGCGACCAAGGTCCTCGCGGGCGGCGATATACTTCATCTCTTCGGTGATGATGCCCTGACGCGCGTAATACAGCTGAGTGACGTTCTTGCCAAGTTTGGCGCGCAAGAGCTTGACGCCGTCGCGCTGGAACTGCGGCACGGTCAGCTTTTCGCCGGGCTTCAGCCCATCGTCTTCGGGCTTCCTGTCACGGCCGACATATTCCTCGACATCACCGCGGGCCAGGATCCATTCGCGGCGGCGGGCGCCCAGGCCCTTTTCGATGTCGATGGTCACGGAATCGTCCGTGTACGGACCCGACGTGTCGTACAGCCGCACCGGCGCTTCGCCGCCTGAAAGTTTGATTTCGCGGAACGGCACCCCGTCCACCATCAGCTTGTTGGAGCCGGGCAGCGCGCCGCGGGTGATGCTCAGCGACTTGTCGAGAATGGGTTTGTTCATCGCGCCTCTCCCTACGCCGGTGTGAGCCGGATCAGGTTCTAAGGGATCGGCGGAATTGCCGTCTCAGCTCCGAAGAGCACCCCTGGGAAGTCGAAGGATAGCACCTTCCGGAACCAGACAAAACTGTCATTCCCGGCGAACATCCGCGAAGCGGATGTGAGGGGTGAGGCACGACCGGCAAAGCCGGACCAATCGGTCCAGTGGACCGATTTGAGTGCCGAACGCCGCGAGCTTCTGCGAGCGGCGGGCCGGGAACCCAGGTGGTTGGACCAGACCCGGTCTTTCCACCTGGGTCCCCTTCCCCTCGCAAAGCTACCGCTTCGCTCGGCCGGGGATGACAAGTTGTGCTAACTCGCCGCAAACGTCCGAAACTCCGAAATCACCGCTTTGACCGCCGCGGCGATGATCTTTTCCCCGGCTTCCACGCTGGCTTGGCTGGGATCGGACCCGATGCGCCCGTCGGGGAAGCGGCGGTGGTAGTCGTCGGCGTCTAGGATCGGGCCGTTGGGAGCGATGCGCGGGCTCATCGCCACCGACTTCACCGCCTGGGGATAGCCGGCCCAGGTGACCGAGACTTCCGACGGCGTGGCATGGCTGCCCTCGCCCACCGGGAAAAGCTGGCGGCAGATGTCCATCACCCCGTTCAGCTCCCACCAGTTGCGCAAGGTACAGCGCAGCGGCGGATGATTGGAGCCGGAACGGTCGAAGCTGACGCCGTGATAGATCTCGGAGAAAGCGGCGGTGATAGTGGCAATGTTGCCGCCATGGCCGTTCAGCCAGTAGATGCGCTCAAAGCCGTGGCGCACCAGCGACTGCGACCAGTCCTGCATCGCCGCGATCATGGTCGAGGGCCGCAAGGTGATGGTGCCGGCAAAGCCCATGTGATGCTGGGCCTGGCCGACATTGAAAGTGGGGCCGACCAGAAAGCCCGCTTCATCCCCTGCCCGCTTGCCGATGATCTCCGGACACAGCGCATCGGTGCCCAGCAAGCCGTTGGGGCCATGCTGTTCGGTGGAGCCGATGGGGATCAGGATGGCCTTGGACTTGGCCAGATAGGCCTCGACCTCGGGCCAGGTGGACAGGTGAAGCTGCATGGCTGCCGTCTTGATGTTGAAGTGCGATCATAGCACCATCACACCAGACACAAGCGAAAAGAGACATATATGTCCGACAGCCTGTTCCCGGTGCCGGAGGAATGGAAAAAGCGCGCCCTGATGACCAAGGCGCAATATGACGCCGCCTATGCGGACTCGATAAAGAACCCGGACGGCTTCTGGCGCAAGGAAGCTTCGCGGCTGGACTGGGCCAGGCCTTTCACCAAGGTGAAGAATGTCAGCTTCGAGCCGGAAAACCTGTCGATCAAATGGTTCGAGGACGGGGCGCTGAATGTCTCGGCCAATTGCATCGATCGGCACCTCGCCAGCCGCGGTGACCAGACCGCCATCATCTGGGAAGGCGACGATCCGAACCACAGCAAGCACATCACCTACAAGCAACTCCACGAAGAAGTCTGCAAGTTCGCCAATGTCCTCAAGCGCGCCAATGTCCAGAAGGGCGACCGCGTCACCCTCTACATGCCGATGATCCCGGAAGCCGCCACTGCCATGTTGGCCTGCGCCCGCATCGGGGCGGTGCATTCGGTGGTGTTCGGCGGCTTCTCGCCCGACAGCCTGGCCGGCCGCATCACCGACTGCGATTCCAAGGTATTGATCACCAGCGACGAAGGCCTGCGAGGCGGCAAACCGATCCCGCTGAAGAAGAATGCCGACCTGGCGGTGGACCAATGCCCCGGCGTGGAGCGGGTGATCGTGGTGAAGCACACCGGCGGCGACGTGGCGATGACGCCGCACCGCGACCTCTGGTATCATGAGGAAGCCGCGCATGTGCCGGCCGACTGCCCGGCGGAGGCGATGAATGCGGAAGACCCGCTGTTCATTCTTTACACGTCAGGCTCGACCGGCAAACCCAAGGGCGTGCTGCACACGTCCGGCGGCTATCTGCTCTGGGCGTCCTGGACGCATCAATATGTGTTCGATTACCAGGAGGGCGATGTCTATTGGTGCACCGCCGATGTCGGCTGGGTCACCGGCCACAGCTATATCGTCTATGGCCCGCTGGCCAACGGCGCCACCACCCTGATGTTCGAAGGCGTGCCCAATTACCCGACCACGTCCCGCTTCTGGGAGGTGATCGACAAGCACAAGGTCAACATCTTCTACACCGCCCCCACCGCCATCCGCGCCCTGATGCGCGACGGGGACGCGCCGGTAAAGAAAACCAGCCGCGCCAGCTTGCGCCTGCTGGGCAGCGTCGGCGAGCCGATCAATCCGGAAGCCTGGGCCTGGTATCACCGCGTCATCGGTGACGGCCGCTGTCCCATCGTGGATACCTGGTGGCAGACCGAGACCGGCGGCATTTTAATTTCGCCCCTGCCCGGCGCCACCGACCTCAAGCCCGGTTCCGCCACCAAACCCCTGCCTGGCATCGTGCCCGAACTGGTTGACGCCGACGGCAAGGTGCTGGAAGGCGCCATCAGCGGCAATCTTTGTATCGCCCAGAGCTGGCCCGGCCAGATGCGCAGCGTCTATGGCGATCACCAGCGCTTCGTGGACACCTATTTCAAGACCTATCGCGGCAAGTATTTCACCGGCGACGGCTGCCGCCGCGACGCGGATGGCTATTACTGGATCACCGGTCGGGTGGACGACGTGATCAACGTCTCCGGCCACCGCATGGGCACCGCGGAAGTCGAAAGCGCCTTAGTCGGGCACCACGACGTGGCTGAAGCGGCCGTTGTCGGCTATCCCCACGACATCAAGGGCCAGGGCATTTATGCCTATGTCACCTTGAAAGCCGGGGTCACCGCGAGCGATGCGCTGAACGCCGAACTCAAGGCGTTCGTCGGCCATGAGATCGGCCCCATCGCCAAGCCGGATGTGATCCAGTTCGCGCCCGGCCTGCCCAAGACCCGTTCCGGCAAGATCATGCGCCGCATCCTGCGCAAGATCGCCGAAGGCGATGTTTCCAGCCTGGGCGACACCTCGACTCTCGCCGATCCATCGGTCGTGGATGACCTGATCAAGAATGCAGGCAAGAAATAGCTACGGGCAGCTTGAAGTGAAAAATTTGGCTGAAACCAAGGCACAGCTGATTCACAATGTCAGAACGCTTGCCAAGTACGCCACCGGCACCACTGACGAGCGAAAATTTCATGACAAGAAAATAAGCAATGGAAGAGTTTTTGTCGCCTATCCCCGCGGCGGACAATTGCTTTTCGCCCCAAGTAGACTTGCCGGATACAAAAATAACTCGACCCAAAGAGAACCAACGCTTAAGGAGCGTGACGGCAGGGTCACAAATGTTCAAATAATCAGAATCTTGGGCAAATATCATGACGCAACCAGCCCTCAGTATAAATTGATAGACGATGCATTCAAAAACTATTGCCGCAAGTTCGGAATCATCCCCTCACCACATCCACGCGCAAGACGCTATTGGTTGGCTGGCGACCTGGGTTTCTTTAGAAACAAAATTTACCTGTCGCCTGACGAAATAGACACCAATTGGACCGTAATCGAAGACGCAAAAACCACCGTCACGGTCAATAAATTTGAGAGAGATCGTCGAGCTCGTTTACATTGCATCAAATACTATGACGCGCGTTGCTCGGTGTGCGAATTGGAATTCGAGAAGCGTTATGGAGGACTGGGGAAAGACTTCATCCACGTTCATCACATCGTACCGATAGCGAAAATTGGAAAGGCTTATAGACTTAATCCAATCAGAGACCTCCGACCAGTCTGCCCAAACTGTCATGCAATGCTCCACTTGGGAGACGGTCGCACCCTCGGGATCAAAGAGTTGAGGGCAATCTTCAAAAAATCCCTTTTGTCTAAGAACAATAATAAATGCTGATCTTTCTGTACTTGCTGGCCGCCATGGGCGTCGCCTATTGGGCCAAGCTGGACGGACGCCGCGCCGGCGTCTGGTTTATCGCCTCCATCGTGCTGACGCCGCTGGGGAGCAGCGTCGCACTGATGGTGGCTGACCGTTACGGCCGTTAGTTCTTCTTGATGGTGATGGTCGCAGCGGGCGCGCCGCCGCCGGTATGGCTCTTGTAATTGTCCCACATGAAGAAGCCGACAATGGCCACCGCAATCAGGACCGCACCGAGCAAAAAGCCGATCAGGACGTTGCCGCCGCCGCCGGAATTATCAACTTCAATGGCCATGGAACTCTCCCGTTATGTACTGACACAACGGGGTTCCGGCCAAAGAGTTCCTAGCGGCGCTGGCCTATGATCCCATAGCCATCCATGGCCGTGGCCAGGTCGATGTCCTTTTGCGTCACCCCGCCCGCGTCATGGGTCGCCAGGATGACATCCACCTTGTTGTAGACATTGAACCATTCGGGATGGTGATCCATTTTGGCCGCCATCAGGGCGGCGCGGGTCATGAAGGCGAAAGCCGCGTCGAAATCCATGAACTTGAACTTGCGCGTGATCGCCTCGCGGTCCCTGACCAGTTCCCAGTCGGGCAGCCGCTTCAGCGCCTGTTTCAGCTCTTCAATCGTAAGTTTAGACATCGAACCCTCTCAGCGGATAATCCTGCTCCACGCGATAGATACTGCCATCGCTGGTCAGCTTGCTGGAATAAAGGCAGAAGCGGTCCACGGCAAATTCCGGGCTGGTGGCCAGGGCGTGTTCCACGAGCCACTCGCGTACCTTGTCCAGATCGGGGTGGCGCAGCCGGCCCAAGGTGACGTGCGGGGTGAATTTGTGGGCGTACTTGTCTCCTGAAGATGGCGGCTGGCCGATCCGGCGGATGGCGGTGTCCACCTTGCGCTGCAGGTGATTCAGCAAGTCGTTGGGCCGGGCCGCCGCCCACAGGGAATGCGGCTGCTTGTTGCCGAACTGGCCTACGCCATGCAGTTGCAGCTCGAAGGCCGGCGCGTCGATGCCGGACAGGACCTCGTCCAGGTCGCGAGCGTCGCGGCCGTCCACTTCGCCGATAAAGCGCAAAGTCAGATGCAGTTGTTCTCGCGCCTGCCAGCGGGCGCCGGGCACTCCGCCCTGCATCAACAGCAGGCCCTGTGCGATCGCGTCGGGTATCGGCAGCGCCACGAACAGCCGCATAGCTTCAAGCTCGCGCCAGCGGCAAGCGGCCGCGCAACAGCAACAGCACCACGCCATAGCCCAGCGCGGCGCAGGCGATGGCCGCCGCCAACGCCGCGATATCGCCATGGCTTTGCAGCAGATGCGCGCCGGTCCAGGCGCCGCCGCCCACCGCCAGCGCCGCCAGCAGCGACGCCGGCAGAGCGCGGAAGAATTGCCGTTCAATCGCCAACAGCGCGCGGCTGCGACCCAGCCAGGTCAGCAGCGCAATGTTGATCCAGGCGCCCAGCGCCGTGCCCAACGCAATCCCCGCCACCCCCAAGGACAAGCCCCAGACGAAAAACACTTTCAGTGCGATGTTGCAGAGCATGGCAATCACGGTCGCGCGCACCGGGGTGGCGGTGTCGTGGCGGGCGTAGAAGGTAGAAGCCAGTATCCGCACCAGCGCCATGGCGGGCAAGCCGATGCCATAAGCCGCCAGCGCCAGCGCCGCCATGGTGGCGGCATTGCCGTCAAAGGCGCCATGCGCGAACACGGCACGCATCAGGGTGCCGGGAATGGCGAGAAACGCGGCCGCGAAGGGCAAGGTCAAAAGCAGGCTCATCGCCGCGGCACGGTTCTGCGCTGCGTGGCTGCCGGCGGTATCGCCGCGTGCCAGCCGCGCCGACATTTCCGGCAACAGCACCGTACCCAGCGCAATGCCCAGCACCCCCAGCGGCAGTTGGTTGAGGCGGTCGGCATAATACAGCGCCGTGCGGCTGCCCGTGGCTAGATAGCTGGCCAGGATGGTGTCGATAAAAGGCGCGATCACCACACTGCCGGCGCCGATGGTCACCGCGGCGAAAGCACGGAAGAATTCCGCCACTTGCGGCGACCAGCGCGGCAAGCCCAGGCGCAGCCACAGCCCTTCGCGGGCGCCGGCCCACAGGATGAAGATCAACTGTGCCACGCCGCCCAGCAGCACGCCCCAGGCCGCGGCATAGGCGGCGTTGGGAAACCAGTGCCAGGAGATCAGGCAAGCGATCATTGCCAGGTTCTGGAAATTGGACCAGGCCGCGGCCGCCCAGAATTTCTCGATGGCGTTGAGCATGGCGGACAACTGAACCGCCACCAGAGTGAGGATCAGGTAGGGAAACGTGACCCGCGCCAGCGACACGGTGAGATCGAACTGCTCGGGGTTTGACAGGAAACCCGGCGCCAGCACACGGATGATGGCGGGCATGAAGATGGTGGCCAGCACCAGCAGCAGGATTTGCGCCGCCATCTGCCAGGCAAAGATCGCATCGGCGAATTTGGCGGCCGCGGCATCCTCGCCCTTCGCGCGAAGGGCCGCATAGCGCGGCAGGAAGGCAGGATTGAGCGTGCCCTCGCCGAAGATGGCGCGGAAGTTGTTGGGAAAAACGAACGCAACCAGAAAGGCATCGGACAGCACGCCGGCGCCCAACGTCCAGGCCAGCAACGCATCGCGCGCAAAACCGGTGATGCGCGACAGCAAGGTAAAACCACCGACCGAGAGCAGCTTGCGCAGCATCAGGCTTTTTTGCCTTCCTTGGCCACCAGCTTTTTCACCAGCGGCAGGATACGCGCCACGACGATTTTCACGCCCGCCGGGTTGGGATGCATGCCGTCCGCCTGATTGAGTTTGGGATTGAGCGCCACGCCGTCCAGGATGAAGGGATAGAATAGCACACCCGTCTCCCGGGCGAGCTTCGGATATATCCCGTCGAACTGCCTGACATAGTCGGCGCCCAGGTTGCGCTGGGCCCGCATGCCGGTCAGCAGCACTTTCATGTGCGCTGCTTTCAGCCGCGCCAGGATGGCGCGCAAATTCTTTTCGGTCTCGGCCGGCGCAATCCCGCGCAGCATGTCGTTGCCGCCCAGCTCCAGGATCACCGCATCGGGGTGATCTGCCAGCGACCAGTCCAACCGCGCCAGCCCGCCGGCCGAGGTATCGCCGCTGACCCCGGCATTGGTCACCGCCGCATCGATCCCGTCGCGCTTCAGGGCGGCCTGCAACTGCACCGTGAACTCGGTGCCCGGCGGCAGGCCATAGCCCTGGGTGATGCTGGTGCCCAGCGCCAGAATCTTCACAGGCTCCGCCCATGCCTGCCCTGCCCCCGCCATCATCAGCAGAACTATGCTAAGCAAGACCTTGAAATTGCGTACCATCATCATTCTATCCGAGTCAGCATGAACAATCCCCCGCCCGCTCTTCAGCTTCAAGATGTGAGCCTGACGTTAAAAAGCCTTGCCGGGCCGGTGGACATCCTGGCCGGCGTATCCCTGTCCGTCGGCGCCGGCGAAAGTGTGGCGCTGACCGGACCCTCGGGTTCAGGAAAGTCGTCCCTGTTGATGGTGGCGGCGGGTCTTGAAAAGCCGACCGCCGGCAAGGTCACCGTCACTGGCACCGACATTACGTCGATGGGCGAGGATGCATTGGCGCGTTTCCGGCTGGGCCGGGTGGGCGTGGTGTTCCAGAGCTTTCATCTCATCCCCACCATGACGGCGCTGGAGAATGTCGCCGTGCCGCTGGAACTGATGGGCGTGGCCGACGCCTTCGACCGCGCCGAACGCGAATTGCGCGCCGTGGGCCTGATCCTGCGCACCGATCACTATCCCGGCCAATTGTCGGGCGGCGAGCAGCAGCGCGTGGCGCTGGCACGCGCCCTGGCGCCGGGCCCGCAGATCCTGTTCGCCGACGAGCCCACCGGCAATCTCGACAGCGCCACCGGCAGCGGCATCGCCGATCTGATCTTTGCCTTGAACGCCGAGCGCGGCGCCACCCTGTTCCTGGTGACGCATGAGGAAAAACTGGCGCAGCGTTGCGGCCGCATGTTGCGGATGGCGGACGGCAGGACTGATGCTTGATTGGCGGCTGGCCCTGCGCTTTGCGCGGCGCGAGTTGCGCGGCGGCTTTGCCGGCTTTCGCATCTTCTTTTTCTGTCTGCTGCTGGGCTCGGCTGCCATTGCCGGGGTGGAATCGCTGAGCGACGCCTTTCTCACCGGCTTGCAGGACCAGGGCCAGGTGCTCTTGGGCGGCGATGTCTCGGTCAATCTGGTGCATCGCGCCGCCGGCGATGACGAATTGAAGTTCTTGAATGCGCAAGGCCGCGTCTCCCGCGCCTTGTCGATGCGCGCCATGGCCTATGCGCGGGACAACACCGCGCGCCAGCTGGTCGAACTCAAAGGCGTGGATGATCGCTGGCCCCTGTTCGGCGCGCCCAAGCTGCGCCCGGCGCAATATTTGCGCGACGCGCTGGCCTGCGAGGATGACGGGGTCTGCGGCGTGGCGGCCGAACAAACCTTGCTCGACCGGCTGCACGTCAAGCGCGGCGACCTGATCAAGCTGGGTGACGCCACCTTCCGCATCATGGCGGCGCTGGACGGCGAACCCGATCGCATCTCCACCGGCTTCTCGTTGGGACCGCGCCTGCTGGTGGCGGCCAAGTCGCTTGCCGCGACAGGTCTTGTCACGCCGGAAAGCCTGGTGAACTATACCTATCGCATAGCACTGACCGGCGCGCCCGCCGACCCGGTGCAAGCCAAGGCGCGCATCGCCCAATTCCGCAACACAGCCCAGGCGCGCTTTCCCGAAGCCGGCTGGAACATCCGCGACCGCGGCGATGCCGCGCCGGGCATCAAGCGCTTTGTCGAGCAGCTCACCATGTTCCTGACCTTGGTGGGCTTGGTGGCGCTGGGCGTGGGCGGGGTAGGCGCAGGCCAGGCGATCCTGGCCTTCCTGGATCGCAAGCGCGCCGACATCGCCATCCTGAAAACCCTGGGCGCCAGCGGCGGTTTTGTCTTTCTGGTGTTTTTCCTGCAGGTGATGGCAGTGGCGCTGCTGGCAACGGTGGTCGGCGCCGCCTTGGGCGCGATGCTGCCTTTCGCCGCCGTCTGGATCTATGGCAGCGCCCTGCCGGTGCCGCCCAGCTTCGGGCTTTACCCGGTGCCGCTGCTGCTGGCGCTGGCCTTCGGGCTGTTGTCGGCGGTGGCCTTTGCGGTGCCGCCTTTGTCCCGCGCCCGGGCCGTGCCGCCGGCCAGCCTGTTCCGTGACGTGATCGAGCCGGCGAAAGTGGAAGGCCAAAATCTCTATCGCGCGATTTCCGCCGCCGCGGCGCTGGGCGTTGCCGCCCTGACATTGCTGGTAGCGCCCTCGCCGGTGTTCGCGGCGGAATTTCTGGTGGGCGCCGCTGCGTCGCTGGCACTGCTGCGCTTGCTAGCGGAAGGCCTGCGCCGCGCCATCAAAGCCATGCCGCGGCCCAAATCGCCGCTGGTGCGGCTTGCCTTCGCCAACCTGGTGCGGCCCGGCGCCGCCACCGGCGGCGTGGTCACGGCGCTGGGACTGGGCCTGACCTTGCTGGCCACCGTCACGCTGCTCAATTCCACCATCAATGCCCAGGTCGCCGGCGCCCTGCCCGCCCGCGCCCCCAGCTTCTTTTTCGTGGACATCCAGCCCGGCGAGGCCGCCGCCTTTGATCGCACCGTCACCGGCTTTTCCAGCGCCAGCGGCTTCAAGCGCACCCCCATGATCCGGGGCCGCATCACCGCCCTGAATGGTGTGCCCTCGGCCGACGCCAAGGTCGCGCCCGAGGCCAAATGGGCGCTGAGCGGCGACCGCGGCATCACCTATGCCGCCACCCCGCCGGAAGGCACCATCATCACGGAAGGAAAATGGTGGGCGGCTGATTATCGTGGGCCGACTTTGATCTCGCTGGACCAGGCCATCGCCAAGGGCACCAGGCTGAAAATCGGCGATTCCATGACCTTGAACGTGCTGGGCCGAAGCTTCCAGGGCCGCATCGGCAATTTGCGCAAGGTGGACTTCACCACCGGCGGGCAGAATTTCGTGCTGGTGCTGTCGCCGGGGCTGATCGACCAGGCACCGCATGCTTTCCTCGCCACCGTGCGGGTCGACGATCGCCAGGAGAACGCGCTCTACATGGCGGTGACCAACCGCTTTCCCAATATTTCCACTGTGCGGGTAAAGGACGCCATCCAGCAGGTGCAGGCTTTGCTGGCCTCGCTGGCGCAAGGCGTCAGTGCCGCCAGCCTGGTGACCATCCTGGCGGGCCTGTTGGTGCTGGCGGGCGCCATCGCCGCGGGAACCCGCGCCCGGCTCTATGACGCCACCATCCTCAAGGTGTTGGGCGCCACCCGCGCCCGCATCGCCCTGGTTTATGCCATCGAATATGGCGTGCTGGGCCTGGCGACGGGCGTGATCGCGCTGCTGGCGGGTACCCTGGCCGGCTGGGTGATCGCCTTTGCCATCCTGGACGTGCCATTTACCTTTGACGCACGCGCAGTGCTGGTGACGGTGGTTGGCGGGGCGGCCGCGACCCTGCTGTTTGGCCTTTTGGGCGCCCTGGGCGCGCTTTCGGTCCGTCCGGCGCGGCGGCTGAGGTCGGCTTAACTGTCTTAAAAGACTGTTATGTTGTGTTTTTCGGGCCGCCTTGATACCGCCACAGCAAATCACGATATAGTAGAGGGCAAAGGGAGTACCAAATGGCTGACTTCGATAACCGTATTGTGCGTGGCGCGACCACCGTCGCTGACACGATGGATGCCGGCCTGCGCGCGCATATGCTGCGGGTCTACAATTACATGGTCGGCGCGCTGGCGCTGACCGGCGGCGTGGCCTATCTGGTCGCCAATTCGCCCGCCCTGCTGAACCTGTTCTATCAGACCACCGCCACGTCCAATGGCTATGCCATCTCGCCCACCATCCTAGGCTGGGTTGTGATGCTGGCGCCCATCGCGCTGGTCTTCTTCCTGTCCTTCCGCATCATGCAGATGAGCCAGGCGGCGGCGCAGGCCACTTTCTGGGTTTATTCCGGCCTGACCGGCGCGTCGCTGGCCTCGATCCTGGTCGTCTATACCGGCGCAAGCGTGGCCACGACCTTCTTCGTCACCGCCGCCACCTTCGGCACCATGAGCCTGTGGGGCTACACCACCAAGCGCGACCTGACCGGCATGGGCCATTTCCTGTTCATGGGCCTGATCGGTATCCTGCTGGCCAGCCTCGCCAACTTCTTCTTCAAGTCGCCGGCCATAAACTTCGTGGTCTCGATCCTGGGCGTGCTGATCTTCACCGGCCTCACCGCCTGGGACACCCAGAAAATCAAGAACACCTATTACCAGGTGGGCGGCGACACCGCGGTGGCCGGCAAGGCGGCCATCATGGGCGCGCTGGCGCTGTACCTGGACTTCCTTAACATCTTCCTGTTCCTGCTGCGCTTCATGGGCAACCGCAGGTAAGCGAAAGCAGAACTGAAAAAGAGAAGGCCCGGTGTTCTCACCGGGCCTTTTTCTTTGCCGGCCCGCGCCGCGCGCGCCTGGCCGTTCCGGGGTTTCCCAGTAACCGCGCCACCCGTTTCTCGATTGCCTTGGCCTCTTCACGCAACGCGAACTTGAACTCCGCGATCAGACGCGATTCGGCCTTCAAGACCGGGGTGAAGATACTGGTCTGCATCATCCGAAACGGCTTGACGGGCACCATTGCAAACAATCCCGCATCAATGGCCAGCGGCACCAGCGGATCGGTCACCATGACGGCATCGGCTTGCAGGACCATGTGGCAGCCATGATCGATGCTATTGGCGGTATATTGCGGACGAAGTTCAACGCCTTCGGAATGAAACATGTGCTCCAGGTCTGTGCGCATGGGGCCTATCGTTGTGGCGATCAACCTGTGCGCGGCGATATCGGCAGCGCGCACAAAGGGGCGCCCGGCAAGGGCATGGTCCCGACGCATGACCGCGACAGTCGGCAATTCCAGCAGCGGCGCGGCCACCACGGCGGGAAGCATCACCGGCAACAGCGCCCCAACGGCGATATCGAAACGGTCTGAAATGATACGGTCGATATCCTGTATCTGCGCCAGGTGGAAATCGATCTCCACATCCGGATTTTTCTTCACGAAACGGCCGATGGCGGGAATCATCAGGCTGTTGGCAAGTCGCGATCCGCACGCCAGCCTCAGCCGCGAGCGCGCACCGCTGGCCAGCCGCCTGGCGGCGCGCGGCAACTCGTCCACGGCGATCAGCACGCGGTTACACTCGTTGAAATACTGCGCCCCTTCGCTGGTCGGGCGAAGGCTGTGGCCGTCGCGGGAAAACAGTTTCAGGCCGGTGGTGCGTTCCAGGCCCGCCAGCAGCCGGCTGGCGGCCGATGCGCTCATGTTCAACTGCTGCGCCCCGGCCGCCAGGCTGCCGCGCTGCATGACATGGAGAAACAGGCGGATGGCCTGGATATTCATGGCCGGACCCTATGCTGCAAATTATGCAACATATGATCGCATCTTTGCATTTTTCACAAGAAGCAGGTTGTGGCTATCTTGGCGTCTCAAGCGAGGGCGGGCCATGACATTGCATGCAACCCTGGAGAACAGCGCTAAGGCCTTTGCGGACCGTTGCTGGCTCTGCTTCGAGGATGCCACCTGGAGTTACGCCGAAGGCAACGCGCTGTGCGAAAAAATCGCCCGCGGACTGGTGGAACAGAGCGTCCGGCCCGGCGACCGGGTCGGCCTCTTGTTCACCAATTCGCCCGAACTGGTGTTCTGTTATTTCGCCTGCTTCAAGGCGGGCGCCGTGGCGGTGCCGCTCAACACCCGCTTCCAGGCCGCCGAGTCGATCTATGCGCTGAATCATTGTGGCACGAAGATTCTTGTCGGCCAGTCCGACCTGATTGCGCCACTGCTGGAGGCGCGGAACCAGATGACCGGGCTGGAGCACATCTTCGCCACCGGCGGCGCGCTTCCCGGTACGCAAAGTTTTTCAGCGCTCATCCGCGAGGTAGAGGTCGCCTTGCCCGCCGTGACGAACGGCCAGCTTGCGGTGATCCTTTACACGTCCGGCACGACCTCGCGGCCCAAGGGCGTGATGCACAGCCACGCCACGCTGCTGCGCCAGAACGCGAACTATCTGGAGGTGCTGGGCGTTGACGCTTACGAGAGATGCCTGGTGTCGCTGCCGCTCTGTCATATCGCAGCGCTGAGCATATGGCTGCTGGCGGGGACCGAAGCGGGCGGCACCATGACGCTCTTGTCGCGCTTCGAACCGGGGGCTGTGGTGCACGCCATCGCGCGGGACCGGATTACCTTTGCCGGCGGGCTGCCGGTGATGATCAATGCGTTGATCAACCATCCCGATGCCGCAAGTCATGATCTCAGTTCGCTCAAGGTGTTCATGGGCGGCGGAGATTGCGTGCCGCTGGAAATGCAGAAGCGTTTCCACCAGGTGTTCGGTGTCCATGTGGATGAACTGTGCGGCATGACCGAGGTGATCTATTGCAACCAGCCGGTCAATCTGGGCCAGCGCCGCGCCGGATCCATCGGCAAACCTTTCGGCGATGTGCGCATCCGGCTGGAAGATGCCGACGGCAACGAGATGCCGGACGGCGAGGTGGGCGAGATCGTGGCCTATAGCGGCGCCGTGACTCTGGGCTATTGGAACGATCCAGAAAATACCAGGGCGGCGCTGCGGGGCGGCGGGATGCACAGCGGCGACCTGGCGCGGCGCGATGCCGACGGATTTCTCTGGTTCGCCGGCCGCGCCAAGGACATCATCATTCGCGGCGGCTCCAACATCTCGCCTGGCGAAGTGGAAGATGCGCTGTACACCCATCCGGCCGTCTATGAGGCGGGTGTGGTGGGCGTGCCCTGTCGTGAACTGGGCCAGCGCGTGCGCGCTTATGTTGCGCTGAAACCGGGCGCGCGCGCGACGGACAAAGAGCTGATCGACTGGGCCGCCAAGAATATCGCCGCCTACAAGGTGCCCGAAAGCATCGAATTTCTTCCTGCATTGCCCAAGGGACTGACGGGCAAGGTGCTGCGCAAGGCGCTGCGCGACCAGACCAGCCTGGTTTGACGCATCAGTCTTTTGCGTTCAGCGCCTTTAACAGCTTGTTGTCGAATATCTTCAGCACCTGTGCCAGTTCCTGGCCGCGTTTGAGAATCACCCCGCCCGCCGCAATGACGCTGTACTGGCCCTGTTTGGCCTTCAGCCTGGGGCGTTTCTCGATGCGATAGAGCGGCATTTCGCTGGCGTGGCGGAAAATGGAGAACACCGCCACTTCGTCCAGGAAATCCAATGCGTAATCGCGCCATTCGCCGGCGGCAACCATGCGGCCATAGACGGTGAGGATGCGGTTTAATTCGGGGCGGTCGAACGTGACCTGCGGAACAATCGCCGGAGACATGTCACGCGCACTCTTTTCATGGAAAAGATTGGCGCGGTGTAGTGATATCGGTTCTTCCACCATCGTCACCCGCGATGATGAGCCGGGAACCTCAGCTTCGCAAGCACTTGAAACTGCTGATTCTGTAGGATTTGTCATTGCCTGCCCAAAAAAGGTCATGATTGGACCATGGCGCGGCCACCTTCGGGGACCACTTTCATTGTGTCGGTTGGTTGCGAGTCGGCTCGGATTAACAAGCCCCCCAGCCCCTTTCCGGGTGGGCAGCGCGCCAACCGACAGTTTTCTCCAGTGAGAAGTGGTCAGCGGAACGCGGACGAGCATGTCCGGTGGAGTGAGGCGCGTCCGCGCGCGGCAAATCGGTCCAGTGGACCGATTTGAGCGCCGAACGGCCGGAGCGTAAGCGAAGGGCCGCGCGACGCCTCCCTCGCTTCGCTCGAAGAGGGGCAAGCTTTTCTAGGCTCTCCGTGCTCGCCAAGAAAAGCTAAGCCAACGCCTCGAGCTTGGGCGAGCGGCACGAATCACTTCAGCGTCTTGATAAAGTCGCGTATCCACGCGCCATACTGGCCGAACAAGCCGCCAATCGCGCCGATCAGGGTGCACACCATCACACCATACGGAATGAACAGGTCGGGCCGGTCGCCCAGCAGGTTCGCCGTGCCCACCGCCGCCAGGCCGCAAGCCGCCCCGATCACCAGCCCGCCCAGCGCGCCCGCTCCATAGCCGCGCGCCAGGTCGCGGGCATAAAGCAGCCCCATGGTGCCGGCGAGCATCATGCAGCCGAACAACCCGTAATGCAGCGCCAGGAATGGCCGGTAATGCCCCAACAGCATAAAGCCGGCGGCAGAGGCGCTGCCCGCAGCCAAGGCGCGGATCAGAAGCCTGGGGTCGACCAGCGGGTGCGCCTTCTTCATGGTGAAAGCCTAGCGTCCATGGGCGGCACGGCAACCGCTTTCTGGTGCCATCCTTGCGGCGAAATGGCGATTTCTCTAAGCAGTTCCCATGGCGGCAACCCTTACCGGCGACCTGTTCCTGCGCGATCTCTGGTACATGCCGGCGCTGGCCTCCAGCCTGGCGCCAGGCCAGATGCGCCGCGAAATGCTGTTGGGCGAGCCGGTGGTGCTGGGGCGGCTGAAGGACGGCGCGCTGTTCGCCTTGCGCGATATCTGCCCCCATCGCGGCGTGCCGCTGTCGGCGGGACGTATCGTGGATGGCAGCGTGGAGTGCCCCTATCATGGCTGGCGCTTCAAGCCCGGCGGCCAGTGCAGCAAGATTCCCTCCCTGACCGGCAGCGAAGATCTCAAGGCCGAAGCTATCCGTGTGCGCGCCTATCCGGTGCGCGAGCAGGATGGCCTGATCTGGGTCTATGTCGCCGCCAGGCCCGGCAGCGAACCTCGGAATGAACCGCCGCGTCCCGGTGTTTCAAACCCAACGCGCTGGACCGAGACGCAAGTCTTCCGCTGCGGCATCGATCATGCCGTGATCGGGCTGATGGATCCCGCGCACGGCCCCTATGTCCATGACCATTGGTGGTGGAAGAAGACGCCGCGGGTGAAGGAAAAGCATTACGCCCCCTTGCCCAACGGCTTTGTGATGACGGCGCATAAGCCGTCCAAGCCGGTCTATGCGCTGCTGGGCGATGTCCAGACCGAGATCACGTTTGAACTGCCCTCCACCCGCTTTGAGACCATCACCGGCAATCTGCTGGGCGCCGCCTTCAAGGTTGTGGGCATGACGGTCTGCACCCCGCGCGATGCGGAGACCACTGACGTGATCCAGGTCTTCTGGTGGCCGGCCTGGCTGAACTTCATCTATCCATTTTTCTGGGCACTGGGCCGCACCTTCATTGCCGACGACCGCAAGATCGTGGAGCTGCAGAAGGAAGGGCTGAAGTTCAACCCGAATCTGATGCTGATCCAGGACAGCGACCAGCCCGCCATTTGGTACCACCGGGTCAAGAAAGCCTGGGCGGAATCGGTCGAAAAAGGCACAGATTTCGTCAATCCTGTGCAAGAACGAACCCTGCGCTGGCGGTCGTGACCCCGGAGCGCGGCGAAAAGCGGCGAAAACATGCTTTTCCACAAGCCGCGCGACCAATAGAAAAACAGGGGGTTGCGCCCCTCCCCCACCCGCACTAAACGGTCCCCTTAACCTACAATCTGGCCGGCCCCGAAGCGCCCTCAAAAGCGCGGGTTTGTCTACGCGCGAGAAGTCATGCCCAAACGCACCGATATCCACACCGTCCTGATCATCGGCGCGGGGCCCATCGTCATCGGCCAGGCTTGCGAGTTCGACTATTCCGGCGCCCAGGCCTGCAAGGCGCTGCGCGAGGAAGGCTATCGGGTGGTGCTGGTCAATTCCAATCCCGCCACCATCATGACCGACCCGGACATGGCGGACGCCACCTATATCGAGCCCATCACCGCCGAGTTCGTGGAAAAGATCATCGCCCGCGAGCGGCCCAATGTGCCCGAAGGCATGGTGTTTGCCCTGCTGCCCACCATGGGCGGCCAGACGGCGCTGAACACCGCGCTCAGCTTGCGCAAGATCGGCGCGCTGGAGCGCCACAATGTCGAGCTGATCGGCGCCACCGCCGACGCCATCGACAAGGCCGAAGACCGCGAACGCTTCAAGCAGGCCATGCTGTCCATCGGGCTGGACGTGCCCAAGGGCTTCACCCTGAAAGGCCATCTGCGCCAGAAAAAGGATTCCTCCGGCAACCCCATCTATGACGGCAACAACGCGCCGGTGATGGAGCTGGGCCCCGAGACCCTGTCCAAGGCGCTCAGCGTGCTGGACGAAGTGGGCCTGCCGGCCGTCATCCGCCCCAGCTTCACCATGGGCGGCACCGGCGGCGGCATTGCCTATAACCGTGAGGAATTCTTCGCCATCGTGGAAGGCGGGCTGGAAGCGTCGCCCACCAACGAAGTGTTGATCGAGGAATCGGTGCTGGGCTGGAAGGAATTCGAGATGGAGGTGGTCCGCGACAGGTGCGACAACGCCATCATCATCTGCTCCATCGAAAATATCGACGCCATGGGCGTGCATACCGGCGACAGCATCACCATCGCCCCGGCCCTGACCCTGACCGACAAGGAATACCAGCGCATGCGCTCGGCCTCGATCGCGGTGCTGCGCGAAATCGGAGTGGAGACCGGCGGATCGAACGTGCAATGGGCGGTCAATCCCAAGGATGGCCGCATGGTCATCATTGAAATGAACCCGCGTGTGTCGCGTTCTAGTGCGCTGGCGTCCAAGGCCACCGGCTTTCCCATCGCCAAGATCGCGGCCAAGCTGGCTTGCGGTTACACATTGGATGAACTGAAGAACGACATCACCAAGGTGACGCCGGCCAGCTTCGAGCCGACCATCGATTATGTCGTCACCAAGATTCCGCGCTTTGCCTTCGAGAAATTCCCCGGCGCCGAGCCGCTGCTGACCACTTCGATGAAGTCGGTGGGCGAAGCCATGGCCATCGGCCGGACCTTTGGCGAGAGCTTGCAGAAAGCCCTGCGCTCACTGGAAACTGGCCTTACCGGCTTTGACGAGATCCCTCTGGACGAGGAACCGGCTGCCATCCGCGCCGCGCTGGCACGCGCCACACCGGATCGGCTGCGTCTCGCCGCCCAGGCCATGCGCTTTGATTTCCCGCTGGACGAGATCCAGCGCATCACCGGCTATGATCCCTGGTTCCTGGGCGAGATCGAGCACATCATCCGCACCGAACAACGGATCGCGAAAGACGTCCTGCCGAAAGACGCCAAGGCGTTCCGCGCCCTCAAGAGCATGGGCTTCTCCGACGCCCGCCTGGCCAAGCTGACCGGCCAGACAGAGACGTCCGTGCGCGCCGCCCGCCACGCCCTCGATATCCGGCCCTGCTACAAGCGTATCGACACTTGCGCCGCCGAATTCGCGGCCCTGACGCCCTATATGTATTCCACCTATGAGACGCCGGTCGGGGGCTCGATAGTCTGCGAAAGCAATCCCACCGACGCCAAGAAGATTATCATCCTGGGCGGCGGGCCCAACCGCATCGGCCAGGGTATCGAGTTCGACTATTGCTGCTGCCACGCCGCCTATTCGCTGTCCGAGCGCGGCTACGAGACCATCATGGTCAACTGCAATCCCGAAACCGTCTCCACCGACTATGACACGTCCGACCGGCTCTATTTCGAGCCGCTGACTCTGGAAGATGTGCTGGAAATCATCACCAAGGAACAGGAAAAGGGTTCGCTCGCCGGGGTCATCGTGCAGTTCGGCGGCCAGACTCCTTTGAAGCTCGCCAACGGCTTGCGCGATGCCGGTGTGCCGATCCTGGGCACCAGCGCCGACGCCATTGATTTGGCCGAAGACCGCAAGCGTTTCCAGAAGCTGCTGGAAGAGCTGGACCTCAAGCAGCCGCGCAACGGCACCGCCATGACCGCGGACGAAACCGTCGCCGCCGCCAAATCCATCGGCTATCCGGTGATCCTGCGCCCCTCCTACGTTCTGGGCGGTCGCGGCATGGTGGTGGTGTCGGATGAAAGTGAACTTCGCAAGCAGGTGGCTTCCGGCGAACTGTTCCGCATCTCGGGCGACAATCCGGTGCTGATCGACGGCTTCCTCAACCGCGCCACCGAAGTCGACGTCGATGCCATTTGCGACAAGGACGGCGATGTCTTCATCGCCGGCGTGATGGAGCATATCGAGGAAGCCGGCGTGCATTCCGGCGACAGCGCCTGTTCGCTGCCGCCGCGCTCGCTGTCGCCCGCAACCATCGCCGAGATCGAACGCCAGACCAGCCTGATGGCCAAGGCGCTGAAGGTCCAGGGCCTGATGAATGTGCAATACGCCATTCAGGGCAACGAGATCTATGTGCTGGAGGTCAATCCCCGCGCCAGCCGCACCGTGCCCTTTGTCGCCAAGGCCATCGGCATGCCGGTGGCGGCCATCGCATCGCGCGTGATGGCGGGCGAGACACTCAAATCCATGAACCTCCGAAAGCCCAACCCCAAGCAC
>JACCXK010000229.1 GCA_013697055.1 Alphaproteobacteria bacterium
CCGCCTGCAGACCCGCGATCCGGATCGTCGGCTCAAATGACCCGCGAACCTCAATCTCCGAACCAAAAATGTCCGCTACAGAATTGCGGTACTCAGCCTGCGTCAGACGACGGAGACTGGTGACTTGCTGGGACGGTGCCGCCATGGCGGGCACGACCAACAAGGCAGCAGAGAGGACCGAGGCAAAAAGAGTGCGCATGAAGCATCCGTCAGGCGTGAGGGTTCAGGGCGCAGAAAATACCCGAAAAGCCCGGAAAAGCGGCATTTTTTACAGTTTCCTTACGCAGATTCAGGGCTTTGGCCCGAAATTCGGCCTCTCCTGCAGCCCCCTGCCCCGCATCCGCGCCATCCCGGACGATTGCTGCGGCGCACAACGACTCGCGTCAGTGGCCCAAGCCGGCAAAGTTGAACCGCAGCACCCGGCCATCGCGGCCATCGCCGGTGTAAATGTTGCCCTTGGCGTCGGTGATGATGACATGCAGCCCCAGGAACATGTCGCGGTACTGGCCGACATGACCGAAGGTGCCTTGCGGAATTTCCTTCAACGTCTTGCGGTCCAGCACCCGGACCTGCTGACGGTGGCCTTCACTGATGTAGATGAAGCGCTGGTCCTTGTCGCCCGACAGCGCCACGCTGTTGACGGTGCCGAAGCCTTCCATCGGAATCTCGCGCGCCACAAAACCCTCATTGAGGAATTTGCCGTCCAGGGTGAAGGACTGCACGCGGTTGTTGTTGCGGTCGGCGACATAGACGATGCCGTCCTTCGAAATCGTCAGCCCATGCACCAGGTTGAACTGGGCGGGCGGCGGATCATAGGTGCGGTTGCGGGTGGCATTGTCGTCCGGCGCTTTGCCATAGGCGCCCCACATGCGCTTGAACTTGCCGCTATCGGCATCGAACACAATGACGCGGCGGTTGACGTAACCGTCGGCGATGAACAGTTCATTGGCCGGGGCGTAATAGACCGGCCAGGCGGCGTGGTTGAGGTTCTCGGTATCCAGGCTGCCCTTGCTCTGGCTGGCATGGCCGATCTGCATGAGAAATTTGCCGTCGGTGGTGAACTTCAGGCACTGGTTGTCGTCCTTGCCGGTCTTGCGGTCCTTGCCATTGCCGCAGATCCAGACGTTGTCGCGGCTGTCCACCGCGATGCCATGCTCCTGCACCGGCCAGTCGAAATGGGAGCGCTCCTCGTCGCTCATCATGTAGGTGCCGCCCCAGCCGCGCAGGAACTTGCCGCTGGGATCGAATTCCACCACCGCGGGCGCCGGAACGCCGGACGCTTCCTGGGGCGGTTCATCCAGTTGCGGCAC
This sequence comes from Alphaproteobacteria bacterium, assembly GCA_013697055.1. Lineage (GTDB taxonomy): Bacteria > Pseudomonadota > Alphaproteobacteria > Micropepsales > Micropepsaceae > Rhizomicrobium. The sequence goes on from JACCXK010000229.1 coordinate 1,311, forward strand.
GATGGAGCGGGGACGCGAGATCACCCAGATATTGCCGTGGCTATCGGTGGTCATGCCGGCGATCTGGCCGAAGAAATAGCCATGCGGCATCTGCAGGGGCCAGGCGGCATCGAACTTGAACTTGGGGTAATCTTCCGCCTGCGCCACGCCGATCAGGCCCAACGCGAAAATACCGACCAGCGCCGCAATTTTTTTCATGGCTTTCCCCAGCAATGCCGCAGGGGATATGCCACAGGGCCGCGCCCAGATAAATCTTGCACTGCAACTAGACGCGTCAGGGCTTGCGTTGCGCCCGTTCGATCTCGGCATTGTTCAGGTTGCACTCCTTCAGCACCCGCAGATAGCGCAAGGCACTGGCAGTGCCGGTGAAGAAGGGATTGTCATCATTCGGCTTGGCGCGGATCTTTTCGATCTTGGTCGCCGCCTCGTCATAGGAGGAATGATTGCCGATCACGCCAGCGGGCTTTTCCGTGGCGCTGACTTTCAGGAGCCGCGTGGTCCATTCGTCATAGGCCGTGTGCATCGCCGGCGTCAGGCCCTTGTTGGTGATGCCGCCCAGATACAGCAAGGTCCGCACCTGCCCCTTGTCCTTTACCGGGATCAGCATGGACAGCGAGGCCGGGGTGTGGCCGGTGGTGATGAACAGCTTGATGCCGGTATCGCCCAACGTCACCGTCTGGCCATCGGTCGCCACCTGGTCACGGCGCGGCGGCGGACCCCAGACCGGATTGCGCCCGGCGTTCTTTTCCATGAAATCATAATCCGGCGCGGTCATGTAGATTTTGGCGCCATACTTGTCCTGAAGATATTTGCCGCCGCCATAATGATCACCATGGCCATGGCTGATGATGATGGTCTTGATATGCGCCGGATCGAGCCCCAGCTTCTGCAGCCCGCCGATGATGTACTTGTCGACCTCGGCCTGGTTGTTCAGCGTGTCTATCAGGATGATGCCGTCGGATGTATCGACCGCCCAGGCCGCGACAATGCCGTCGCCCAGAAAATAGAAATTGTCCGCGACTTTGGCCGGGCCGGGATCCTTGATGACCTTCTCGGCTGGCTGGCCCTCATTGGGATAGCAGGTGATCAGCGCCGGGAATTTCCAGTTATTGTCCTGAAAGGCTTCGGCGCGCGCCTTGGCAAGATGGGGTTGGGGAATGCTGGCGGTTTCGGGCGTGGCCTGGCCGAAGCTGTTTTGCGCAGGAATGGCAAAAGCCGAGGTCAGAAGCGCGGCGTGCAGTGCAGAGCGGAGATTCATCGAAAAACCCTTATTGCGCCGGGGCGCGGGGCGCCCGGACATTTTCGGTGTTCTGCATGTTGATCAGGTTGTAGCCGCCCAGCGCAAGCCGCACCGAAGGACCAGACGGCGCCGTGGCCGACATTTCATGCCAGCTCATGGGCGCGGCATAGAGCACGTCACCTTCCACGCCCGTGAATTCACCGGCATTCTCGAAGCGTCCGCGGATCTGGCCGACCTGCACGATCCACCATTCGGCCGGGCCGGCATGCATGTGGCCATAGGTGGACTTGGGAACGAAGGTGTCGGTCGTGGGCCCCTGCCCGATATTCAGCGAACCGGTGCCGCACTTGTTGTCGGCCGGATTGACGAAACCCAGCAGCGGGTTGACGAACAGATGATCGTCCAGAACCTGCGGCCCGCGCGGCGCGCACTTGGCGATGCCGTCGTCGAATGTGTTCCAGTGCACCCTGTTGATGCCGCTGTAAGGCTCGGCCTTGTGCGGGAAAGCGATCTTCACGATCTTGCCGCCCTTGCTCGGTTCGGGCTGCGGGCCATCGGCGGGATAGACCGTCTTGTAGTTGGTCGGATTGACCTCCACCCACAGCGCCGGCGTCGTGCCGGCCACGTCGGCTGAATAGACCGTAGTCTTCATGATATTGACGATCGAGCCGCGCGTGGCGGTGACGGGCTGCTGGCCTTCGACATTGAAATGGACTTCACCCGCGACCACTACGAAGACGGTGGGCGTGTCGGGATGCATGCGCGCGGAAATCTTCTGGCCCGGCGCGGCGGAGTTGTAAGTCGCGTCCTGTTCGGGATCGAGGATAATCTGTTGCGACCAGTTGTCGGTGCCGGCATGCATCTTCTTGAGATCGGCCAGGCGCCACAGCGGCCGCATCGGCGCCTTATATACGCCGCCCTCGGTCTTGTTGACCCACCAGTTTTCCGCCGGTGCGCGGCCGCCACCCGGCGGTTGCGCCAGCGATGGTGTCAATGCGAATATGCTGCAGCAAGCCAAAGACGAGATCGTGCGTGTGCGCATGATTTTCCCCACCTGTTTTTCATGATGGCGACCATGACAAACACCGCGCGTGCGAATATGCAATTCGCTATTGCTGAAATGCTGCGTTGGCGCTCTTATTTTACGCTTTTCTTACAGAATCAGCGCTTTTCGCTGCCGCAATACATGCGTCCGTGCTCGCATTGCGCGTCACGCCGATGCTACGCTCCGTTTGTTGGTGGGAGGCTCTTTGGTGAAAAGATATGCGCTGATCGCCGGCCTATTGGGCGCAGCTGTTTGCGCAGACACCCAGGCGCAGCCGCGCGGTCACCAACTGCCGGACAATCTCACTCAGATATCTGCTCATGTCTGGGCCATCGAAGGCGGCTCGCCCGCCATCGGCATCGTGGTGGGAAAGAAAGCAACCCTGATCGTTGATAACGGATTGGGCACGCCCAATGGCAAGATCGTGCTGGATGCGGCGCGCAAGCTTTCGACCAAGGGGCAGAAGCTTTACCTCACCACGACGCATTATCATGCCGAGCATGCCACCGGCGACGGCGCATTTCCGCCAGACACGGTGCTGGTGCGCCCTCGCGTGCAACAGGCGGAACTGGAAGCCGAAGGCCAGAAGCTGATCGACATTTTCGCCGGCCGCTCGCCGGAGGACAAGGAACTGCTGCAGGGCATGACGTATCTCAAGCCTGCCGTCCTGTTCGATTCCGACTACCGGCTGGATCTGGGCGACGTGACAGTGCGCATCGCCTGGTTCGGTCCTGCCCACACCCGCGGCGATGAAGTGGTGATGATCGAGCCGGACAGCGTGCTGATCTCCGGCGACGTGGTGCAGAACAAGGCGGCGCCCTACTTTTATTGCGCCGAATGCACTCCGGCGAGCTGGCTGGCGGTGGTAGACAAGATCGCGGCGCAATTCCACCCGAAGATCATCGTGCCCGACCATAGCCCGATGGGCGACGCCTCCCTGGTCACCGAGACCCGCGCCTTCACGGCGACATTGGCGGCGCGGATCGCGGCCCTGAAAGCCGAAGGCAAATCCGCCGAGGAGACGGGCAAGATCGTAACGGCGGAGATGCAGGCCAAATATCCCGATTGGGGCTCATTGAACCGCCTCCAGCTCGGCGTCACCCACGCTTACGCGCAATAGCCGACAGGAGGAGAAGCATGGATCGCCGCGCCTTCTTCTCCGCCACAAGCGCCGCTGCAGCGGCCACCACCCTCCCCGCGCGCGCTACGCCCAAAAAGGGGCGCGGCAAGCAGCCGCCGCTGAAGGCGCGGCTGGGTCACCAGTTCGGCGCCCTCACCGAACAGACCGCCGCCTGGGTGGCGCGCTTTGGCCTGGATGCCATCTGTACGCGGCCCGTCATTGCCGATCCGGCGCGGCTTTATCCCACAGTCGATGAACTGAAAGTGATGCTGGACATCGCCGACCGCCACAAGGTCAAGGTCGAGATCGTGGACAGCGTGTTGCTGCAATCTTCGGATATCGACAAGGAAAAGCACGCCGGCATCGTGCTGGGCCTCAGCCCCGAGCGCGACCGCGAGATCGAGGCGTTCCAGAACCATCTGCGCAACTGTGCCGCCACCGGCATCCGCTGCATCAAGTACAACATGGTGAGCCTGACGGGCGTGCCGCGATTGGAAGAAGTGCCGGGCCGCGGCGATACGGTCTATAGCCGCTGGAACTATCGTGAAGCGCTGGCCAAGAACCCGCCACTGACCCGGGCCGGTATCGTCAATGAAGAGGCCTTCTGGGAACGAACCAATTATTTTCTGGAACGCGTGGCACCGGTAGCGGCCGAAACCAAAGTCCGCATCGCCTGTCATCCGGAAGACCCCGGCATGCCGCGCCCCGGCTATCGCGGCATCTCAACGCCGCTCGGCACTTTCGAAGGCATGAAGAAATTCATCGCCCTGCACGAGAATCCCTGGCACGGGCTGAACTTCTGCCAGGGCACCATGTCGGAAAACCTGGAGCGTCCCAATGACGAGATCGGCGACGTGATCCGCTATTTCGGCAGCCGCAAGAAGATCTTCAACGTCCATTTCCGCAACATCCGCGGCAAACGCGACGATTTCGTCGCCGAGATGTTTCCGGACGAAGGCGATGTCGACTTCGTCAAGGCGCTGAAAGTCTATCGCGAAGTCGGCTATGAAGACTTGCTGATGCCCGACCATGCTCCCAAAGTGATCGGCGCCGGCGCGGACAGCGGCCAGCGGGAGAATTTCGCTTTCGAATTCGGTTATATTCGCGGCCTGATCCAGGCCGAACAACACGTGGTTTGAACCCCTAAAGGAGGACGACATGGAAGACACGCGCACCAGCATGGAACGCAAGAAGGCCACCGATTTTCCGCAGGAACTGCTCGACCTGCTGGACCTGTATGTTCATGGCGGTATCGGCCGCCGCGAATTCCTCCAGGGCGCGCAGAAATTCGCCACTGTGGCGGTGTCGGCGGCGGCGCTGGTGGAAATGCTGCGGCCCAATTATGCCTGGGCGATCCAGGTGCCTGAGGACGACAAGTCCATCAAGACCGAAGCTGTCACCGTGCAATCGCCGGAAGGCACCGGCCATATCGACTGCTATCTGGTGCGGCCCACAGCAGCCCGCGGCAAGCTGCCGGCCGTGCTGGTGATCCACGAAAATCGCGGCCTCAACCCCTACATCAAGGACGTCGCGCGCCGCCTGGCCAAGGCCGGCTACATGGCGATGGCGCCCGATGGGCTGACCTCGGTGGGCGGCTATTCCGGCGATGACGAGAATGGCGCCAAGCTGTTCGGCCAGGTCGATCGCGCCAAGATGGCGGAAGATTTGTATGCCGCCGCCGTCTACTTGAAGAACCGTCCCGACTGCACCGGCAAGCTGGGCGCCACCGGTTTCTGCTTCGGCGGCGGGGTGGTCAACAACCTGGCGGTGCGCATGGGCTCGGACCTCAGCGCCGGCGTGCCTTTCTACGGCGCCCAGCCCAAGGCCGAGGACGTCGCCAAGATCAAGACACCGATCAACGCCCAGTATGGCGAGCTGGACACGCGCATCACCGGCGGCTGGCCGGCGTTCGATGCGGCGCTGACCCAGGCCGGGGTGCCGCATGAAGGTCATATCTACAAGAACGCCAATCACGGTTTCCACAACGACACCACGCCGCGCTACGACGAAGCGGCCGCCAAGGAAGCCTGGCAGCACACGCTGGACTGGTTCGGCAAATATCTGAAGGCGTGATCAGGCCAGATCGATGGCGTGACGCTTGAGGTCGGCAAGGGTGCAGTATTCCAGTGCGCCTTCATGGGTGGCGCGCAGCACCACGCGCGGCGCCTTGCCCGCTTCCAGCGCTTCGGCCCAGCGCGGCGCGCACAGGCACCAGCGCTCGCCGGCTTTCAGGCCTGGAAAACCGAAGTCGGGCATGGGCGTGGAGAGGTCGTTGCCCCTGCTTTTGGAGAATTCCAGGAAGTCGTCGGTCAGCATCACGCACACGGTGTGACTGCCGACATCCTCAGGCGCGGTGTCGCAGCAGCCGGTGCGGAAGAAGCCGGTCATCGGCGCGGTCGAACAGGATTGCAGCGGCTCGCCGAACACATTGCGCGACGGCCTTTTGCCAAAACCCCTGGGTTCGACGGACATGTCATGCGCCTTGTGCGGTTGATGGAGCAATCCTGATCTTTCCGGCCGCGCACTGCAATCGCCCATTTAATAGGCATTTGCGGCAATTGCTCCCGTCCGGGGAATGTGCGTGAATTCCTCAAAGACAGAACCGGGGGCGGGGATGATCGGCAAAAGAACAAGGCTGTTGCTGCTGGGCACGGTGATGCTTGGCGTGGCGGGCGCGGCGCAAGGCCAAACCGGCGCCAATGTGGACTGGCCGACCTATACCGGCGACATTGCCGGCAGCAAGTACAAGCCGCTGGACCAGATCAACGCCGCCAACTTCTCCAAGCTGGAAGTGGCCTGGCGCTTCAAGACCGACAACATCGGCAACCGCCCCGAATTCAAGCTGGAAGGCACGCCGCTGGAAGTGGGTGGGGTGGTCTATGCCACCGCCGGTTCGCGCCGCGCCGTCATCGCGCTGGATGCGGTGACGGGCGAACTCCTCTGGGTGCATGGCGAAAAGGAAGGCGCGCGTGGCGCCGCCGCCCCGCGCCAGCTGTCCGGACGCGGGCCGTCTTATTGGACCGACGGCAAGGAGGCGCGCATCCTGTATGTCACGCCCGGCTATCAACTGGTCTGCCTGGACGCCAAAACGGGCCAGCGCATCGCCTCGTTCGGCGATCACGGCGCGGTGGATTTGAAGGCGGATGACGACCAGAAAATCCTGCCCGACCTGGTCACCGGCGAAATCGGCTGGCAGTCCGCGCCCACTGTGGTGGGTGATGCGGTGCTGATCGGCTCGGCCTTCCGCGAAGGCTTCACCCCCTCGAGCTACCGCAACAACAAGGGCTCAGCCCGCGCCTATGACGTGCGCACCGGCAAGAAGTTGTGGCAGTTCCACACCATTCCGCAAAAGGGCGAAGTGGGCTATGAGACTTGGCTGAACGGCTCGGCCGAGTATACCGGCAACACCGGCGTATGGACCGAGATGACGGCCGATCCCGAGGCGGGGCTGGCCTATCTGCCGGTGGAATCGCCGACCTCGGATTTTTACGGCGGCAAGCATCCGGGCAACAATCTTTATGCCAACAGCCTGGTCGCGGTGGACCTCAAGACCGGCAAGGTGAAATGGCACTTCCAGTTCATCCACCACGAAGTGTGGGACTATGACATGTCCTCGGCGCCGCTGTTGATGGACATCACCGTCAGGGGCAAGACCATCAAGGCCGTGGCCGAGCCCACCAAGATGGGCATGCTCTATGTCTTCGATCGCATCACCGGCAAGCCGATCTGGCCGATCCCGGAAAAAGCCGTGCCCAAGGGCGATGTGCCGGGCGAATGGTATGCGCCCACCCAACCGATCCCGTCCAAGCCCGCCGCCTATTCGCGCACCGGCGTTGGTGTCGATGACCTGATCGACTTCACGCCCCAGATGCGCCAGCAGGCATTGGCGCTGGTGAAGGATTACAAGATGGGCCCGATCTACACCCCGCCGGTGGTGTCCAGGCAGCCGCCGGTTGGTCCCATCGCCGTGTTGATGGCGGGCGCGGCCAATGGCGGCACCAATTGGCCGGGCGGGTCCTTCAATCCGGAAAACCACACCGTCTATGTCTATGCCTGCAATTCCTGTCTCTCGGCCACCGCGTTGGTGGCGCCGCCGCCGGGTATGACGGATCTGGATTATGTCGAAGGCCGCGTCGGCCAACGCGTCGTGATGGTCAACGCCGCCGGCACCAACCAGGGCGCCGATGCGCCGCCGGTCAAGGCGCCGCCGCCCGCCGCCGGCGGTGGTAGCGGCGGCCGCGCCCTGACGGTGAACGGCTTGCCGCTGCTCAAGCCGCCCTACTCCACCATCAGCGCCATCAACCTGGACAGCGGCGAGATCGTCTGGCAGGTCGCCCATGGCGAAACGCCCGATTACATTCGCGGGCATGCGGCGCTGAAGGGCATCACCGTACCGCGCACCGGCCAGACCGGTTTCAACATCGGCACCTTGCTGACCAAGGACCTGGTGATCGCGGGCGACGCCACCGTCACCACCACGCCGGAGCATCCGCGCGGCGCCATGCTGCGCGCCTATGACCAGAAGACCGGCAAGGAAGTCGGCAATGTGCTGATGCCGGCCGGCCAGTCGGGCTCGCCCATGACCTATATGGTGAACGGCAAGCAGTACATCATCGTGGCGGTGTCGGGCGGCGATCATTCGGGCGAATACATCTGCTACACCTTGCCCAACAACTAGCGGAGCGCCCATGCAGCGGATATTCGCGCTGGTGGCGATGGTTGCCGTTGCCGCCATCGCGGCTATGGCCCAGCCCACAGCTTCCGTATGGGAGGGCATCTATACCGAAGCGCAAGCGGCGCGCGGCAGCGACGGCTATGGCAAGTCCTGCGCCGCCTGCCATGGCGCGTCGCTCACCGGCACCGGCGAAGCCCCGGCGCTGCAGGGCGCGCAGTTTGTCTCCGACTTCAATGGCGAGACGGTGGGCGACCTGTTCGACCGTATCCGCACCACCATGCCGCAGGACAATCCCGCCAGCCTGCCGCGCGACCAGTATGCCGACATCCTGGCCTTTCTGTTGAAGGAGAACGGCTTTCCCGCGGGCGCGAAAGAACTGGACCGGCGCAGCGAATATCTCAAGGCCATCCGCTTCGAGGCCTCCAAATAGATTGCAATTTGCCGGAACGGGCGGTTGTATCCGGGCCGAACCGGAGGGACCATGAAGCGCCATTTGCTCTTCGCCGCGATGATGCTGACCGGTGCCGCGCAAGCCGCGCCCCTGCATCCGGTGTTCCAGGTCGATCCCTGGTGGCCCAAGCCCTTGCCGCACGGCTATGTCTTCGGCTCCAGCGGCGGCGTGACGGTGGATGCCCACGACAATGTCTGGATCTATTCGCGGCCCACTTCCACCCACATCACCATGAGCAATCCGCCGGAGGCCAACAATGGCCGCCCTGCCCCGTCGGTGGTCCAGATCAGCAATGATGGCCGTTTCATCCAGGGCTGGGGCGGCGTGCTGGCGATGAGCGAAGAGGAACGCAGTGATTTCGACTGGCCGGTGCAGGAACACGGCATCGCAGTTGATACACACGACAATGTCTGGGTGTGCGGCAATGGCCGCGATGCCAAGACCCATCGCGATGACGACCAGTGCATCAAGTTCACCAACAACGGCAGGTTCATCCTGCAGCTGGGCAAGTCGGGCAAGAGCAAGGGGAGCCTCGACACCGAAAATCTCGGCCATCCGTCACAGGCAGTCTATTATGCCCCCACCAACGAACTGTTCGTCTCGGACGGCTACGTCAACCGCCGCGTCATCGTGTTCGATGCTGATACCGGCAAGTTCAAGCGCATGTGGGGCGCTTACGGCAAGGCGCCGGACGACAGCGCGCCGCGCAACCGCGGCTATGATCCAGTGCCGCAGCAATTCAACCTGCTGCACGGCATGACCGTCGCCCGCAATGGCGATGTCTTTGTCGCCGACCGCAATGCCAACCGCGTCCAGGCCTTCACCAAGGACGGCCGGTTCCTGGGCGAATCCTTCGTCGCAAAACACACGCCGCAGAGCGATTACGGCACCGCCTTCGGCGTGGCGCTGTCGGGCGACAAGGATCAGCGTTTCCTCTATGTCGCCGACGGCCATAACGAAGTGGTGCATGTGCTGGACCGCAAAACGCTCGCCGAAATCCCCGGCGCCGCTTTCGGCCGGGTCGGGCTTTACGCCGGCCAGTTCAGCAACATCCATGTCATCGCCAGCGACTCGAAGGGCAATGTTTATGTCGGCGACGGCGGCGGGCGCTTCCAGAAGTTCGTCTACAAGGGCATGGCGCAGTAACCCGCCTCTTCATGGTGCGCTGCACAAATCCTGCGCCTGACCAGCGCGCGGAAAAACTCATCGCTGCCAGATGGGGTTACCGCTTCGCAGGCCCTGTGGATACCGGTTAAGCACGCACTGAAAAGACCCGCTTACAAAGGCTTCAAACGGTATACACCCGTTGTAGATCGTTGTTTCGGCGCGTATTATTGCGATTAACGACCGGCGGGGCCGGAGCGCTCAAGCACCAGTCAGCATCGGGGGTCGCGTGCGTACCAAATTCATCTGGATCATGGCTGCGGTCATTGCGGGTTCGGCCTGCGGCAGCGCCTTTGCGGCCTCCTCCCAAGTCACCAGTCTCCGTCGTCTGACGCAGGCTGAGTACCGCAATTCTGTAGCGGACATTTTTGGTTCGGAGATTGAGGTTCGCGGGTCATTTGAGCCGACGATCCGGATCGCGGGTCTGCAGGCGG
>JACCXK010000240.1 GCA_013697055.1 Alphaproteobacteria bacterium
CCCTGGCCGGCGAACGCCGCGTCGCCATGGATCAGGACCGGCAGCACGCTGGTGCGCGCATCGATGTCGCGCAGCTGCCACTGCTTTGCGCGCGCCTTGCCCAGCACCACCGGATTGACGATTTCCAGATGCGAGGGATTGGGGGTCAGCGACAGGTGAACCTTCTGGCCGTCGAACTCACGGTCCGAGGAAGCGCCCAGGTGATACTTGACGTCGCCGGAGCCTTCCACGTCGGAGGGATTGGCGCTGCCGCCCTGGAATTCGTGGAAAAGCTGGCGATAGGGCTTGCCCATCACATTGACCAGCACGTTCAACCGGCCGCGATGGGCCATGCCCAACACGATTTCGGACACGCCGAGTTGGCCGCCGCGCTTGATGATCTGTTCCAGCGCCGGGATAGTGGCTTCCGCGCCGTCCAGGCCGAAACGCTTGGTACCGACGAAGCGGTTGGAGGCGAACTTCTCAAAGCCTTCGGCCTCGATCAGCTTGTTGAGAATGCCGCGTTTGCCTTCGGGGGTGAAGTTGACGGTGTCGCCTTCGATGCGCCGCTGCAGCCAGGTCTTCTGCTCCGCATCGTTGATGTGCATGAACTCATAGCCGATGCGGCCGCAATAGATGCCGCGCAGCTTTTCCAGAAGCTGCCGCGGAGTGGCGGTCTGAAAGCCCAGGATGCCGTCGACATAGACGGACGTGTCCAAGGCGGCGCCTTCGAACTTGTACTGCGCCGGATCCAGTGTCGCTTGTGGCGTACGCGGCGTGATGCCCAAGGGATCGAGATCGGCTTCCAGGTGACCGATCATGCGATAGGCGCGGATCATCTGGACGGCGTGAATGGAATGCTTGGCGGCGTCGGTGGTGTCGGCCGGCGCGGCGGCGGCGGGCTTGGCCTTGTCGCCTTTCTTGGCGGGCGGAGCCGGGGGCTCCTGGCCGGTGAGGGCGGCGATCAGGTCGCCGGCGGCGAAATCGGACTTGGCGTCACGTTTCCAGGAGGGGCCGCGGCCCAGTTGGGTCGGGGAAAGACCCTGTTCGCCCAGCCCGGCGAAATAACTTTGCCAGCCATCGTCCACGCTGGCGGGATTGGCTGCCCACGCGTCGTACATCTGCTCGACGAACGCGGCGTTGGTGCCGTTTAGGAAGGAGGTCGCCTCGAAGATATCGTTCGATGCGCGGTTCAGCCGGTCTGAGGTGGAATGTTCTGTCATTTCAAACGCTTATGGGGCGGCTTGTTGGGCCTTGCCCCTTCCTGGTGGCGCGTCGCCTATGGGCTGGCGTGGTAACGCCTTCTACACAGCGATTCAACGCAGAATATCGTTAAGATGGGCTCAATTGCCCCCATTTGCACGGAAATTTGAGGGGAGCGGACACGCCAAACACGCATGTCCGCGACGCCCAACAATTGGGCATCCGAGCGACAGGGCTATGACGGTGGGGTTACTTGCCGTTCAGCAGGTCGAGCAGGGTCGTGCCCAGCGCCGCCGGATTGGGCGAGACGCGGATACCGGCCGCCTTCATCGCCTCGATCTTGCTGTCGGCGCCGCCCTTGCCGCCCGAAATGATGGCGCCGGCATGGCCCATGCGGCGGCCGGGCGGGGCGGTGACGCCGGCGATGAAGCCGACCATGGGCTTCTTGATCTTGGAATGCTTCACAAAGTCGGCGGCGTCTTCCTCGGCGGTGCCGCCGATTTCGCCGATCATGATGATGGATTTGGTTTCCGGATCGGCCAGCAGCATTTCCAGCACCTCAAGATGCTCGGTGCCTTTCACCGGGTCGCCGCCGATGCCGACACAAGTGGTCTGGCCCAGGCCCACCGCCGTGGTCTGCCATACCGCTTCATAGGTCAGCGTGCCCGAGCGCGAGACGATACCCACGCTGCCTCTGCTGTGGATGTGGCCGGGCATGATGCCGATCTTGCATTCGCCCGGGGTGATCACGCCGGGGCAGTTGGGGCCGATCAGGCGCGACTTGGAGCCCGACAGCGCGCGCTTGACCTTGACCATGTCCAGCACCGGGATGCCTTCGGTGATGCAGACGATGACCTTGATGCCGGCATCGGCGGCTTCGAGGATCGCGTCGGCCGCGAATGGCGGCGGCACGTAGATGACGGATGCGTCGGCGCCGGTTTCGGCGACTGCGTCAGCGACCGTGTTGAACACCGGCAGCCCAATGTGGGTCGATCCGCCCTTGCCCGGCGTGACCCCGCCAACCATCTGCGTCCCGTAGTCGAGCGCCTGCTGGGTATGGAAAGTCCCGGTTTCGCCGGTCATCCCC
>JACCXK010000002.1 GCA_013697055.1 Alphaproteobacteria bacterium
CCAGAAGACATTGCCAAAGCGGCAGTCTGGCTGGCGTCCGACGAGTCCGACTATGTGGTCGGTACCACCTTGTTCGTGGATGGCGGCATGACGCTCTATCCCGGTTTTGCCACGGGCGGCTGAGATGTCGCAGAATTATGACGTCATCGTGATCGGCAGCGGACCCGGCGGGGCCGCGCTGGCGCATCGCCTGGCGCCGACCGGCAAGCGCATCCTACTGCTGGAGCGCGGCGAATATCTACCAAGATCCACCGCCAACTGGGATGCTAAGACCGTGTTCGTCGATGGCGCCTATCAGGCGGCGGAAACCTGGTATGGCAAGGACGGAAGCCAATTCCATCCCGGCTTGCACTATTTTGTAGGTGGAAATTCCAAGGTCTATGGCGCGGCCTTGTTTCGCCTGCGGGCCCGCGACTTTGATGAGGTTGTGCACAAGGATGGCATCTCCCCCGCCTGGCCGCTGAAATACGAAGCTTTTGAGCCTTATTATGCCGACGCAGAAAAGCTGTTCCACGTCCATGGTCAGCGCGGCGAAGACCCAACCGAGCCACCCGCCAGCGGCCCGTTCCCCTATCCGCCGGTTTCGCACGAGCCGCGCATACAGGCGTTGCATGACAGCTTGCGCGACGGCGGCCTGCATCCCTTTCACTTGCCGCTGGGCATTCTGCTGGATGAAAGGGACGGCAACCCGACACCCACAAGCATCTGTATCCGCTGTGATGCCTTTGACGGTTTTCCCTGTTTGCTGAACGGCAAGGCAGATGCACAGGTGATGTGCGTTGATCCCGCTTTGGCGGCCCACCCCAATCTGACGCTGCTCACCGGCGCCTACGTTTCCAAGCTGGAAACCGACACCAGCGGAAAGACCGTGACGGACGTTTGCGTGACGCGGAACGGAACGGAGGAGCGTTATGGCGGTTCTGTCGTGGTGGTCGCCTGCGGCGCCTTGTCATCGGCGCTTCTGCTGCTGCGCTCCACCAACGACAAGCATTCGGGTGGCCTGGCAAACGGCTCGGGCATGGTTGGCCGCAACTATATGCGGCACAATCAGTCCGTTCTGATGGCGCTCATGCCCCAGCGCAACGACACGGTGTTCCAGAAGACGCTGGCGGTGGCTGATTATTATTTCGGCGCGGACGATTGGGATTTTCCGCTAGGGCTGATTCAAATGTGCGCCGCCACCCATGGCGCACAAATTCGCGGCGAAGCACTTCCGGGCTGGCTAGAGTGGTTGCCGAAGAAGCCGTTTAGCGAAATGTCGCGCCATTCGATGGATTTCTGGCTTTCGAGCGAGGATTTGCCGCGGCCGGAGAATCGGATTTTCTATGACGGCGACAAGGTGGTTCTCGACATCACGCAGAACAACATGGAAGCCCATCAGCGTCTGCGCCAAAAGCTGCAGGAGATGCTGAGCCGGGCCGGTGCGCACCCGGTGCTGATGGATCATAAGCTCTATTTCGGCCAGGATGTGCCCATCGGCGGAACCGCGCACCAGGCGGGTACCGCGCGCTTCGGCACCGATCCAGCGACGTCGGTCCTGGACCTGGATTGCAAGGCCCACGAACTGGACAATCTGTATATCGCCGATGCGAGCTTTTTTCCTTCCATCGGCGCCGTCAATCCGACGCTGACGATCATTGCCAACGCGCTGCGGGTGGCAGACCACATTGAGGGGCGCCTGCGATAAACGATGTTCCCGCCGGCACAGCCCGTTGGCACGAAAGTTGTCATGCCCGCAAAGCGCGGTAAGGTGGCGGCAATGGGTTCCAGACAGGTATTTGCGACCGCGTTGCTTGCAATCCCGCTTTGCGGCTGCGGCGGCGTGTTGGAACCAGTTGGCCCTGTCGGGGCATCGGAGAAACTGATCCTGCTGGATTCGCTGGCGATCATGCTGGCCATCGTTGTGCCGGTCATTCTGGCGACGATCGGCTTTGCTTGGTGGTTTCGGGCCTCGAACAAGCGCGCAATCAATCTGCCGAACTGGAATTTCTCAGGGCATCTGGAGCTTCTTGTCTGGGCTGTTCCCGCCCTGGTGATTACCTTCCTGGGGGGAATAGCCTGGTTCGGATCGCATGCGCTTGATCCTTACAAGGCGCTCTCATCAGCAAAACCGGTGGAGGTACAGGTGGTATCCCTCGATTGGAAATGGCTGTTCATCTATCCCCAGGACGGTATCGCGACGGTCAATCAATTGGTCATTCCAGTGGGAACGCCCGTGCATTTCCGTTTGACGTCGTCTGGCGTAATGAACAGCTTTTTTGTTCCGCAACTGGGAAGCCAGATCTACACCATGGCGGGCATGACATCCCAGGTGAGCCTGCAGGCGGACAAGGCGGGCAGCTATGAGGGAATTTCCGCCCAATTCAGCGGCAGCGGCTTTGCCGGCATGCATTTCCCCGTCACAGCGATTGCGCCAGACGCCTATGCAGGATGGAAAGCCAAACTCAAAAAGTCTGGCCCCACCCTCGACAGGGGCGCCTATGCAGTGCTTGAAAAGCCCAGCAGCGATGTAAAGCCGATATCCTACAAGGCGGTCGATCCGGGGCTGTTCGACGCCATTCTTTCCGGCGCGGCATCGGCGGCGCATCACGGCACCATCGCGAAGAAGGCACTCTGATGCTGGGCAAGCTGACCTGGGCGGCCATTCCCTTCAACCAACCCATCCCTCTGGTGACGTCGCTTTTCGTTCTTAGCGTTATGGGGGCCGTGCTGATCTGGATCACCGTCGGTCGGCACTGGGCCTATCTGTGGCGCGAGTGGATCACGTCGGTGGATCACAAGCGGATCGGCGTGATGTATTGCGCGCTGGCTTTGGCGATGCTGCTGCGCGGCTTTGCCGACGCCCTGATGATGCGGGCGCAGCAGGCATTGGCGTATCGCGCGCCGGGCTTTCTGCCGCCCGAGCATTACGACCAGATATTCTCGGCTCACGGGACGATCATGATATTTTTCGTGGCGACGACTTTCATGATCGGATTGATGAATTTTGCGGTGCCGCTGCAACTTGGCGTCCGCGATGTCGCCTTTCCCACCTTCAATTCCGTCAGCCTCTGGCTCACCGCGGCCGCTGTCCTGCTTGTGAACATGTCGCTTTTCGTGGGCAGTTTCGCGCAGACAGGGTGGCTGGTCTATCCGCCCTTGTCGGAGCTGAATTTCTCGCCCGGCGTCGGAGTGGATTATTACCTGTGGGCGATCCAGATATCGGGCATCGGCACGTTGCTGACCGGAATCAATTTCGTCACCACGATCCTGAAAATCCGCGCGCCCGGCATGACCCTGACCCGGATGCCGATCTTCTGCTGGACCGCGCTGGCCGCCAGCCTGCTAATCGTCGCGGCCTTTCCCATTCTTACCGCCACGCTGGGCATGCTGCTGCTGGACCGCTACCTCGACTTTCATTTCTTTACAGTGGGGATGGGCGGCAACCCGATGATGTTCGTCAACCTGATATGGGCGTGGGGGCATCCGGAAGTCTATATTCTGATCCTGCCGGCCTTCGGGATCTTTTCCGAAGTGATCTCGACCTTCTCCGCAAAGCCGTTGTTCGGCTATCGCTCCATGATCATCGCGACGATGGCCATATGTGTCTTGTCCTTCATGGTCTGGCTACACCACTTTTTCACTATGGGTGCGGGCGCCGACGTTAACGGGTTTTTCGGCATCATGACGATGATCATCGCGGTCCCGACCGGGGTGAAGATATTCAATTGGCTTTTCACCATGTGGGGCGGTCGGGTGCGCTTCCAGACGCCAATGCTGTGGTCGCTGGCCTTCATGATCACTTTCGTGATTGGCGGCATGACAGGTGTGCTGCTGGCGGTGCCCCCGGCCGATTTCGTACTGCACAATTCGCTTTTCCTGGTGGCGCATTTTCACAATGTGGTGATCGGCGGCGTGCTGTTTGGGGCCTTTGCCGGCTATACGTACTGGTTCCCCAAGGCGTTTGGCTTTCGCCTGGATGAGCGCTGGGGCCTGGCCGCCTTTTGGTTGTGGGTCATCGGCTTTTACGTCGCCTTCATGCCGCTCTATGTGCTGGGTCTGGACGGCATGACGCGCCGCATGCAGCATTACGATGTCGCGGCCTGGCAGCCTTGGCTGGTGGTGGCGGCCGGCGGCGCCGGCCTGATCCTGGCGGGTATCCTGTGCCAGATTGCCCAGCTCGTCGTTTCCATCCGCAACCGGGCGGTCCTGTGCGATACCACGGGCGATCCCTGGGACGGACGGACTTTGGAGTGGATTACCAGTTCACCGC
>JACCXK010000039.1 GCA_013697055.1 Alphaproteobacteria bacterium
ACCCGGCACTGATGCCGAGGGGAAGACTCGGCCTGGGTAGCCTCACGGCACGCGGCGCAGGCGGGTCTGATACGGGACCACTTCCTGACTGAACCTGGTCATGATCTCGGGCCGGGACTTCTCTTCGTCAGTTGGGGGCGCCTCGGTTCCCGCCTGTTGCATGTCCTGCCATGCTGACGTGCCGAAAAGAACGACCGAACTCCCACGTGGAAGACTTTCCAGCCGTCGCGCCGGAATTCCCAGAACATAGTAACTCAGCGATGGCAATTCGCTGACAAGAAAATAGGACGCTGGCAGGCTTGCGCGCAGGCTGGCCATCGTCTGCAAGTTATTTCGGAAGTTGGTGTTCACCAGGATGAGGCGACCTGCAAGGCCGGCGAACGCCAGCGCAATTGCAGCCGATAGAACAGCCAGCGGCAGCCTCGTCCTGCGGACGGGCCGGAGTGGCAACAACAAGAGCAATGGAAGGATATGAAGATAATATCGCGGGGCATAATAGGGAAGGATGAAGGAGAACAGCAACGACAGAAGCGTGGTCATTGTGATGATCGCGCGGCTGCGGTCCGATGATGCAAGCGCTTTGACGCTTTCCCAGCCAATGATTCCCCAGAGTGCCAGGGACAGCGGCACGAACACCCAATAGAGCGGGTGCATATGCTGACCTCCGGGCAGGAGCAACTGAGGCAGAACATCTCCAAGCATGTGCGACAGGTTTTGCGGAACATCGCGCAGGGAAAAGAACTGGGCTGCTATGCCCGGTACGGCGCCGAGGCCGTGAGCCAGCTTGTTAGTTAACATGAAAGGCACGGCCGCCGCGCCCACGGTCAGTAAGGCATAATAGGAGGCTTCGTTCCGCGAGAATCGCCAAGTTCCAATTGCTGCTGCGGCGAATAGCAAGATGCCCTGCAGACGAAAAATGCCGATTACACAAGCTAACAACGTCATCACCGCCGTGCGTCGAGTAGGAACATCGCAGGTCAGCGCCAGAAGGCCACCGAGGAACAGGAAAATGAAGATGCCGTCATTGAGGAGAGCAGAAACGTTTTGAAGCAATATCGGCGAAAGCAGGAAGGCCAGAGCGGCGAGCGCTGCTTGCTGTCGTGCAAATTCAAGGTAAAGTCCCAACCGGTATACGAACCAACCGCTTGCCAGCAGCAAAATGCCTTGTATAAGCGCGAGAAGCGTCAAACTGGCATCGTGCGTAAGAAAAAAACGAAGTGCGGCCTCCACGAAAACAATCCCGTTCTGAGGCGTGTATATGCTGCTCTGCGGAAAGGCGGTGGGATCGGCCAGCCGTCCGGCACTCAGCAGATTTCCGGCCACTGCATCATAGTACGAAGGGTCAGGCATTCGGAAAAAAGCGATGTTCCAGAACGTGAAATACGTATAGGCGCCTGCCGTGATCAGCAAGCCCAAGACAAGGACAATGCACCAGCCGACATCTTGCGCGGACCAGCGCGATACGGATGAAAATGGCATGGCAATTTTCTGCCTCCGAAACCGTCCAAAGTCTGGCATTTTTGATTGCTCCTTGCCATCCGCGGGATAGCTGCAGTGTAGTTTTTGGGTTCATCCCACTCTCGTCTTATGCCAGGGCTGCTTCCGCTTTAAAGCGGCTGAGTCCTGCGCTAAGATAGGTTGATATCGATCCGGAATTCCATTCACGAAACTCGGGGTTGACCGGGCCGTTTAAGAAGGACGGGCGTCACTCGCCAAATCGGGATTGATGGTCACGGGCCTGCCAGTCGGGCAGTAACTGATGTAGAATCTGATTGCATAGAGAAAATGGCGGCAGCATAAGTAAGTGCGATGGTTCATTCCACAGCTTTGTCCGGAGGCTATTCGGATTTCATCTATAACGGTGTGAACAGTTCGGCCCAAAAAGAGATGTGCCCCACCTTGACATCACCTTCACCCGAGCAGGTTTTTGTGGTCATCGCGGCCTATAATGAGGCCAAGTCGATAGGCGAAGTTTTGTCGCGCCTTCACCCCCGATGGCCAAACATCGTGGTTGTAGATGATGGTTCGCAAGACGACACAGCGAATATCGCCGCTGCAAATGCCGCCACAGTCATCAGACATCCTGTAAACTTGGGGCAAGGTGCCGCCATTCAAACAGGGATGAGATTCGCATTAAGCCGCGATGCCCAATACATCGTCACCTTTGATGCTGACGGACAGCATGTGGCTGGTGATATTGAAACACTGCTCGAGTATCAGCGCCGCCACGGCACAAAGGTGGTGCTAGGCTCACGGTTTCTTGGGAGCACGGTGGGAATGCCTTATGCAAAACGCGTCCTGTTGAAAGCGGCGGTTTTCTTTACACGCCTTTCTACCGGCCTCCAGCTGACTGATGCCCATAACGGGTTACGGCTCTTTGTCCATTCTGCTGCGGCAGCGTTGCGGATAAGACAAAACCGGATGGCGCACGCCTCTGAAATTCTTGAACAAATCAGCATGCTGAAGCTGACATATGTCGAAGCGCCCGTGACTGTGGTTTACACCGAGTATTCCAAGGCCAAAGGACAACGGATGACCAACACGATAAGTATTCTTTTGGAGTTGTTCATGGGCCGCCTGATAAAGTGAAGGAGGGGTTCATGATTTTTCAGGTACTGCTCACGGCGGTATTGCTGGGGTATATTCTCTACGCGCAAACACAGAAGGAGGTTGCCTATCTGTTAAGCGAAGTTACCTCGGTGGCTTCTGTGGCGGGACTGGTCCTTATTTGGAAACCGGATCTCGCCAACGTTCTTGCGAGGTGGGTCGGTATCGGACGAGGCGCCGATCTTATTTTGTATTGCTTTGTCGTGGTAGGGATGATTGTCACCTTGAATGTCCATCTGCGTGTCAATGCTCAGCGGACCATGATAACCGAACTTGCCAGGTCCATCGCTTTGGCCAGCCCAATCGACCCAACACCTTTCAAAACGGTTCTCAGTTCAAAATCGGGGCATGGTATTGAAGACGAAATCGACGTCCCGCCTGGCATCACGAACGGCGGTAAACGGCCGTGAGTTCGGCCCCTGTGAATGCGGTAGATGTGTCCCAACGAAGCCCTGCTCGAGAGCCGATAACGATCTCGGAGGGGGTGCCGTTTCGATCTTGGCAGTCAGTTCGGGTTTTGGGCCGCGTTCGCGTTTCAGACGCTGAGACTTGGGATTCTGGCAACAACCTTGCTGCCCGCTCCCATTAACGAGGTCGTTACAATGGTTGGAATATCTCACCGAGGGTGCTACATGCCAAGAAGGGTCTTTGGCCGACCCCTCTCCTGATAGGCTGCAAGCCGTGATCTTATTCAATTTTATTCTGCCGGCTATCGTCGCAATCATGCTCACAGTGGGGCAGTTGTTATTCAAACGGTCCGGGCTGGCGATTGCGGGAAAATCGCCTGAGCAGGCAGCGAGTGCGCTAATTGCCCTGCCGGCTTTCTGGCTTTCTTTGGTGTTGTATGGTCTGGCGACCTTATTGTGGATTGTCGTCTTATCTCGCGTTTCTCTGGCGCGATCATATCCCTGGGTCATTTTGCCTGTCGTGCTCGTCCCATGGCTCGCCGCCCGCATTTATCAGGAGCAGCTTCCAGCCCGATTTTGGCTCGGCCTGGTGGTATTATTGGGCGGTCTTATAATAACGCAATGGCCCGCGTCGCGGTAAGACTGGTCGTTCGCAGTGTTTGGTTCGGGTCCGTGCGAGGCTTTCAACTGCGGCAGGCTTTCATTGCCCAGCACGTTGACGGCGCCGCCAATCTCGCCCGCACCCTTTTTCGGAACAAACAAAGTAATATTGATGTCACTCGTTCGGATCCCATCGGTGCCTATGGTAGCTGCTGGCGTGGTGATCTGATATGCGCTCTTCGGGAGGTTACCAGTGGTTAAGCGCGCTAACCCCTTCGCGATTGATGAGGCGATTTGGGATTTTGCCGGATTGGGGTCAAAGACGAGCCAGTCGAGTTTTACTTCTGAGCCTGCCCCTCTCGCGAGATTGGCTCTGTCCTGAAAAACTACCCTCGACGCGCCGCTGTTACCGGTCCGTATTAGCTCATCTTGAAAGAGGTCGATTCCTCACGGAGCGGGACAGGTTGGCTCGCTCGGACGGAGCCTTCATGTTGTTCACGACGATCTGGGTGGCACCGATCTGCGACTGCGCCCATGCGGACTGAATGGTACCCGGTGACATCGCTGAGTAAGTTGCGACCGACCAGGCTATCGCTCGGCAACGCCACGAGTGGGGCAACCTTAAAGCGGGGCGATGATCGCCTTGACGAAGGTGCTCAGCACGTTGTCCACCAGCGCAAGCTCGCGGATCTGCGACAGGCTGGCCCAGGTGAACATGGTCAGGTCGCTGGTGATGATACTTTCATCCTCGACGAACACGATCACATTCTCGTTGGACTTCTGCCAGAAGCGGCCGCCTTCTTCATTGTGCTCGGCGCGATAGATCCAGCGGATGCCGCGTCTCGCATCCATCACTTCGGTGAGGGGCGGATTGCGGCCCTGATGGGCGCGCTTCAGGTTCGACCAAGTCGCCTGCATACTGGGCACCAGCTGCAGGATGCCGATATTGCCGGGCTCGGCCTTGGCCTGCAGCAGGAGCTGGACGCCGTCCGCCTCGGTTTCGCGCGCCAAAAGCACCAACAACCCGCCTTCGACCTGGGTGAGGATGGGCTGGTCCCAGCCGCCGACTTCGCGCAAGCCCCCGGCTTCCACCCGCACGCCCTCGACGCCGAAAAATAGACCGGATTCATGGCGGATATTGCCGCCGTTATCGGGTTTCCATTTGCGAAGCTCGTTCACCGGGATCAGTCGGGCGTTGAACTGCACGGTTTCGAGCAGCTTGTCGCGCCAAGCCAAAATTGGCGCCGGATCCACCGCTTCCTTGCCGCGGCTGGCTGCCAGCCGTTCACGAAACCAGTCCAGGTGCTGACGTTCAGCCATTGCTGACCTCCTTGACAGCGTCGATCACCCGCCTGATCTGTTCGTCATAGAGGTAGGGATACATGGGCAGCGAGAAGATGCGCTTGGCCTTGGCTTCCGCCACCGGAAAGTCGCCGTGCCGGTAACCCAGATAGGCGTAACCGCGCTGGAGGTGGATCGGCCAAGGGTAGGAGATGTTGCAGAGGATGCCGCGCTCGCCCAGCCGCTTGATCATACCGTCGCGGTCGTCATGTTCGGCCACGAAAAGATACCAGGCATGGCGGCCATATTCGGCCTCGCGAGGCAGGCACACGGCATTGCCCAGTTCGGCACGATAGCACGAAGCGATATGGCGCCGCCGCTTCACCCAGGGCGCCACCAGCGGCAGCTTGGTGCGCAGGATGGCGGCCTGCACTTCATCCAGGCGGGAGTTGCGGCCCGGACGTTCGGAATAGTAGGTACCTTCCATGCCGTAAAAGCGAAGCGAGCGGGCCAACGCCAGCACGGCTTCGTCGCGCGCCAGGATCAGGCCGCCATCGCCATAACCACCCAGCACCTTGGTGGGATAGAAGGACCAGGCGCTGGCATCGCCCATCGAACCGGCAGGGAGGCCTTTGTAAAACGCGCCTTGCGCCTGGGCCACGTCTTCCAGCACCTTCAGGCCGCGCCGTTTGGCGATGTCCAGCAACGGGTCCATGTCGACGCATTGGCCATAGAGATGAACCGGGATGACGGCTTTGGTATTCGGCGTGATGGCGGCTTCCAGCTTGGCCACATCCATCAGGAAATCATCGGCCCGCACATCCACGAACACCGGTTGCGCACCCGTCGCGCCGATGGCGGACACGGTGGGAACAGCGGTGTTGGGCACGGTGATGACTTCGTCGCCCGCCGCCACCCCAAGGGCCCTGAGCGCGATCTCCAGCGCATCGGTCCCGCTGTTGACGCCAACCCCGCCCGACATGCCGTGCGCCGCAGCCATCTCGGCCTCGAACGCCTTGCCTTCCTCGCCGAAGATCAACCGGTTGGATTTGAAGACGCGATCGCAAGCCGCCAGAATCGTGTCGCGGTGCTCGCGATATTCCTCCTCATAGCTCCAGACGGGAATGGGGTTTGCGGTCATTGTCTCTTGTCCTGCTGCGTAAGGGCGGCGATGCGTTCGCGGAACGACGCGTCGGTGAGAATATTCTGGGCGAAAGCGTCAAGGCGGCCCGTATCGATGGCGTCCAGCACGGCGGCCAGGAAGAGGGCGAAACCGTCGGAAGCGGGGCGCTTTTCTTCGGCCGCCTGATTGCTGCGGCGGACCTGGCAGACTAGATCCTGGTCCGGCGGCGGGCTGAAGATGCGCTCCACCGCAATGGAGCCCTTTTTCCCCACCAGCGACAGCCGGTTCTGATACTCGCTTTCAAAGCTGAATTGACCGACATATTGCAGGCCGTTTGGATAACGCGCCGCGAAGGAAAAGCCGATATCAACGTCCAGTTTGGCATCGGCGGGGGCGGCAACCGCGTGCAACGCTTCGGGCGCGCCGCCGCCCAACACCCGGCCAATGGCGGCTGCATAGGGCCCCATATCGGCCAGGCAGCCGCCGCCGGCTTTGGCATAGTTGCGGAAGTTGTCCACCGGCAGAGGCGGGATGATGAACTGGGCCGAGACATGCGTCAGCGGACCGAATTCGTCGAAGAAACGGAGCAGGGGTGCGAACTGGGCGTGCCAACAAAACACCGTGGCTTCGGCCAGCAGCAAGCCGCGGCGGGCGGCGCTGTCGCAAACCGCGCGTGCTTGTTCGAGCGTCACTGTCGCGGGCTTGTCCACCACGACATGCTTGCCCGCTGCTAGGGCGCCTTCGATCCAGGTAACATGATCGGCATTGGGCAGGGAGATATAGACCAGCTCCGCCGGCGATTGGGCCAGTGCCTCGTTATAATCCCGGAAGAAGGCGCCCTGCTTGGGCCATGCGGCCGGCGCCGGCTTGCTGCGGCTGGCGATGTCGATGGCGGCGATGCCGGGCAGGGACGCCAGCGCCGGCAGCACGCGGCGTTGTGCGATGGACCCCAGGCCGATGATCAGGGCGCGCATGTCTGGTTCTTCACGAGGCCGGCCGGCAAAGAAAAGTTTCGGCTCGAGACGTCTCGCCTACCACCTCCGCCACGTCATAGTCTTCCGAGAACCAGCTTTGCTGGACCTCAAGGCCATGGCGAGCAAACATCTCTAGCAGGTGGGCCCGGTTGAACGTCACCTCCACCACCGGCGCGCCATAGGCATATTTGGTGAGATAGGTTGTCTGGTGCCGTTCTAGCAGCGGCACGGAATGGAAGATCACCGCTTTGGCGGCGACGCGCTCCGCCTCCGCGATGGCTTTCTCGAAATCCAGGATGTGCATCAGGCTGACGCCGTTGAAAACAATGTCAAAGGCATTATCGGGAAGGTCCAGCCTGGTGGCGTCGCCGGTGACGAAGGTTGCTTTGGGATAGCGGCGCTGGGCGCGTTCGATCATGGCGGCGGAATAGTCCAGCCCCATATAGATCACCTTCGACCGGCACAAAGCGTCGAATACCTCGACGTAATAGGCGCTGCCGCAACCGATCTCGAGCAGGGTGAGAGACGCAAGGCCCAGCGCATCCACGGCCTGGGCGGCGACGGTCAGGTCATTGCGCGGTTGGCCGCGATGCATGTCGGCGAGAAGATTGTCATAGGCCTGTTCCTGGCGCCGCACGGTGGAGGCGAAGTGCCAGCCGCCGCCGCGATGGGCGCGGGCTTGGGCTTCGGTAACGATGCGATAGTCGCAGGACGCCACCAGCAGCCGGCGCGTCCAGGGCAGGGTGCGCAAGGCGCGGCCGGCGGCGCGGAGCGCGCATGCCCGGCCCGCCTTGATCATCTGCTTCAGCTTGGAGATGCCGCGCTGGAAGCTGCCGGGACGGGCGCGGCGGAAGTAATCCGCCACCGCCTCGCGGGCGATCGCCGATTCTTCTACGGCGATCGGACCGACCGTGACCGGAGTCGTCGCCACCTCGCGGCCGAAATGACCCGCTGCATCGTCGCTGCAATGGGTGCCGCTGCCGTCATTGCCGATATTGTGAACCAGTGAACGGCCGGGATAGAGCGTCAACAGGCCGTCCAGGAACGCGGCGGCATGCCAGCGGATCGCCCAGCTGTTGTTATGGCCCGCGATCTGGTTGGCCAGCATTTCGGTGAAGGCGGCCACGCCGCCATAATCGAAATCGCGCACAAGCCCGCAGCTCTGCAGCTGCGCCAGAAGTGCCGCCCCATCGGGATTGAAATGTTGCCAGGCGCGGCGCCAGGTGGCCCAGCCCCAGCAATCGGCACCGCGCAGGAAGAATGTTTCCGGCATCGGCCGCGCCAAGGGATAGATATAGGCATGGATGCTGGCGACCCGTACGTCACCTGCATAGCGCGCCAGCCCGTCATTCATGTAGGCGAGGAAATGGGGCGAGACCAGAAGGTCGTCCTCGACCACGATCACGTTTTCATGGTGCGCCAGCATGGTGGTGACGCCGTCGATGATGGACGCGGCCAGGCCGAAATTGCGCGGCCGCTCCACCACCTCCAGCGAGGCAAAGCCCGTCACCTGTGCCGCGTAGGCCCGCACCGCGGCCACATCGGCCCGGTACTGCTCGCCCCTGGCGCCGTCGCAGAAGATGGTCAGGCCAGTGTGAGGCGCTTCAGAGTTGCGCGCCAGGGATTCGACGGTTGCCCGCAGATGGTCTGGCCGGCGATAAGCGAACAGGGCGACAGGCGCCAAACTACCCATCAGTCTGAGCGCATTGCGATCGGCCGCGCTGGAATTCCGGCATTAATCGAGAAAGCACTCAAATCCTTGGTCACTACAGCGTTGGCGCCGACTACCGCACCTTCCGAAATCGTGGTGTCCTTCAATACAGTGACATGAGCGGCGAGCCAGGCCTCACGCCCGAGAACAATTTTTCCATAAGTGAAGGGCTGGCTCTTGAGCGACATTGACCGCCGGAGGCCATAGTCGGAATCCTGAAGATAGCAATAGCCGGCCAGGCGGGCATCCTCGCCTATCTCGATGCCAATGCCGCAATTGACGATGCAATAACAGCCCAGGGCCGCACCTTTTCGAATCAGCAGTAGCGAGTCATTGGCCGCTACCAGGCGACAGCCAGTATCAAGCATAACATCATCTTCGATGATTATACGCCCATTCTCGCGGTTGCGCAGATCGATGTGACCATTCACCCTTACATTGTCGCCTATTATAATAGTACCGGATTTGCCCCGAAGCTTTAGGAACGGCACGCCTTGAATATAGAAATTATGCCCGACCTTGATGCCGCGCAGGCGCAAAATCATAGCGACAAAAATGGAATAGGGTTTGAACACCCACCAACCAAAGAGGAAAGCAAGAAAGTTCATCAATTCTTTGCAGTATGCTCGT
This sequence comes from Alphaproteobacteria bacterium, assembly GCA_013697055.1. Classification (GTDB taxonomy): domain Bacteria; phylum Pseudomonadota; class Alphaproteobacteria; order Micropepsales; family Micropepsaceae; genus Rhizomicrobium. The sequence continues at coordinate 9,334 of JACCXK010000039.1, forward strand.
CCAACCAGGACAGCACTTGCTGCTTTTCAGTCTGGCAATAGGCGTCAAATTTATCGCGAAAAGGCGGCTCGATCACCATCACATAAATCTGGCCGTTATGGCTTTCCACCAGCGCGGTCTTGAAGCCTTCGCGCTTCAGCCGGCCGTTGATGGATGGGGTGGCGTAATTGCCCCAGATTTTCCGGCAGAAATCGTGACGCAGCCCGCTTTCGGTGACAAAGGTCACCTGCTGGTCGGGCGCAAGGAAAATCTCGCCCATGTCGCTGATCTTGACATTGTCGTGGGTACCGACGTTGAAGTGACCCGGCGGCTGCTTCGGAATTATTTTCATGTTAAACCCCACTTCCAGTCGGAAATCAGGAAGCCATCCAAACGCCACTTCACGTTTACGTCTTCCTTCCAGATGTCGCTGTTTCGGAACGAATTAACAATTTCAAAGAATCGACTGTCAGTAACGCCGATATAGTCGCAAAATTGCCTTATTTTCTCAATCGGCATTTCTTCGCCACTCGCGCGTACAATTTCCATCGCCTGGTCACGGCTCATGCGGTCGTTGCGGATCTCCAACGACAGATTGTCCCACAGCCAAGTAAAACCGAACTTGTACCATTTCATCCAGTGATGGATGGTGGTCAAAATTCGTCATCTACGCCTGCGAAAGAATAATATCGGGCGTTGAAACTGTCAGCCCTGAAACCTTGGGCCTTAGCTGTCTCATAGGTCATCCTGGGATCCCAGCGGAAATAGTACCCCACGAATACGGCCGACACACCTGCCGCATCCTGTTCGGCGTCGCTGGGCCAGAAATAGGGCGCCAGGTCGGGCGGCTGAGATCCGCGCCGATCCAGTCCTCGGCACTGGTGTCATTGGTGACGCCGAACTTCCTCAGCCAGGCGTGGGTGAGGCGCGTGCCCTTTAGGGCCTCGTCCTCGCCGCCATACTCAAATGCGGAATTTTCGCCCCAAAGGATCAGCGGCACTTTCAGGCCCACCGCGGTCTGCGGCGGAATGGCATGCAGCACCATATGCATGGGAATGACCGGGCTGCCTAGTTTTTCAAACGCCCTCAGGGTGAAACGGCGCTCGACCTTGGGGTTGATGCTGAAATCGATATGCTCGACCCCAGGTTGATCAGGTTCGGCAGATTGGCGGCGCCGAGCGCATTGCGCGCCGGCGTCTTCCAGGTCACGCACAGCGGCTTGAGGCCGTATTCTAGCGCCTTGATGACCTGCCAGGTTTAATCCTTGCCGCCGCTGACCGGAATGATGCAGTCGTAGCGAGCGCCCTTTATGCGGGTCTCTTCCACCAGCTCGCGGAACATTTTCTCGCGCCCCGCCCAGTCTACCGCCGCCTTCTTCTCGGCAGCGGCGCAGTTGCAGTTGAGGCCGTTGGTGTCGAAGCGGATGTTCGGCCGCGCATGGGGCAGGATGCAGGTGCTGCAATAACGCATTCGGGTCATGACGCGGTCCGCTTCTCGTCCAGGAATAACTTCATGTTGACGAAGTAGAACAGGAATTTGCTGGCGCTGTTGCTGTCCAGGTCGCCTGATTTCAGCAGCGCCTCGATCCTGTCCTTGCGCACTAGGTCATAGACCGGGCTGTCGTCCAGCAGGAATTCACGGCTTCTGGGATCATTGAGGTTCAGCAGGTCCAGGATGGGGGCGTTGAATCCGACCTTGCGGCGATTGTCCAGGATCGTGTCCGGCACGATGCCGCGCATCGCTTCGCGCAACACCGACTTGGCGCGGCCGTCCTGGATCAGGTGGCGCGCGGGAATGGAATAGGCAATGTCGAACAGCTTGCGGTCCAGGAAGGGCGAGCGGTTCTCGATGGAGAAGTACATGGCATTGAGATCGTCTTCGTGCAGGATCACCGGCACCGCCTCGGCGAACAGCTCGTTCAGCATGCGCTTGCGCAGAAGTCCGGTGCCGTATTCGGTTTCGGTGAAATCCTCCATCCAGGGCTTGTGCAGCCAACTGGAAAATTCTTCATTGCCCAGATAGATATGGCGGCGTTCGGCCGGATTTTTCAGATACAGGTCCGGCTGCTGCAGATAGGGATTGCGGACGATAGGCGCCTGGTGCTCCTGCCAGGCGGCCAGAGCGGCGGCGTGCAGATCCGGCTCTTTCGCCATTTCATACAGGTACAGATTGTGGTGATCGTAATAGCCGGTAAACAGTTCGTCGGCGGCCGTGCCGCTGATCGATACCTTGTAACCGTTGGCAGCCACCGCCTGCATCAACTGCCAGTGGACATAATAGGAAATGGTGTAAACCGGGGCGTCGTGATTGGTGACCAGGGCTCGCATATTGTCCAGAAAACCATCCTGGCTCACCGGAATTTCGGTATGGCGAACGCCCAGCGCCGTCACCGAGGCGCGTACCATATCCTGTTCCTCGTAGCGCAGGTCGGAATTGACGATGGTGAAGCCATGGACGTCATAGCCTAGCACCTTCTTGGCGGTGGCGATCAGGACGTTGGAATCGATACCCCCGCTCATGCAGAAGGCAAGCGGCACATCGGCGCGCAGCCGCAATTTCACCGAATCCAGCACCGCCTCGCGTGTGGCGGCCACGGCGTCCCCGTAAGAGAGCGAGGCGTTTTCGGCCAGACGCGGCGTCCAGTAACGCTGCGGTCCTCGCTCGCCGGTGGAGGACAGTCGCATCCAGCTGGCTTGGGGCAGTTCGGTGATGCCGCGGAAGAAAGTCTCATCGACCTTGTAGAGGGCTTTGTAGCCATTGATCAGGTAGCGCAGCAGGTGATTTTTGTTAACCTCCGGCCAGGCGCCGGCCAGTGCGGCGATACCCTTCACTTCGGAGGCAAAATAGATGCCGCCGTCGCGCCGCCACAGGTAAAGAGGTTTTTCCGAGAAGCGGTCGCGCGACAACAGCACGCTGCCGTCTCGTTCGTCATACCAGGCGAAGGCCCACATGCCTTCGCACTTGTCCAGCGCATCCGGCCCCCAGCGACGCAGCGCCTGGGCCAGCACCTCGGTATCACCCTCGGTGCGGAAGGTGTGGCCCAGCGCTTCCAATTCGCGGCGCAGTTCGATGTAGTTGTAGATCTCGCCATTATACAGCAGCACCGAGCCATCAAAGCGGAATGGCTGGTCGGAGCGCGCTTCCAGATCGATGATCGCCAGCCGCCGGTGCATGAAAGCGACCGAGCGTTCACCTTTGGCGTGGGTGTAAAAACCGTCACCATCCGGGCCGCGATGGCGCAAGGCATGGCTCGCTGCCTTCAACCGGCTTTCGTCCGGCGGGGTGGTTCCGAAATAGCCGGCGATGCCGCACATGTCAGGCGCCCACGTCCGTGGCCACGAACAACTCGCCCTGCAGCAGCCCGCGCTGCAATTTCTTGCCCACCAGGCGGCTTTCCTCGCCGGGCGCCAGGCCTGAGCCGGGGCGCACCCAAATCAGGTCGCCTTGCGTCACCGTTGTACCGGCCGCCAAGTCGCGGGCGGCGGCGATGGAGCGGCGCGCCGCCACGGCGAGATCCGCTTCGCACGCCTGGGGAATCTTCTCGCCGGTGCCCAACATGGCGCTGGTCTCCCGGATCGCCTCCACCATGGCGCGCATGTCGGCGGGGTCGGCGGACAACTGGTGATCGCGGAAGTCCGAATAATTCTTGTCCAGGGTGAAATGCTTTTCCACCACCCGCGCGCCGGCCGCCACTGCTGCGGTTGCGGCACCGATACCCATGACATGGTCGGAGTAGCCGATCACGGCGTCGGGAAAGGCGGCTTTCAGAGCCGCGATGGCGCCCAGATTGGCCTGGGACGGCGGCGCCGGATAGCTGGCGATGCAGTGTAGCAGCGCCAGGCCGGGTGAGACCTTGTTCCTGGCCCATACCGTCTGAATGCGATCATAGGACTTGCGGATCTGGTCCATGCCGGCCAGGCCCGTGGAAACGACCATCGGCTTGCCGAAAGAGGCGACCTCTTCCAGCAAGGGATAGAAATTGTTGTCGCCTGAGGCGATCTTGAACAGAGGCTGGATGGTGTTTAGGAAACGCGCGCTTTCAAGATCGAAGGGCGTGGAAAAAAAGATCACGCCGGCCTTGCGCGCGGTGTTGGCCAGGCTGGCGAACTGGTCGAAGGAAAACTGGAATTTCTTCAGCCGCTCCAGCCGCGCGCTGTCGGCGCGGGAGACGAACAGTTCCGGAATGATGGTTTGGAACTTCACTGCGTCGGCGCCGCTTTCGGCCGCCTTGCCGATCATCTCCTCGGCCAAAGCGAAGCTGCCTTCATGGTTGTTGCCGATTTCGGCGATCACCAGGACCTTCTGGTTCAGATCGAAGCTTTCAATCTTCACGTTGTATCCTTGTGGAAATGCAAGACATGGGAAGTGGAGGCCCTGGCGAATCCCAGCGATTGATACAAGGCGATCGAGGGTTGATTGGCGATCTGCGTGCCAACCATCATAGACCCGGTATCGGCGGCATTGGCGGCCTGCGCAATCATGGCGCGGGCAATGCCCTGGCCCCGGCTGCGGCCCGCCACCGCGACCAGGTCGATGATGGTGCCGCCGTCCCTGGCCCGTAACAGCTGCAGAAAGCCGCAAATGCCAGCCTCGTCGTCCGCCACGATCATCCTGTCGCCGCGTTTGCCGGCAAAGTAGTTGCCCGCCCATTCCGCCTTCACCCGGCAGGCCGCAACCCGGCCGATAGCCGGATCGCGGTGAAAACGGTCGAACACAAACGCATCTGCCGCCAGCGCCCGCACCCCTGCTTCATCCCCGGCCACTGCGGCACGGACGGGCACCTGGCTTGGGTGTAGAGGCCCCGCGGGCCGGGTGAACTGGACGTTGATGTCCATCACCGCAAAGCCCAGGTTTTGCAAGCGTTGTACCCCAGCATGGTCGGCTTCCGGCACCTTCGTATCCACGAAGGCCTTGCCGCCCGGCGCCACGAATTCTCCGTCAGTTAGGTGATAAGCGGGCTTGCCCAGGATCCCGGACAGCCAGGGATCGGGGGTTAGCGCCACCTAGGCGGAGGCCTTGTTCTTGCCGGCGTTTAGCCGGGCGAACATGTCTTTGTACCAGGCGATGTATTTCGGATAGCCCCTGTCCAGCGACCAACTCGGTTCATAGCCGATCAGGCGGCGGGCTTTGTCCACGTCCAGGGTCCCGCGCTCGGGCATCAGATTGTCGCGTTCCTCATTCTGCACCGGGATGCCGGGGAAGTGTTCCTTGATGATTTCCGACATGTCGAACACCGAGCGGGCGCTGCCATAGGTAAGGTTGAACACCTCGTTATGGGAGTTGGTGTTCTTGATGCACTTGGTAATGCCGTCCACCAGGTCGCCGATATAGGTGAAGTCCAGGGCTTCGGCGCCGCCATTGCTCATCTTGATCGGCTGGCCCATCAGGGCGTTTTCGATGAAGATCTGGCCGACACGGCGGCTGACGCAGCGCTCGCCATAAAGCGCCGATGGACGGATGATGGTGTAGGGCAGTTTGAACACCTGGTTGTAGGCGATGATGATCTTCTCCGCGCCATATTTCAGGGCGCCATAGATGCCCAGCGGCTCGCAGACAGTTTCCTCGTTTACCACCGGGGTCTTGAAGTTGCCATAGACCATGCTGGAGGACAGAAAGATGAAATGCTCCAGCCGGCCGCGCGACCAGTCCAGCGCGTTCTCCAGCGTGCGCAGGGAGTGATCGAAGGTGAAATATGGATTCTTGTTGGAGCGGTTGGCGTGGCTGACCGCCGCCAGGTGCACGATGACCTGCGGATTGACATGCGTCAGCAGCTGCGACAGGGCGTGATAATCTCGTGCGTCCTGGATATGCAGCGGGATTTCGGCGGCGCGCAGCAGGTCGATGCGTTCCTGCACCACCTGCAGCATCATCTGGGGGAAAGGCACGCTGTCCTTGTTGCCCATCAGGGACAGGAAGTTGTTCACCTCCAGGCCGTCGATGACATGAACATCGGCGCCTTCAGACTTCAGGTGCAGCGCCAGATTGTGGCCGATGAAGCCGCCACCGCCGATGATGGCGACGCGACGGCCCTTGAGGGGGATGATGCTCATTTCACAACTCCATTGACGATGTCGCGCAAATTGGACGCAATATGATTCATATGTTCGATGCCCAGATGCGGACCCACCGGCAGGGCGATGGTGCCGTCACTGATGCGCGCGGCATTGAGATAGAGGGCTGCGTCATAGCCGTACTTTTCCCGGTAGTAAGTCATGCGCGGCACTGGCTGGGGGTAGTAGACGCTGGAACCGATGTTGCGGGCGCTGAGCGCCGCCATGATTTCGGGACGGTTAGCGGTCAAGGGCTCGTCTAGCAAGACCGAAAGGCAGTAATGGCAGCTTTCAAGCCGCCCCCCGGTGGGTTGGGGCAGTACCCGAAGGCCGCGGACGCCCGCCAGACCTTGTTCCAGGGCCTCGAAGTTGGCTTTGCGGGTGGCCAGAAAGCCCGGCAGCTTCTTCATCTGTTCGATGCCGATGGCGGCGTGGATTTCGCTCATCCGGTAATTGAAGCCCAGCGCCACCGTGTCATAGACGCCGGGAACCTTTCGCTCGCCATGGGTGCGGTCCACGCCAAACGCCTTCAGCAGCTTCAGCTTCTTGGCGAAGTCGCGGTCCTTTAGGATAATCATGCCGCCTTCGGCGGTCGTGAGATGCTTGACAGGATAGAAAGAGAACACGCCGGCATCGCCATGCAGGCCGGCGTGGACGCCGTCCACCCAGGCGCCAGGCGCCAAGGCGCAATCCTCCACCAGGAACAGCTTGTATTTCCTGGCGATGGCCACCACGGCGGGCATGTCCACCGGTACGCCCAGGTAATGCACGATGGCCAGCGCCTTGGTGCGGGGCGTGATGGCAGCCTCGATCTTTGAAATGTCGATGTTGCCATTGTCCAGCTTGGCATCCACGAACACGGCCTTGGCGCCGGTCAGTTCCACGGCATGAGCAGTGGCGACATGGGTCATGGCGGGTACAACAACCTCATCCCCTGCGCCCAAACCGAGCGTGAAATAAATCAGGTGCATGCCGGCGGTGCAGGACGAGACACTCACCGCGTGAGGCGACTTCGTAAAGGCGGCGAAGTCATCCTCGAACTGGGTGGCCAGCGGGCCGTGCACCAAGATGGGGCTTTCCAGCACCTTCATGACGGCGGTTTTTTCTTCCGGGCCGATGATGGGGCGGCCGAACGGGATTTCCATAGTCTTCTTCCTTGTTATGAGACGGCGTAACGGATTTTTTCGGGCTGGCCGCTGGCCAGCGAGCGCTGGATCGCCAGCGACACCGCCATGGCGTCCAGCACATTGGACTTGGTGACTTCCGGCTCGCCATTATCCAGGACATGGGCGATGAAGGAGGGCAGCATGTCCCCCTTGGCGGCGCCCGGATAAGCGTCGGTCACCGCTTCGGGCATAGCGGCCGGATCGCGGGAATGGAAATAGGCGGCGCCGGTATGACTTTGTTCGAAGGTGGCTTGGGTGCCATAGACCGACAGCCGGTGATGATGCGGCACCACACTGGGGAAGTTGGCGGTGACCTTGGCGGTCTTGCCGTCCTCGAACTTCAGCAATGCCGCGACTAGATCGTCATGGCGGAACGGCGTACCTTCGGCCGCGATGCGGTTGCCATAGGCGAAGGCTTCCACCACCCGTCCGCCCGTCAGCCACAAGAGCAGGTCGATCAGGTGGATCGCCCCGCCATGCACCACCGAATAAAAAGGAATGCCGGCGCGCCAGCCGGTGAGGATCTTGTGGACCCGGCCGTAATCATAATCGCCTTCCATATAATAAGGCGTGCCCATCTCGCCGGCCTGGATGCGGCGGCGCAGTTCGATAAACCGCGGCGTGCGGCGCAAGATCAGGTTGGACGACAGTTTGATGTGCGGATTGGCGGCCAAGGCGCCCGCTATAGCGTCGAACTCGCTGTCCAGCAGGCATAGCGGCTTTTCCACGAAGATATGCTTGCCGGCGGCGATGGCGGCCAGCACCTGCTTGCAATGGTCATTGTCATGGGAGGCGATGGAAACGACGCCGATGGCCGGATCATTCAGGATGTCGGCGGCGTCGCAGGTGGTGCGGGGGCCGGGATGGCGTGCTGCCACTTCGGCCAGCTTGGTCGGGTCGCTGTCGCACAGCGCCGCGACCTGGCAGCGCGGATCGGCCTGATAGCCGGGGATATGCCGCTCGCCGACGCCCAGGCCGATGATGCCGGCTTTCAACCCGAGCATGTCCGCGCGTCTAGCAAGGCCAGCAGATCGCGCCACCCGCCCGGCTTGCTGCCGCTCTTGGCGATAAGATACTGGGCGGTGTCGAAATCCTCCGGCGTGTCCACCGACATCTGGACCCCGGCGGCACCCGCGCCGCTGGAGAAATTGACCGTGCGATAGCGCGCCCGGTTCCTGTGCAGGAACTGGGTGACATGCTCGCGGTCGCCTGGGTCGGCCATTTCGGCAAGGGTCTTGACAAAGGTGCCGCTGCGCAGGATTTCCACCGACTGGCCAATCGGGAAGCTGCGCACCAGCACATTGCTGACCAGGTCCCATTCGCCCGCCTGGTAGAGACGGATGGCTGCGTCGATCACCGCCGGATCGATCAGCGGCGCATCGCCGGTGATGCGCAGGAAGGCATCGGCCTTTTCCGCCGCGATCGCCAGGGCGAAACGTTCGGCGACATTGTCCAGCGGCCCGCGATGGCAAGTCACGCCCTGGGCCGCGCAAAAATCCGCGACGGCATCGTCATCGGCTTCGGTCGAGGTCGCCACCACCAGCTTGGACACCAGTTTCGCCGCGCACACCCGTTCCAGGGTCCAGGCCAGCATCGGACGCCCGCCCAGGTCCTTGAGAACCTTGCCGGGCAGGCGGCTGGAAGACAGGCGGGCCTGGACGATGACCAGCATCAGGCTGGCACGATCCGTTCGCGGCCCGCTTCGATCCTGGCCGTCGCGTTGCGTGTGTCCACCACCAGGTCGCAGGCCGCCACCAGCGCGCCATGATCGACATCGTCATGGTCGGTGGCGATCAGGATGGCGTCATAGCCGCCGATATCCGTCCAGGCGATGCTGCGGCGCCCCGCCAGTGCCGCATGCTCGCGGGTCATCGGCACCACCGGTATGAAGGGATCGTAGAAATCCACATGGGCGCCCTGCGCCTCCATCATCTCCAGCAGCGCCAGGGCCGGGCTTTCGCGCAGGTCGTCGACATTCTTCTTGTAGGCCAGGCCCGACAGCAGGATGCGCGCGCCGTTAAGGCTCTTCTTCTTGCGGCGGCTAAGCGCGTCCACCAGCGTGTTCACCACATAGCGCGGCATGTCGCGGTTGATCTCGCCCGCCAGCTCGATGAAGCGGGTGTTGATGCCGTATTCCCGCGCCTTCCAGCTGAGATAGAACGGATCGATGGGGATGCAATGCCCGCCCAGGCCGGGTCCGGGATAGAAGGGCATGAAACCGAACGGCTTGGTCTTGGCGGCGTCGATCACCTCCCAGACATTGATGCCCATCTCGCTGAAGATCACCTTCAGCTCATTGACCATCGCGATGTTGACCGAGCGGAATATGTTTTCCACCAGCTTGACCGACTCCGCGGTGGCCGCATTGCTGACCGGCACGATTTTATCCACTGTGCTGGCATAGAATTGCGAGGCCAGCGTCCGGCTGGCATCGTCGTCCGCGCCCACCACCTTGGGAATGTTGGAGGTGTGGAAATTGGGATTGCCGGGGTCTTCGCGTTCCGGCGAGAAGGCGAGGAAAATGTCTTCGCCCACCTTCACGCCGCCCGCCTCCAGCAGCGGCTGCACCACATCGCGTGTGGTGCCGGGATAGGTGGTGGATTCCAGCGACACCAGCTGGCCGGGGCGGATATGGGCGCCGATGGTGCGGGCGGTGGCCTCGACATAGCTCAAGTCGGGTTCGCGGGTTCGGTTCAGGGGCGTGGGCACGCAGATGACGATGACATCCATCTTGGCCAATTCGGCCATGTCGGCCGTGGAGCGGAAGCGGCCGCTATCCAGCAACGCCTTGATCTGGGCTGCCGGGACGGTGCGCAGCACCTGTTCGCCGCGGTTCAGCATCGTTACCTTGGCGGGATCCACGTCAAAGCCGGTGATGTCGAACCCGGCGCGGTTGGCGGCAATGGCCAGCGGCTGGCCGACATAGCCCATGCCGATGATACCAATGGCGGCACTGCGCGCGGTCAGCCGTTCAGCCAGAGTGGCGGCAAGTTTGTTCTGTGTCTGGGTCATGAGATCCGTTGTGAATTCTTGAAGACGACACCGCAGTCATAAGTGAGCTCTTCATAGAGTTCGTTGCTGAAGGCGATGGGAAGCTTGACGAGTTCGGCCAGATCGGCGGGGGAATTGAGGGCGTTCATGCGCGGCGGCTGCACACCCCGGGCCTTCTGCGTGGCATCGGACTCGATGCCGATGCCCAGAAAGCCGCCGGGTTTGAGGATGCGACGGCATTCGTCGATCACCTGGCCGGGCTCGCTGCTGTAGCTGATCATCCATCCCAGCAGCACGGCGTCATAGCTCTGCGAGGGAATGCCGGACTTGTGGATGTCGCCCACCTCGATCCAGGGGCTGTAGCTGAACAGGTCCAGCCCGTCGGTGTTGTACAGCCCCAGCGATTTTGCCCAGAAAATGTCGTCTTCGGTGCGGGGTCCCACGATCAGCACCTTAGTGGTGTGCAGCCTGTCCTTGCACAGCGCCGCCAGCGGAAACAGCAACAGTGACATGCGACGCGCCATGCCAAAGGCGGCGCCGTTGCTGCTGAACGCGCCCAGATTGTGATCAATTGTGTTCTGGCCCACTGCTAAGTCCATGTCCTGTGCCATATGCAAATTCTTCTTCAGGAACCGCCAGCGCAGCTGCGAAACCTTGAAGCGTACCTTGTCGATGTAAAGCAGTGCGAAAAACAGCCGGGCCAGGCGCGACGGGACGCGGGTGGGTGACGGCAGATTGGCGGGGTTTGGCATCGGTTGGTCCGTTATTTTGTCTATGTCACACTGTGGCGGACAAACTGCTGCCTTGCCCCAACTCATCCCGGCGCGACAGATGGCCCTGTCCCGGCGCGATATGGTTTGCCCATTCTGCGATATACTTGCGGAAGGCAGGCGCCTCACCCAGATCGGCTAGGCTAGCGATGACTTTCGCCACGGTATACTGCGAAACCGTGTCTTCGGTCATGGTCGTGGCGCGCACCGCCAGCCATTTGTCGCGCAGCGCAACCTCGTCCGGATCCGGCAACAGGTTGTGCATGGCGTAGAATTCGCAAGCCTGGTCGCGCATGCGCTGCGGGTCGCGAGGTAGCTGCGTGGCGTTGAGGAGGCGGCTGCGATAGTCCGCAACGGTCCTGGGCGGGAGAACCAGGTCGAACTCGGCATGGGGATGATCGCCGGCCGCGATGACGGGAACCCCTAAAAAGGCCAGTTCCGACAACACCGTGCCGCGCGGAGACACGCCGGCGGCGATTCCCGCTTCGGCAAGCTGGGCGGTGGTGACGCCCGGCGGCACGAAAGGCAGGGCGGGATAGCGGGCGCAAAGACGGTCATAGACGAGCTTGCTGTCCGGCGAGGCGTTGGGGTGGGCCTTGATCAGGAAAGGAATGCCGGCCGAGGACAGCGTGTCGATGGTGAAGCAGGCCCATTCCCAATAATCGTGGAAGGCCGTCCAGCGATAGACGTGAATGCTGTCATAGAAGTCCGGCAGATAGATGATCACGGTGCCCTTCACGTCCGGTATCTCGGTGGAATGGGCGGCGTAGGCGGAAGTGCGCATATAACCGATGGCATTGTCGATCTCGCCGCGCATACGGCTGTTCAGCCGTTCGTCGGCGCTGGCGCGTCGGGCCCGCTGTTCGGTCACGGGCAAGGCCTTGAATCGCTCATGATAATGCCAGTGCTCGGCCAGGTGGGTCTGGTCTTCCTGGCTGAGCGGCTTGCACATTTGCTGGTAGCTGCCGAACGACACGGTCTGGATGCCTAGCGCGACCGCAACGCGGGCGGGGATGCCGTGCTGGATGTAGCTGGTATAGGATGTGAGGAACAGCTTGGGCCTGCGCATGCCGAAATAGGCGCGCGCCTTTTTGATGTCCCGCAAGGCCTGGCGCAGGATGCGCAGGACATAGCGGTCGCGCAGATCAAATTCGGGAGAGGGCTTGAAGCGGACATAAGCGTCGATGATCAGGTCGCCGATCAGAATGCCGTCCACGGTGAGGCTTGCGAAATCATTCTTGTCCCGTGCCTGGCGCCACAGGCGGGATGCTTGCCGCCAGATGCGCAACTCCGCCAAAGGCGACAGCCAGGCTGCCGAGCGCACGGCGACGCGATCGCAATAGGCGGCATACAGCCGCTGCCACCGCCGGTCGCTCCAGCCATTCTCGACCAGCGCGGTCCACAGGAAGCCTATGGGGAAATGAGATTCGCCCACGCGCAGGCTGCGGAAAACATACTGGTCCGCATGCAACGGGAAGTGTTCGCGCAGCGCGGTGACGATTTCGCCGAACACGCCGAAGTAAAGAATGTCGGCCGAACACTGCACGGCGATCGCCGGTGCGTCAGCCGGGGTGCGGCTGGCCGGCTGGCGTCGGGCATAGGCCTGGATCAGATCCTTCTCATCCGGCGAATTGAAATAATACAGTCGGATCGTGTGCAGCAGACGCTTCAGGAGTTTCATGCGCTGTACCGACTGAAGGCGGCAGGATTGCCGGCGATGGCGGCAAGCAGCCCCGGCGAGAAGCCGGAAGCGCTTTTGATGCCCCGCGGCCGGTCGCAGAAGACAGGCGAGCAATAGAGCAACTGGCAGATCAGCCGGTCGCCGCCGGTGGGAAACTTGCCCTTGTGGAAGCCGCGCGTGTCCGCCAGGAAGACCGTGCCGCGGGCGCCGATAATCTCGGTCGCGGCGTCCGCGCCAAAGGCTTGCTCGATCTCCTGGTCGGCGATGCGTTCATAGCCGCGCGAAACAATCTCGCGCGCGCCCGGCAGGCCCGCCTTGTGGGATGCCTTGACATAGACATGCGGGCCGTTCTCGGGCCCGACGGGCGTGACATAGACAAACAGCTTCAGCCAGCGGGGCGGCGCGTCGAAGTCGAAATGGAAAAGCTGCGCGGCCTCGCTGCTGGGGCCGTTGCCATGGGGCGCCGACCACCAGGTATCGATGCCCCCGATCACAGCTTGTGTGTCCAGGTAGGTCTCGGCGATGCGCAGCAAGGCATCGTCCGCTATCAGGGCCTGCACCCCGGCCTCGGCCAGCGAATCTTCTTCCGAAAACTTGTACAACCTGGCATGCGGCCGGGCAGGGTCATAGACCGTCGGCTCGCCCACCAGCCCCAAATCGCCATACATGGCGGCGGGGACGCGCCGGGCAAACCTTTCGATGGCGTCGCAGATATTTCCAGGAAGCTTGGCGTCGAAAATATGGAAGCCGTCCCGGGCAATTCGGCCGGCGATCTGCTTCTGGTCGGCGATGCTGAAATGGCCGAGCAGGCCGGTCGCGTCGGCCGGCGGGCGCTGCGGATTGATACGGTGCAAGACCGGGGTCAGCCTGTCGGTGAAAGCGCCATTGGTGGCGCAATGCGCATTCAGGATGGCGAACCAGTCATCCTTTGCGATCCGCTTGTTGCGGCGGAAAGCGCCGATGGCCCACAGAACGCCGGCCGCGCCGGAAACATGCGCCAACGCGCTTTTCAGCAATCGCTTCATCATCGTGGAGAGCGCATCGGTTATTGCGCCGCCCCGGCGGCAGCGCCGGTTGCGGCTTGCCGCGCCGGCGTCAATTCGATCACTGCGTCCGCCCGCTCGATCACATAGGGATCATGGGTGACGAAGATCACGATGCGGTCGTGATAGGTTTCCAGCAGCGTGTCGAGGATGCGCTTGCGGGTCTCATAGTCCAGCGCGTTGGTGCTTTCATCCAGGATCAGCACGTCCGAGGTACGCACCAGCGCCCGGGCAATGCCGATGCGCTGGCGCTGGCCACCCGAGAAATTGGCGCCCTGGAAGGCCAGAACCGTATCCATGCCCTGGGGCAGCGTCCCCAGCAACTCGGCAAGGCCCACCAGTTGCAGCGCCTGTTCGGCTTCCGCGCGATGCTGGCGGTCATCGAACCGGACATTTTCCAGGACCGAGCCATAGAAAATGCGGGTCGCCTGCTCGGCCAGGACGATGCGCTGGCGCAAAGATTCGGCGGACAGTTGGGCGATATCGCGTCCGTTGACGCGGATATGTCCCGCATGAGGCTCATAGAATTTCAGCAGCAGGTCCACCAGCGAGGATTTGCCGGCGCCCGAAGGGCCGGTAATGGCATAGCTGGAGCCGGCTTTCAGCGTGTAGGAGAAATTTTCCAGGATCGGGGGGGTATCGTCGGAATAACGAAACGACAGGTTCTCAAAGGTGATGCTTTCGATCCTTTCGCTGCGAGAAAACGCTGGCAAGGTTTCAGCATCTTCCGCCTCGCACACTGCCTGCAGCATTTCCTCGACATTGCGGCCGGCCTTAAGATTGGCGGTCAGCTTCATGGCGGCGTCCAGACCGTAATTGGCGATCGGCATCATGCGGGTGAAAATCATCACGCCGGCAAAGAATAGGGGCATGTTCTGGAGAAGGGCGGCATTGTCGGCATACATCGTCACCACCGCCAGGACCAGCGCGATCACGATCATGGCTGGTGCCTGAGTCAGTTGGGAAAATACCTCGGTGAGAAAGGTCGTCCTGACGTAATCGCTGATCAGCTTGGTATAGCGCTGAATGACGAAATTCTCGGCGGTGAAGCCGCGCACGGTGCGCAAGCCGCCCAGCGAGTCGAAGAAAAGGGTATGGGTGGCGCGGCTTTCCTCCTGTTGCCGCTGCCCCAGCACCAAGGTCCTTCGGAAGGCGCCCTTTAGGACATAGGCCATGACGAACAGCAGCCCCACCAGGGTCAAGCCGGCTTTCCAGGACTGGTGGAACAGGAATGCGGCATAGGTGGCGAACAGGAATATCACCGGCACGATGCGCATGGTGCCGACCACGATCTGGGCGCCGCGATTGGCTTCGTCGCCGGCCAAAGTGAAGAAGTGTCCGATCTGGTGCTTGACGATCTCGGTGAAAGTGAGGTGGCGCACGAAAGCGGCATGGGCACGCGCTGACAGATGCGCGAACAGGGTCTGGGTGGTATAGGCTATCAGAGCCATATAGCCGGTGTTCGTCAGCATCCGAAACAACAGAGTGGCCAGAAAGAACACCACGAAAAACTTGGCGTTGGGCGCCAGCCCGATCATGGCGGGCAGCTTGTACCACAGCGACTGCGGCGACAGGGCCGTGCCCGACGCGACGATGCCCAGCGGGATGATGCTCATCACCGCCACCAGTTCGGCGATCGAGGACAAGATGCCGAACAGCGTGATCGGAAGGATGCTGGGCCGTTGCCGGACCGCATATTTCAGCAGCCGCCAGATCAGCCCGGCTTGCGAACCGCCCATCAGGGCTTCACCGCGCAACAATTGGCGATCCGGCGGGATTTATGTCTGCTTTTCATGATCCTGTTTTTCGAAAAAATCCATGCTACCGCAGTTCGGGTGAATCGCTTCACCCGGACACACCCGTGGAATCGTCGCCCCCGCCGTCAGGCGGCCGCGATGGATTCCGCTTCCAGCACGACGCGCACGCGCCGCCCCAGAAGATCGAGCAACACCGAAACGCGGTCCTTGTCGCTCATGCTTTCAAACAGCCCGATGGCGGAGGCGAAGATGCCGTCCACCACGCGAACCGCCGCGCCGTGCGTGAATTTGCGCGCCGCCACGCGGAAATAGCCGTCATCGCCTTCCTGCGCGCGAAGCGCCTCGATGATTTCCGCCCGCACCGGCACCGGACCATTCCCGCCGCCGATCAGGTTGGCGACGCCGAAGGTGGAGCGAATGACATGCCAGCCCTGATGGGTATGGTCGATCAAGACGAACATGTAGCCGGGAAACAGCGGGCGGCTGACGGTGTCCGTCTTGCGCGCGTGCCGCCGCTGTTTGAGCAGCCGGGGCAGATAGGTGGTAAAACCCTGGCGGAGCAGATGCTCGTTGGCGCGAGCCTCGGCATGGGGCTGGGTCCGGACAACATACCAGCGGGCGGTGTTCTGGTTCATTGCGTGGCCTCCATGCGGGGGGCGTGCGGGCGCAGAAAGGCCGGCATCAGCAGTTGCTCGGCTCCGATCTGGGACATACACCAACGAATCGAGTCCGCCGGGGTATGGATGTCGGCCAGGATCGCACCATCAAAGGGTTCGCCGATCTGCTCGAAAGAGCGGTGGACGGGCATGCCCAGCATCCGCCCTTCGCTGGCGTTGCGGTCAACGATGCCCACGACCCGGATGTTGCGCTCAAGGGCGCAAAGAGTGCAGATTTCCGCGAGGGGCAAAGCGCTGACTATCACGACATTCTTCCAATCACGCGACTGCGCTTCTTCGAACAGCGACGCATACTCGGCGCGAGTTGCCCGTAAGAAATCCAACGAGTGGGACAGGCGCGACAGAGCCAGCCGGGATTTTTCCATGAACCCCTTGGGCGTCAACATGTACTGGTAACTGCGCGCCGGCATTTTCTTGGCTTTGAGATAGCCCTTCTGGATGCAGAATTTGAGATAGGCGTTGACCAGGCCCAGGGCGATGCCGACCTCGGAGGCGCGGCTGCGCTGCGAACATTCGCCGTCGCGATGCACAGATTCCAGTATGTCCAGGATGATGCGGGACTGTTCTGCGTCGCGCTGCATTTTTCGCCTGTTGTGCTTCCATTAAGGAGGCGACAAATACCCTGTTCAGACAGTGAACGTCAATGTTCAAATCATGAACATAGGCAGCATTATCCTATTTTGCGACCGGCGGCTTCAGCCATTGGTGGGGCTGGCCGACAGTAAGTGGCCCTCATTGCCGCACGCTGCAAATACCTCGCCGTGCTCGAAGTACCTTTGCTATCTTAGCAGCGCATTTTGGCCGGTGGCGCTCTGGCGGCAACCCCCGGTTAGCCGGCTGAACCCTTGGAGCGCAGCATGACTATTCTTGCTACGGGGGCGGCTCGCTTCATCGGGGCGGCGGTTAGCCGGGCCCTGCTGGCCAGGGGCGAACAAGTCGTCGGTGTGGACAACCTCAACGATTACAACGAAGTCAGCCTGAAGCAGTCGCGGCTGGATACGCTAACGTGTAATTCGCGGGCCGATATTTCCGATCGGGACGCGATTCTGCGCCTAGCCGACGAGTTTGGCGGTATCACCGACCTCATCCACCTAGCCGCTCAAGCGGGGGTCCGCTATTCGCTAGTCAATCCCTACGCTTATGTGACCGCCAATGTGATGGGACAGGTAGTAATGCTGGAAATGGCGCAACAGCTACCGAAGCTCCAGCACTTCGTCTAACCGCCCAATCTGACCTTTGGCGCGGCCCTGACAGCGTAGGGCCGGAAACGGACCTCGCCCGCCCCGCAGTCGGCAACCGTTGCGGAATAGATCAACTTTTTGTCCAGGCGCGTCCGATAGCGGCTGGGAGAGCGGCATGTGAAGCCGCGGATCACCCTTTCCAGCACTAGATAGCGTGATTCAAGGGTTTTGAGGTACTCGAACAGCAGCACGTCGGCTGTCGAGGTGTGCAGTCATGGTGTCATCCCGCCTATAACGGGTTGTCGGTCTCAAGTAGATAGTCGTGAAAACTCAGCTGATCGATCTGGCGGTAATGCCCGTTCAGCGCAGCCAGCACCCGCTGCGGGTGTTTGGTTTCGACCAGGATCAGCCTGGGGCGGTGCCGCTCGGGATCCATGCCTCGCAGCACCGGCACTTCGTAGCCTTCGACATCCAGTGAGAAGAAATCCGCCGGGCCGCCGCCACGGGCGTCCAGCAATGTGGCCAGGGTGGTGGCAGGAACCTCGATTTCGGGGACCTCGGTCAATTTCTGGACGGCAATCGCATTGGCCAGGTGGACGGCGTCTTCTTCGGCAGTCCGTTGCCCCGGAATATAGGCCATGAGGTTCGCGGACTTGATCTTGATGGATTTTGTGCCGGTGTCTGCAACCAGCGCGGCATTGACGACCTGCGAATGCCGCCGGTTTTTGGCGCAGAGACGGGCCTTTTCCGGCAGGGCCTCGACCAGAAGGCCGCGCCAGCCCCGGAAGCGTTCGAACCAGTAGGTATTGCTCTGCTCCAGGCCATCATTGCCGCCGACCTCGATGAAGAAGCCATTGTCGAAGTCCAGATACTGTTTGAGCTGGCGATCCAGGTCGAACGCCGCCAGATGCGAATACCGGTCGGAGCCAAAGGTTTCGAATACCGGCCGCCGCGCGCGCCAATAAAGCGACTTCATCAGGTTTATGCCGAAGGCCATTGGCCGACAGCAATGTCATGCCCCATGCGCAAATTCAAGAATCCTGCAGACTGGCCGACGCCTCTGCGCCCGCCAGGCTCAGGAAACGGCCGGCGATCGTGGCGATGTCGAAATGTTCTTCCGCATAGGCCCGGCCATTGGCGCCCATTTCGTCGCGCAAGGCCGCATCCGCCAACAGCCGGTCCAGCCGCGCGATGAAGCCCGTTTCATCGCCCGGTTCCACCACCAGCCCGGCGCGGGCGTTCCGGATGGTGCGCGCCGCCAGATTGTCGGCCGGGATCGCCGCCACCACGGGGCGGCCGACACACAGGCAACTGAGGATTTTCGACGGCACCGAGAACAGGCCGGCATCGGGCTCGATGATGGCGGTCAGGATATCCGCCGACGACAGCACTTCGGGCAGCCGCTCATAGGGTTGCCACGGCAGCACCTTGAGATTGCGAACGCCCCGCGCCGCGACCTCACCCCGCAGGAATTCGGCGCCCAAGCCCTGGGTGGCCACCACCATCACCACATCGTCGCGCTTCTGCAACTGATAATGCAGCGCGGTGCGCGACAGAAGCGCGGGATTGTGTTTCAGCCCCAGGGTGCCGGAGTACAGAATCACGGTCTTGCCCGACAGGCCCTGTTCGCGCTTCCAGTCATTGTCATGGGGCAGGGGCGTGATTTCGTTCACCGGCGCCCAGTTTTCGATCACCGTGACCTTTTGCGCCGGCACGCCCAGCCGCTGCAGGAAAGGCAGGAAATCCGGGGTGATAGAGACGATATGGTCGGCGCGGCGCCCAAATCGCTTTTCCTTGCCGCGATAAACCCAGCCCACCACGCTGCCGAAGAATGGAAGCTTGCGGTTCAGCACACTCTTGATGCCGACGCTGTAAATGTCCTGCAGCCACCATATCATGCGCAGCGAGCGGGGCAGCTTTGTACGCAACATGTCCAGCACGTCATTGGGCGTGGTGCAGGTGATGAACAGGTCGGGCGCTGTATCCATCACGGCCTTCGCCAGCGCCGCGCCGTAGCTGCGCTCGTCCAGCACCCGGCGCAGGAACGCATACTTGTCCATGCCCGCCCCGGTGATGATGGGCAGGATGGTCAGGCCTGGCGGATCGTCTGCCCGCGCCTCGACCGCGCCGCGGGGGG
>JACCXK010000056.1 GCA_013697055.1 Alphaproteobacteria bacterium
AGCAGCAGCTGACGGGCCTGGACAATCTTCTCTACTTCTCGTCCCAGTCCAACGCCGACGGCACGGTGCTGATCACCGCCACCTTCGCGGCCGGCACCAATCCCGACATCGCCCAGGTCCAGGTACAGAACAAGGTGCAGGCCGCCGTGCCGCTGCT
The DNA here is from genome assembly GCA_013697055.1 of Alphaproteobacteria bacterium. Classification (GTDB taxonomy): domain Bacteria; phylum Pseudomonadota; class Alphaproteobacteria; order Micropepsales; family Micropepsaceae; genus Rhizomicrobium. Next base: position 158 of record JACCXK010000056.1, read on the forward strand.
GCCCACCGCCGTGCAGCAGCTTGGCGTCGTCGTCGCCAAGAACACCCCCAACTTCATAGTGGTGGTCGGCGTCTATGACGATACCGGCCGTTACACCAATGTCGATATTTCCGACTTCATCACGTCCAAGATGCAGGACCCGCTGAGCCGCGTGCCCGGCGTCGGATCCACCCGCGTGTTCGGCGCCCAATATGCCATGCGCATCTGGCTGGACCCTTTCAAGCTGCACAATTTCAACTTGCAGCCTTCGGACGTCTATTCCGCCATCCAGACCCAGAACGTCCAGGTTTCCGCCGGCCAGATCGGCGCCCAGCCGGCCGTTGCCGGCGCGGCGATCAACGCCACTGTCACCGCCCAGTCGCGGCTGCAGACCCCGGAGCAGTTCCGCAACATCATCCTGAAGACCGCGCCGTCGGGCGCCGTGGTGCGGTTGGCCGATGTCGCCCGCGTCGAGCTGGGCGCGGAAACCTATGCCATCGCCAGCCTGTTCAACGGCTATCCCGCCGCCGGTATTCCCATCAACCTGGCGCCGGGCGCCAACGCCCTGAAAACAGTGGATGCGGTGAAGGCCAAGGCCAATGAATTGAAAGCCTCGCTGCCGCCGGGCATGAAGCTGGTCTATCCCGTCGACAACACCACCTTCATCCGCCTGTCCATCCATGACGTGATCGTCACCTTGATCGAAGCCATCGCCCTGGTGGTGCTGGTGATGTACATCTTCCTGCAGAATTGGCGCGCCACCTTGATTCCGGCCATCGCCGTGCCGGTGGTGCTGCTGGGTACCTTCGGGGTGCTGGCGGTCTTTCACTATTCGATCAACACATTGACCCTGTTCGCACTGGTGCTGGTGATCGGCCTGTTGGTCGACGACGCCATCGTGGTGGTGGAAAATGTCGAACGCATCATGCACGAGGAGAGGCTGTCGCCTCGCGACGCCACCCTCAAGAGCATGAGCGAAATCACCGGCGCCCTGATCGGCATCGGCCTGGTGCTGACCGCGGTGTTCCTGCCCATGGCCTTTTTCGGCGGCTCCACCGGCATCATCTATCGCCAATTCTCGATCACCATCGTCTCGGCCATGACTCTGTCAATCCTGGTGGCGCTGGTGCTGTCGCCGTCGCTGTGCGCCACCCTGCTCAAGCCGGTGGAAGGCGAAGGCCACAAGAAGGACGGTTTCTTCTTTGGCTGGTTCAACCGCAACTTCGATCATTTCCGCAACTGGTATCACCAGCGCGCCGAATGGTTCCTCAAGCATACCTGGACCACCATGATCGCCTTTGGCGGCATCGTGACGCTGCTGGTGTTCCTGTTCATCCGCCTGCCCACCGGCTTCCTGCCCGACGAAGACCAGGGCTTCATCTTCAACCTGATCACCCTGCCCGCCGGCACCACCCAGCCCGCGACCCTGAAGGTGGCGAAGAACGTCGCCGACTATTACCTGGACAAGGAGAAGGACAATGTGGACTTCGTCTTTGCCGTGGCGGGTTTCTCCTTCGCCGGCTCGGGCCAGAATACCGGCATGGCCTTCACCCATCTGAAGGACTGGAGCGAGCGCAAGGGCGACAAGAATACGTCCGTCTCCATTTCCCGGCGCGCCTTCATGCAATTCTTCCCGATGAAGGAAGCGCAGGTGTTTCCGATCGTGCCGCCTTCGGTGCAGGAGCTGGGCAATGCCACTGGCTTTGACCTGCAACTGGAAGACAAGGGCAATATCGGCCATGCCGGGCTCGTCGCGGCCCGCAACCAGATCCTGGGCCTTGCGGCGCGCGATCCCTTGTTGAGCCAGGTGCGACCCAACAGCCTGGACGACACGCCCCAGTTGCATGTCGATATCGACCAGAGCAAGGCCAGCGCCCTGGGCGTATCGCTGGCGGACATCAACTCCACCCTCAGCGCCGCCTGGGGTTCGACCTTCATCAACGACTTCATCGACCGCGGCCGCGTCAAGCGCGTCTATATGCAGGGCGACGCGCCCTATCGCATGACGCCGCAGGATCTGGACCGCTGGTATGTGCGTAGCGCCAACGGCACCATGGCGCCCTTCTCCTCCTTCGCCACCTCGCGCTGGACCATCGGCCCGGCCTCGCTCACCCGTTACAATGGCCTTCCCGCCATCGAGTTGCAGGGCCAGGGCGCGGCCGGCATTTCCACCGGCACGGCGCTGAACGAAATGCGCAAGCTGGCGCAGCAATTTCCCAAGGAAATCGGCATCGAGGCCACCGGCCTGAGCTACCAGGAAGAAGCCAGCGGCAGCCAAGCTCCGGCCCTGTATGCCCTGTCCATCCTGGTGATCTATCTGTGCCTGGCGGCGCTGTATGAAAGCTGGGCGATCCCGCTATCGGTGATGCTGGTCATCCCGCTCGGTGTGGTGGGCGCGCTGGCGCTGACCTCGCTGCGCGGCCTCTTCAACGACATCTATTTCCAGGTCGGCTTGCTGACCACCATTGGCCTGTCGGCCAAGAACGCCATTTTGATCGTGGAGTTCGCGGTGGATGCCGAGAAGAAGGGCGCATCCGCCTTCGATGCCGCCATGGAGGCGGCACGGCTGCGCCTGCGCCCCATCCTGATGACCTCCATCGCCTTCATCGCCGGCGTCATGCCGCTGGCCTTGGCGCATGGCGCGGGGGCGGGCTCGCAGAACGCCATCGGCACCGGCGTGGTGGGCGGCATGATCACCGCCACGGTGCTGGCGATCTTCTTTGTCCCGGTGTTCTTCCAGTTGGTGAACACCAAGCTGCAACACCACAAGTAAACGTCCCCAACATCAAATCAAACATTTCAGACGCGCCTCGCAAAATCCTTGCAGGAGCGTCTTCTTTTTTATTACCTTGCTGCCACAAAAATGGGCATGGGGCTGGGGAGTTTCCATGAACCTGAATAGCAACAGGGAAAATCATGGAAACGTCGCGCACGACCCTTCGGCTTGCATCTTCGGTTTGTCTTCTGGCGCTGGCCGCTTGTTCGAGCGGCGGTGGCGGCGGTAGCGCCAATCCCGTCACCACGGCGGCCACGACTCCTGCGGTCACAACCCCGGCACCCACCACAACAACGCCGACGACCACCACGACCACCCCAAGTACGCCGGCCGCGCCCAGCGTGCCGGACGTGGCCATCGGTAGTCCGGGCAACCCCGGCACGGCCGCGCAAACCTTTCCGGTTTACAACTTCATCAACAACCTGCCGACGGTGGGCACCAACATCCCCATCGGCGGACCAGCGGTGAAAATCACCTCTACTTCCGTTGCGGCACAGGCGATCGGCAACAATGCCACCGCAACGTTCCGGGGCACTGTGACCGCCGCAAACGGCCAGATCGTTCCGGTGTTCGACATCAACATCCCAGCGCTGTCGCTGACCGCAAGCAATGTGCGCGGCGACGGCACCACCGTCACCCTAGGCGACGGCGGCAAGGTGGCTGCCAGTGTCGCCACCCTGGTCTACACCTTGCTGGGCGCCTGGAGCTTTTCGCCGGCGGGCGGCGGTACCGCTTATCTGGGCACAACCGTCACGGGCCAAGGCACGCCTTACGCCAATGTCCCCACCACCGGCAGCGCTACCTATGTCGGCAATGGCGGCGCCACCGGCGGCGTCCAGGGCGTTTATTTCATACCGTCGGGCACCGGCGTAGTCGCCGCCGGCACCCTGGCCGGCAGCGCCACCGTCACAACCAATTTCGCCACCAGTACTGTCAGCGGCAGCATGACCAACATGGTCTCCACGCCCAACGGCAGCAACACAAGCACGCCCTGGAACAGCATATCCATGACCGGATCCATCAACAGGGCGCCCTCCGTCCCTGCCGTCAGCTTTGGCGACACCACCGCCACCAGCAGCGCAGGCGTCGGCTCGGCCGCTTTCTCCAGCGCCGCGACGGGAAATTTTGCGGGCGGCTTCTATGGCCCCAACGCCGAGGAAATCGGCGTCAGCTGGACCTTGATCGATCCCACGGCGGCAGGCGGCGGCAAGACTGCGTTCGGCGTGCTGGGCGCTACCAAGCAATAGCATATGGCGTGGCGTGCGACTGCGGCGCTGGCCGTTTTGCTGGCCTGTGCCGTCCCGGCCACGGCGCAAGAGGCCGCGACGCCACTTGTCATCTCCGACGCGGCGGCGGCGCAACTCCTGATCGCCAACAACCGGCTGGATGATGCCAAGAAGCTGCTCGAGCACGATCTCGCCGCAAGCCTGGACGACAGCCAGACACTGTTCCTGCTGGCGACGGTGGCGGTGGCGCAGAAGGACTATGACACCGCCATTTCGCTCTATCGCCGCATCCTGGTGCATGAACCCGGCGCCGAGCGCGTGCGGCTGGAACTGGCGCGTACGTTTTTCCTGAAGGGCGATTACGACAATGCCGACCGCCAGTTCCGCTTCGCCCGCGCCGGCGACATCAACGACGTGGTCAAGGCCAATGTCGATCACTTTCTGGGCGCGATAAACCGCTTGCGCGAATGGACGGTCAATTTTTCCTTCGCGCTGGCGCCCGACACCAACCAGAACGCCGCCACCTCCGCGTCCCAGGTCAATTTGTTCGGCCTGCCTTTCGCGCTGGACAAGAGCGCCCGCCGCCAGAGCGGCATCGGCCTGGCCGGCGACATTGGTGGGGAATGGTCGCCGCTGCTGAACGACAATCTGAAAGCGCGTGTCGGCGGCGACCTGTCCCGCACCGAATATAGCGGCGGCCAGTTCGACGACATGACCCTGTCCGGCTATGCCGGGCCGCAATGGCTGTTCAGCGACTGGGATGTCAGCGTGCTCGCGACCGGCTTTGAGCGCTGGTACGCCAACCAGGATTATGTCAGCGGCGCCGGCGGCAAGATCGCGGCCGATTACGGCATCACTTCGGACCTGCTGATCGGCGCATCGGCGGGTGGTCAACAAGTCACCAACCGCTTCATCCCCGAACAAAGCGGGCCGTTATTGTCGGGCCAGGTCAGCGGGACCTACATCCTGACGCCTTCCAGCCTGTTCCAGCTCCAATTCGGCCTGAATCGGCAGGAGGCGATGATCGCCCCCTATTCCTATACCGGCCTGTGGTTCGGGGGCGGCTACCAGCAGGATCTGCCCTTCGGCTTTTCGGCCGGCTTCCAGCCCGCCTTTTTTCTGACCCGCTATGACGACGCCCTGCCAGTTTTCGGCAAGACCCGCAGCGACGACACGCTGATGCTGGCCTTTTCCCTGCTGAACCGGCGCTTCGACTATCACGGCTTCACGCCGCGTTTTTCCTATGTCTTTACCGAGCAGCACAGCAATATCCCGCTCTACAGCTTCACCCGCAGCCAGTTCCAGATCGGGCTGACCTCCTTGTTTTAGGGCGGCTTGTTCCAGACAACCGGCCGGACAATACTTGCCAAAAGAACAGGGCACGGGGGCGGATATGAAATTCAGCAGCGCAGTGACGATGGCCTTGCTGCTGGCGGCACCCGCTGCCGCACAGGAAACCCGCACTCGCGATCACACCGTAACCGTGACATCGCTGGTGCCGGCGATCGCCGGCAAGAAATCCAGCCTTTACGTCCGCGAGCGTGCGCTGCCATCGGTGCTGAAGAACGGCGCCGGCGACAAAGTCGTGCTGTTCGTGCACGGCGCCGGCACCCCCGCCGAAGTCAGCTTCGATGTGCCCTATCAGGATTACAGCTGGATGGGGTATATGGCCGCCGCCGGCTATGACGTGTTCAGCGTGGACATGACCGGCTATGGCCGCTCGGCCCGCCCCAGCCCGATGAACGACAAGTGCAACCTGTCGCCCGAATTGCAGAAGGACTTCGGCGTCTCCTGCCCGCAGACCTATCCCGGCGCGCTGACCAATATCGAATCCGACTGGAACGACATTTCCGCGGCGGTCGCCACCATCAAGAAGCTGCGGCACGTGGACAAGATCAACCTGATCGCATGGTCGCAAGGCGGACCTCGCGCCGGGGGCTGGACCGCCAACCATCCGGACCAGGTCGCGCGCCTGGTGCTTCTGGCGCCTGCCTATAACCGAACCGCCAAGGCGGACGCGCCGGCGGTGCTGCCGGTGCCGGGCCCGGTGTTCAACACCCAGAGCTATGACCAGTTCATCGCCAATTGGGACCGCCAGGCGCCCTGCCCCGGCCAGGTCGATCCGGCGGCCGCCGCTTCGGTGTGGTCGGAGATGCTGAAATCCGATCCGGTCGGCGCCAAATGGACGCCCGCGGTGCGGCGCGCCTCCATCGCATCCTCCGGCTGGGGCTGGACGGAAGCCAAGGTGAAGGCGATGACCACGCCGACCCTGATGATCAGCGGCATCAACGACAAGCAGGTCATTCCCGAGCGGGTGCGCGATTTCTATGCCGACATCGGCGCCCGAGAGAAGGTCTTCATCGACCTGGGCTGCTCCTCCCACAATGCGATGTGGGAGAAGAACCACCTGATCCTGTTCAAGGCCTCGCTGGAATGGCTGGACAATGGCACCGTGAACGGGGCGTCCAACACCATGCTGAAGTTGGGCTATTAGTTTTTCGTATCGGTATTGATCTGATTGTTTCCCTCATTTTCACCATGGCCGGCCTCCGGCGCATAGCGCCAGCGTATGCGCGCCATCCAGAGCCGCAAACGCGGTACTTGTTGCCCTGGATGGGCTGGGGTCGTTAGCGACAGCGTAACGACGCCCGCCCACGGAGAGGGTAAAAATTCTTTTCAATTCAAACGACTTTAACCCGGCAGCTTGAACGCGATCAGTTCGGCCGGAAAGCCAGGGCCGCCGATGGTCAGCACGATGTGCTGCTTTCCGCCCAGCATGAAGGTCATCGGGCAGCCGGTCTGCGGCGCGGGCATAT
>JACCXK010000061.1 GCA_013697055.1 Alphaproteobacteria bacterium
ACCCGCGGCCAGGTGATGCAGACCAAGAACGTCGCCGCCGTGATGGTGACCGCCAGCCTGCCCGCCTTCTCCGCCCCCGGCAGCCGCATCGACGTGTCGGTGTCGGCCATGGGCGACGCCAAGAATCTGCAAGGCGGCACCCTCTTGGTCACCACGCTGTTCGGCGCTGACGGCCAGATCTATGCCCTGGCTCAGGGTCCGGTCGCTGTCGGCGGCTTCGCCGCCCAAGGCGCGGCGGAAAGCGTCACGCGCGGCGTGCCCACCGCGGGCCGCATCGCCAACGGCGCCATCGTGGAAAAGGACACCGGCTTCAAGCTGGCCAGCCTCACCAACCTGAAATTGTCACTGCACAATCCCGACCTCACCACCGCCAGCCGCATCGCCAAGGCGGTCAACGCCTATCTGGGTGGCGGCACGGCGCTGGCCACCGACCCGTCCAATGTCGAGCTGGCGGTGCCGGCCAACTATCCCGGCGGCGTCATGGCGCTGCTCACCGACATCGAGCAGGTCAAGGTCGATCCCGACCAGGGCGCCAAGGTCATCATCGACGAGAACAGCGGCGTGATCGTGATGGGCGCGGATGTCCGCATCTCCACCGTGGCTATCGCCCAGGGCAACCTGACCATCAAGGTCACCGAGACCCCGCAAGTCAGCCAGCCTTCGCCCTTCTCCCAGACCGGCACCACCCAGGTCGTGCCGCGCACCAACATCCAGATCGACGACAGCAAGGGCAACAAGATGACCGTGATGGATGACGGCGTGTCGCTGCAGCATCTGGTCGATGGACTCAACGCGCTGGGCGTGGGTCCGCGCGACATCATCTCCATCCTGCAGGCCATCAAGGCCGCCGGCGCGCTCCAGGCCGACATCCAGGTGATCGGCTGATGGACGCCTCGGCCGCCACCAGCATGATGATGGCCCAGCCCTCGCCTTTGGCGGCGGCGCCGAAGCCGACTGGAGACGCGGCCAAGGCGGACGCGGCCTCCAAGGAATATGAGAGCGTCTTCATCTCCCAGTTCCTGGGCAGCATGTTCTCCGGCATCAAGACCGACGGCATCACCGGCGGCGGCCAGGGCGAGGAAATGTTCCGCTCCCTGATGGTCAATGAATATGGCAAGAGCCTGCAGCAGCGCGGCGGCTTCGGCCTGGCGGCGCACATGAAGGCCGAACTGCTCAAGCACCAGCAAGTGCAGGCCGCAGAGGTCACCGCCCAATGAGCACCGAGACCCTAAACGACACGCCCCGCATCGAACGGCTGATCCTGATGGCCGAACGCATTATCGTGGCGCTGGAAAGCGACATCGCGGTGCTGAAGGACGGGCGCACCGCCGGCCTTGCCACCAACGATCCGGAGATCCAGAAACTGACCGCCATTTACGGCCGCGAAGCGCAAGGCTTCGATCTGCGCATCGCCCAGGCCGCGCCGGCGCCGCTGCGCCAGCGCTTTGTCGCCATCACCTCCAAGTTCCGCGAGGTGCTGCAGATGCACGCCCGCATGATCGCCCGGGTCAAAAATGCCAGCGAAGGCATGATCCGCGCCATCGCCGCCGAGGTCGAACGCACCCACGCGCCGAGCCGTACCTATGGCCCGCGCCCCGGCTATGCGCCGCAGTCATCCGGCGCCATGGTTTTCAACAAGGTCGTTTAACGCCGCGCCATCGTCCCGCACCACATAGGCGCGAGAGATTTTGTGGCGTGAGCAGGAGCGTCGCGCGGAGTGTGCTTAACGCACACGAGCACGCGCGACGAACTCACGACGCAAAAGATCCGCGCCTACCCGAGTAAAGCTAGCGCCAGATTGTAATTGCCCAGCTGCGCCGTCTGGTACGCGCTGGCCTTGCCACTGTTGTTGCCGGGGGCGGCGGCCGCTGCGGGCGGCGCGTTGGTGGTCTGGTAGGTGCTCTGCAGGCTGGACAGGACCTGCAGCAGATTGGAACGCGCCAGGTCGGCGCCGGTCTTGGTCGAGATGTTCAAGGGACCACCGACGCCGCCGGTCAGGCCCAGGCCAAAGGTCGGGGTGACGCCGGTCTGGGTGGTGGTGACGGCCGCGCCCTTGGCGGGCGCCGTCAGTACGCCGGCGGGAATGCCCAGCCGCGCCAGGGCATCGAACTCCTGCGGCCCGGCTTTCAGGTTGATGGTGTTGCCGCCATTGACCTGCAGCTTCAGGGTTTCGCCGCCGCCGGTGTAGTTCACGCTCGCCTTGCCGATACCGCCAAGCTGGCCATTGATCTTGGTCACCAGGCTGTCGAAGGTTTCGCCCTGGTCGATGGTGATGGTGGCGGTGCGCGCCGCGGTGCCCTGGATCGCGATCTGGAAAGAATCCCCGGCGCGCAAAGTGGTCTGGCTGGTCAGCTCCACCGATTTGTCCAGCGAGATGGTACCGCGCGGCAGGCCCAGCGAGTCCAATACGCTGGAGCCCTGGGTATCGATCGCAATCCCCGCGCCGGTCGAGACGCCGTCGGCGCCGCCGAGCTGGCGAGTCCATTTGACGGTGCCGTCGCTGTTCAGCGCGGTGGCGAAAGCATTGTTGACGTTCTGGATGCTGCGTTGCGCGCCGGCAAAGGTGCCAGTGGTCGAGCCGGTGACATAGATGGTGCCGTCGCCGCCCACCGTGACGGCGCCGCCCGTGTCGGTGCCCGATGTGCCGAGATAGGTGACGGTATTCGCGCTCGCGCTGGCGCCATTGTCGGTGGCGCTGAAGACAAAGGCGTCGATGCCGCCGCTGGCGGGCGCCGCAATGCTGGCGCCGCCGCCGGTCAGGTTCTGATTGCTGGTGGCGCCGGAGACATAGACCTTGTTGCCGGACACGGTCAGGCCGCCGATGCTGCCGCCCGCCGCCAGGTCGCCCAGGTCCTGAGTCCAGGCCGGCGTGGTGGTGATATCGCCGTTGGTATATTTGGCCAGGATGGCATGGCCGTTCTGGGTGCTGGCGACATAGAGGCTGCCATCGGCGCCGATGGCGGTGGCCGCGACGCTGTCGGCGCCGCTGGTGCCGAACTGGCTTTCCGCCAGCAGCTTGCCCTTGGAATCGAACTTGGCGAGATAGGCGTCGCCCTTGCCCAGTGCCACTTGCCCTGCGCCGATTACGCCGCCCGACACGCTGCCGCCGATGATGATATTGCCGCTGGCGTCGACGCTGACGCTGTTGGATTGGTTGGTGGCCAGGGTCTGGATTTGCTTGATCCAGGTCTGGTTGCCATTCTTGTCATAGCGGGCGACGAAGGAATCCTTGTTGCCGTTGGCGACCGAGCCCACCGTCAGGTCGGCGGTGGAACTGCCGGTGACGACCACGCCGCCCGAAGGATCCAGCGCCAGGCCATAGCCGCTGGCGCTGCCGCCGCTGCCCAGCAGATTCTGGAACACAACATTGCCGGCGGAATCATACTTGGTGAGATAGACGTCCTGCGTGCCCTGGTTGAGCTGGCTCCCGAAATTGCCCGTCGCCGTGCCGATGACATATATGTTTCCGCTCGCGTCGACCTGGGTGGCCTGGGCGGTGGTTGTGCCGGTGGTCGATTGCTGGTTGATGTTGAAGGTGCCGGTGGGCGCGCCGTCCAGGCCCGACAGCTTGGTCAGGCGGCCGGCCTGGTCGGCCGCGGTGGTGGTGACCGCGGAGGTCACGGTGTTGGTGGTGGTCTTGGTTTCGGTGGCAAGACCCGAATTGCCCACCATGTACAGCGAGGGCGTGGACGATGCCGCCGACAGGCTGACCTGTTCGACGCCGCCGGGCGTGATCTGCAAGCCGTAGGTCTTGGTCGCGTCGGACGTCGAGGTGCCGCCTTTTTCCGTCTTCTGGAAACGGGTGGCGAAACCGGCATCCGAAAGCTGCTGGTTGACGTAGCTGACGATGTTGCCGAGGGTCAGCGTGCCCGGCACCTGCGACAGGTTGATATCGACATTGGTGGTGACGCCGCCCTTCTTGATGGCGATGGTGAAACTGTCGGACGCCGACAGGCCCGGCAAGGCGTTGTTCACATTGGCGTTAGTGGTGAGCTGCCTGGTGGCATAGGTGAAGCTGCCAAAGGCAATGCCGGCGGTGGACACCGCGGTGTCCGACGGCTTGGCCGATTGCAAGTTGAAATTGTTGAAGCCGGTGGAGCCCAGATATTTCTGCACCTGGGCCAGGCCCGCCTGGAAGCGGTCATTCAGCCCGGCGAGCTGACCCGAGGTGGCGGTGCCCTTCTGCGCCATCTTGGCGATATAGGCCAGGGTGTTCACCGCGCTGTAGAGCGCAAAGAGTTTCTGGTTGTCCTGCTCGGTCTTGGCATCGATGGTCGCGCCGGCGCTGAGCGGCACCTTGGACGTATCGAGGAAGTTGGTGGTGCTGAGGACCTTGGCGTCCTGCTTGGCGTCATTGGTGTTGGGCGTGTTCCAGGGCGGATTGTCCTTGGCGGTGGCGCCGGTCTTTTTCTGCGATGCCAGAAACTGCGCCTGCTGGACATTGGCGGCGGCAATGGCGGAGGGGCTGGCGCTGCGTTGCGCCTGATAAAATCCCAGCAAGACAGAGGGGTCCAAGCCCGAAAGCGCCATGATCCAAAATCGCATGGGCAGCGTTAAAGGGGGCCTAACGAAAAGCCACTGGGACCCGCGGCTTGCGTGCTTAACGCGGCCTTAATGGGAACCATGGAAACTGAGGCCATGAGCGCCGCTTACGCCACCGGCCTGAAACTGTCGTCACAGGGACGGCATGCGGACGCCATTTCCCAGTTCGAGCAGGCGCTGGCCCAGGATCCCCACGACACCAAGGTGCTTTTCGCGCTGGGCAATACCGCCAGCCAACTCGGCCTGGCGGGTCCCGCCGAACAGTTTTTCCGCCGCGTGCTGTCGCTGGATCCCTGCCGCAAGGAGGCCATCGTCAACCTGGCCAACCTGTTGCGGGGCGCCGGTCAATATGACACCGCCATCGCCCTCCTGGTTCCGGCGGTGGCGCGCGAGCCCCGAAGCCCGGAACTGCACCTGACCCTGGGCTCCGCCTGGCGGGAAAAGGGCGATGCCGAACGGGCAACGGCGCATTACCAGGCTGCGCTTGTTGCCAGTCCCGGCTATGCCCCGGCGCTGGCCAACCTGGCCGACATGCTGGCGGACAGCGGCGACCGCGAGGCCGCCCGAACACTGTACGACAAGGCCATCAAGTGCGATCCCGGCAATCCCCAGGCCCGGCTGAACCGCGCGATGCTGCACATTCTGAACGGTGATCTGAAAGACGGCTGGCGCGACTATGCCGCCCGCGAGCAGGTACCCGGCAAGGTGCCGGTGGTTGCCGGCGAACAGCGTTTGGCGATCTGGAACGGCGAACCTTTGAAGAAAAAACGCCTGCTAGTGCGGGCCGAACAGGGCGTGGGCGACCAGATTCTGTTTGCCAGCCTGATCCCGGAGCTGGCGGCGCGCGCCAAAGCCGAAGGCGGCAGCGTCGTGCTGGAATGCGAGCCGCGGCTGGTGCCCCTGTTCACCCGCTCCTTTGCCGATGTCACGGTCAAGCCCGCCAGCATCAAAACCATCGGCGGCATCCCCACCGCCGATTATGGCTGGCTGAAAGCTGTGGGCGGCGCCAATGCCAGCGTGTTGATGGGCGGCCTGCCCCGCATCCTGCGGGGTTCGCTGGAGACC
>JACCXK010000088.1 GCA_013697055.1 Alphaproteobacteria bacterium
TCCTGGAATTGATACAAACGGGCGGCGGCAACAATGACGGCCAGTATTCCAATCGCGCCTTTGATGCCCTGCTGGCATCAGCGCAGGCAGACACCGACCTGGCCAGCCGGGCCAGGAAGTTAATGGAGGCGGAAAACATCGCCCTGAAGGATCATGCCGTCCTGCCGCTGTTCTTCTGGACCGATCCCAATATCCTGTGGCCCTACGTCAAAGGCTGGCGGTCCAATGGCATGGACAAGCACCGCTCGCGCTGGGTAACCATCGACCAGGCGGCGCGAATCAAGCAGTTCTCATGAGACGGTGGGTGTTCGCCCTGTCCCTGTTGGCTTCGCTTCCGGCGCAGGCAGAGACGGTGCTCAACCGTGGCGCTGGCGCCGAACCGGAGTCGCTGGACCCCGCCCATGCCGGCAGCGTCATGGAAGCCAATATCCTGGGCGACATGATGGTGGGGCTGACCACGCTCGATGCGGCGGCGCGGCCCATTCCCGGCATGGCGGAGCGCTGGGAGACATCGGTCGATGGCCTCACCTGGACTTTTCACCTGCGCAAGGCGCGTTGGTCCAATGGCGCGGCCGTAACGGCGCAGGATTTCCTCTTCGCCTGGCGGCGGGTTCTGGACCCCAAAACCGCATCGCGTACGGCGCAGAATCTGTGGCTGCTGAAAAACGCCCGCGGCATCAGCGCCGGCAATATGGCGCCAACCGCTTTGGGTGTCATCGCATCCGATGCGGCGACCTTGAAGGTGACGCTGGAATATCCCGCGCCCTACCTGCCGGAGCTGCTGACCCTGGCCTGCGCCCTGCCCTTGCCGCCCAATCCGGTGTTCAAGCCCGGCGCTACCTTCGTCAACGGGCCCTATCTGCTGAAGGCCTGGGCGCCCAATGATCACGTCACACTGGCAAAGAATCCGCGATTCTACGACGCCGCGTCGGTGAAGATCGACACCGTCAATTATTATCCCACCGTGGATACGCAAGGCGCGCTGCGGCGGCTGCGGGCCGGCGAGCTGGACATGCAAACGCCGCTGCCCACCGCGCAATTGCCCTGGCTGAAAGCCAATATGCCCGGCGCAGCGCATGTGATGCCGTCATTGGCCCTGGCCTATCTGCCGATCAACCTGCGCGATCCCGCGTTGGCCGATATCCGCGTGCGCCGCGCCCTCAACCTTGCCTATGACCGCGAGGCGGTGACGGCAAAGGTGCTGAAGCTGAACGAGACGCCGGCCTATTCTTACGTCCCGCCACAGCTCGCGCGCGGTGGGCAGCAATTGGATTTCAAGTCCATGCCCATGCCGGCGCGTGTGGCGATGGCGAGGCTGCTGATGCAGGACGCCGGCTACGGCCCCTTCAACAAGCTGACCCTGACCTATCTCACCCCCGGCAATCCCGACAACAAGCGGCTGGCGGCGGTGTTCCAGGCGATGGCGCGGCAGATATTCGTGGATGTGCGCATCGTCACGGCGGATTATCCGCTGGTGCTGCGCGCCCTGCGCCAGGGCCAATACCAGCTGGCCTATACCAACTGGCTGGCGGATTTCAGCGATGCCGCCAATTTCCTGGACCTGCTGCGCTCCGGCAGCCCCGGCAACTATGCCCGCTACAGCAATGCCAGGTTCGATGCCGCGATGGCGGCGGCGCAGGGCCAGCCTGACCCGGCCAAACGCACTGCCCTGCTGCAGGCGGCGGAAAACATCGCGCTGGCCGACATGCCCTGGGTGCCGATCCGGTTTTTGTCACAGACCGAAGCGGTCGGCCCGCGCGTCGGCGGCTATGTCCAGAACCAATGGGATTTCAACCGCAGCCGCTGGCTTTGGATAAAATGAGAGACGCCGACTAAGCGGCGGCCCGCGCCTTTCGGGATTTGCGCGCACGCACGCCGGCCGCCCCCATCAGGCCCATCGCAAACAGCGATAGCGTGAAGGGCTCCGGAACGGCCACGGCCAAGGTCGTGATTGGCCCATCAGGTGTTGGGGTATCCTTGGGCGAGCCTGGCCCGTCCGGCGGCAAACCGGCAATAAAGGTCGGCGGCGGTTCGTCGGTGGTCGGGCCTTCCGTCGGGCCTTTGATATCCTCTTTGATAAATCTCAACGGATTGTTCGAATCGGGATCTTCGACACTTTCCAGGGTCACGACACCGTCCGGTACCGCATCAGCCGTCACGGCCGCACGGAAACCGCCATAGCCCATTCCGCCCGGCGCCAGGCCGCCAAATGCTCCACCGAAGGCTCCGCCACCGTATCCATAGCCTGCGGAAAAATCGTTTCCCGCCGTCTGGCGATAACCTTCGCCACCATCCGCGTGGACACCGCCGGTGGAAAATGAAATGCCCGAGCCATGGAAATCAGCATTCTCAGCCTCAGCCGGATGCCCGCCGCAACCCGGCAGAAAGCCGACGCAAAGGTCTTGGAATTTCTTCGTCGCCGCCAAAGCGGCTTCTTGAAGGAGTTCTTCGCCTTTCGTGGTGGGGTAAGCGCCTCCCGTACCTCTGGATGCGGCTGCGTCAGAATATCCCCAGGCATGAGAGGTGAACCCTTTGCCTGCCGAGGCCTGTGACGACGGAAGTGTCATCGCCCAAACCGCGGTCAGCCATAGCGCCGCCACGCCCAGACCTGCCAGGCTGCGTTTGTACTGCTTCTTTGTAAGGCGAGGTTTGTACCACTTGCGCATTGGACCATTATGAAAGTTCCGCGCCGCGACTGCGAGAAAGAACTTCACCTAAAGTTAACTTCGATGTTTACATGGGACGCATGGCTGGCCATGACCTGCGTCACGGAATTTTCCAAGGAAAACAAGGAAAAATGGTGACCTCGGGGGGACTCGAACCACCGGCCTACGGTTTAGGAAACCGCCGCTCTATCCTGCTGAGCTACGAGGTCACGTTTCAAATCAATATCTTAGAGGGGACAGAAATCAACTCGTCCCCGGTCATTCCTCACTTCCCTTCCCGCTCGTTTTCGCATCCTTGTCCCACCCGCCGTCTCGCCATTCACCCTATCGCCGGGATCGACGGACAGGGCCATCAGCGACAAATCAAGCGCCTGACCACCTGCCTGCGGGCTGACTTGTTACAATACCCAGATCATCTGCTCCCAGCCTAAACGCGGCGGCTGGCGGCCTTCTATTGCCGGGTCTGTGCCCGCCCGACTTCAGCGACATCTGCCGGCGAGCCGGTAACCAAAAAACCCTCCGCTAGGCAGAGATCGTCGGTTTTGGGATAACGTCAAACCATGGACAGCGAGCCTCTTATCCGGCAGGCCCGAAACCGCCCTGGTTCCAGCTTCGGCAAGCTGTTCGAACTGAACGGGCGGGATCGCCTGCTTCCCATGGAAGGCCTGCGCGGGGTCGCCGTCTTTCTCGTTTTCCTCCAGCACTATTGCCGTCAATTTGTGGACTGGGATCGTCTGACGGGCGTCACGGCGCAGTTCGACTCCGCGTTCCGCAATTTCGGCAATCGCGGCGTGGAGCTGTTTTTCGTGCTCAGCGGATTCCTGATCTACGGCATCCTCATCAAGAAGCGCCCGGGCTTTTTCGACTTCATGTGGCGGCGGGCCCAGCGGATTTATCCGGCTTTTCTGGCCGCCTTCCTGCTGGGCTGCCTGGTCGATATGCAGCGAGCGCATCCTCTGATCCCCCATGGCATTGAGTCCATTTTTTACATCGCGGAAAATCTGCTGTTCCTGCCAGGCCTGCTTCCGATCAGGCCCGTCACCTCTGTGAACTGGAGCCTCAGTTATGAGTGGTGGTTCTATGTCAGCATCACCGCACTTTTCAGCACATTCGCGTTGAGCAGCCTCAGGCCATGGAAAAGAGTCTTCATTATTTGCGCCGCGGCCACGCTGTTGGTGGTCGCCTCCGCGCTCGATGTCCCGTCGGTCCCGGTACGCGGCCTGTCGCTTCTCGCCGGCATGTTGCTGGCCGAGGCTGAACACGCCAGGATCACGCCCCCGCACGTCCTGGTCGTGTTGACGGTGCTGGGAGCCGCTTTCTCCGCAAGCGTTACAGGTGGCCTGACGGAATGGCAGACCGCAGTGCTGGTTGCGACGGCGTTTTTCCTTCTGTGTCACCACGCCCTCTTCCACCAAGGCGTCCTGTCCCGGCTCTTGTCGCTTTCATGGCTCCGGCGCCTGGGGAATATGTCCTATTCCTTCTATCTGGTGCATGGCATTGTTGTTGTGGCTTCGGTTCAAACGGTTATTCGGATGGCGGGCGCCGCGCCTGCCAATGCGGTCTTTTGGCTGGCGATGTCTCCTATCCTGTTGGCCGCGCTGATCCTGGCCGCAGTTCTCTTCCTGGGCGTGGAAAAGCCGCTATCCCTTCAGCGCAGGGTTCCAAAGAATGTATCGGCCAGCGCGCAGACCGTCTCGCCATAGCCTCCTGAAGCGAACTCCACTGGATCGCGATCCCAGGCGCAGGGCAGCCAAGATCATGAACCTCCGGCGGGCTACGGCGCCCGATGGCAGGAAAGACGGAACCTGACCCGCCCTGCCGTCACACACCCCGGAACCTTCGGAACAAGGCCGTGAGCGAACCGTTGCCTTCTGCGAAGAGCGGCAATCCCAACCCATTTGCGTCCCAGGAGACATAATTCATGAAAAGCGCACTCAACAATACCTGTATCACGGCCCTGCTCTGCGGCGCCGTCCTGCTGACCATCCCGGCCATGGCAGCCGGCGCGGGCGCGGCCGCCGGTACGGGCGCGACTGGCGTTGGTGTCGGCGCCGGCACCACCGGCGTGGCCGGCACACCGGTCGGTGCGAACCCGAGCGGTTCGGTCAGCACCCCGGCCGGCGCCGTGAACGGCAACGCCCAGGCCAATGCCAATGCTGCCAGCGGCATCACGCCGTCCACCACAGGCGCCGCTGCGGGCGTGTCCACCAGCACCGGCGGCATGACCACCAGCGGTGACATCAACACCGCAACCGCCGGCAACAACGCAGGTAGCGTGAACACCGCCGCCCAGACCCCGGCGGCCAAGATGAACGCCAAGGCCAATGCCAACGCGGATACCGCGGTCACCCGCACCAGCCGCTCGGCCAACGCCGCGGTGCAAGCCGGCGCCAACACCGCGCCGTCCAACACCGTCCAGTAAGACAATTGCATGATGGAAATGGCCTCGCCCTTGGCGAGGCCATTTTCTTTTGCGCCTGCACAATGGCCAGTCCCTACGGCGCGGGCTAAGAGTCTGCCGCACAGCCACGGATATGCCCATGCCCATCTATCGCGCGCCGGTCGAGGATTTCCGCTTCCTGCTGCATGACGTGCTGGAGCTTGACAAGCAGCGCGACCTGCCGGGTTTCGCCGACCTGTCACCCGACCTGGTGGACGACATCCTCTCCAATGCGGGCAAGTTCTGCGAGGAAGTGCTGCAGCCGCTGAACCAGTCGGGCGACGAGGAAGGCTGCCGTTTCGAGAATGGCACCGTCTCCACGCCCAAGGGATTCAGGCGCGCATACAAGGCCTATTGCGAAGCCGGCTGGAGCGGGCTGGGCGCGCCCGAAAGCGTGGGCGGCGCGGGTATGCCGCCGATCCTGACCATGGCGGTCCACGAAATGGGGATGAGCGCCAACCAGTCGCTCGCCATGTATCCCATGCTGACGGCGGGCGCCTATGGCGCGCTACTGGCCACCGGCCCGGACTGGATGAAGCAGCATATCGCGCCCAGGATGGTGTCGGGCGAATGGGCCGGCACCATGGCTCTGACCGAGCCGGGTTGCGGCACCGATCTCAAGCTGATGAAGACCAGGGCGGTCGAGCAGCCGGACGGCACCTACAAGATGAACGGCACCAAGATCTTCATCTCGGGCGGCGACCAGGACCTGACCTCCAACATCATCCATATGGTGATCGCCAAGATTCCGGACGAGAACGGCCAAATCCATGACGACCTCTCTACCGTCAATTTTTTCATGGTGCCCAAATTCATCGTGAAGGAAGACGGCGGCGTCACGGTACGCAATGGCGTCAACACCGGCGGCATCGAGCACAAGATGGGCATCAAGGGCCAGGCCACCTGCGTGCTGAACTTTGACGATGCCATCGCCTGGCGGCTGGGCCCCAAGCCGACGCCGCGCTCAACTCCTTTGGGGCCGGGCGAGAAGCGTTCGTCATCCGCCGGCATGGCGGGCATGTTCGGGATGATGAACGCGGCGCGTCTTGGCGTCGGCATCCAGGGCATCGGCCTGGGCGAAGTTGCCTATCAGAACGGCTATGCCTATGCCCATGAGCGGCGCGTGGGCCGGGCACTGACCGGTCCCATGGAGCCGGAAAAGCCCGCCGACCTGGAAATCGTGCATCCCGACGTCAAGCGCATGCTGTTGCAGGCGCGCGCATCGACCGAAGGACTGCGCGCGCTGGCGGCCTGGACCACCCTGAACATCTCCATTTCCCGGTCATCACGGCCCGAAGCGGAAACCGCGGGCCTGCTGGAAGACCTGATGACCCCGGTGATCAAATCCTTCGGCACCGACATGGGTTTCGAGGCTGCGAAC
>JACCXK010000095.1 GCA_013697055.1 Alphaproteobacteria bacterium
GGTAAGATCGAGCGGCATATTCGATTGCTTTCACCCTTGGCGTTCGTTTCACCGGCGGTCGTGCGGACGATAGCGAGCGGGTGCGCGCCGACACATTTAACCGTGACTGGGCTAGCGAAGTGCATGCCTTTATCCTGGAAGCAGCAATAGCGCATCTGCGGAACGCCGGTTGGGGGCAGGCGGGCGCGTTCTGCTTTGCGCTGCAGGTCGATCGTTTAGGCCGGCGATCGTCGAACCGGTCTCTGCCGTTCTCGAACCGGTCTCCCAGTGCGCTCCGCGTAAAGTCCGGAAATTGAAAATGGCCGACCAGAGACTCGCGAGCCCAAATGCCCAGGAACGACGCCCGAGTATGCGCTTTCCCAGTCTCTAGCTGAGGAGTGGCGGGCTAACTGGCCGGAATGGCGGGGGTATTCGGAAAGGCCCTGACAGCCGGTCAGAGACCGGACTGTTTGGCTGGGGCGGAAGGGATCGAACCTTCGAATGCTGGAATCAAAATCCAGTGCCTTACCACTTGGCGACGCCCCAGCAGGCGGACCCCGTATAAAGCCAGCCGGGCGGCTCCGCAAACCCGCTCCCGCGCGGCCAAATAGCCGTTAGGACAAGGCTTTTGTGCCCGGTTGCGGGGCTGGGGGGGCATCGTTATAAGGGCGCCTCCCGAGGCGAGGGGTGTCCTTTCGCACTGGTTCGGAGAGTAGCTCAGCCTGGTAGAGCACTACGTTCGGGACGTAGGGGCCGGAGGTTCGAATCCTCTCTCTCCGACCATTTCTTTGCCGCCCGGCTGGCGGCAAAGAAATGGCAAGCTGGCCCGCCGCGACAGCGGATGAAGGGCCGGCGCGGCAGTGAATCACCATCACATTTCGTAAAAGCCTGCCAATGGGCGGCAAAGAAATGGCAAGTTGGCCACCAAGGCCGCTAAAACAGGCCCATGAACAGCAGCCAAGCCCATCTGGTCCCCGGCCGGGCGTGCGGCGGATGCACATCCTGTTGCAAGGACCTGACAATCGACGCGCCGGACTTGAAAAAGGCGCCGGGCATTCTTTGTCCGCATTGCGTGGTTGGAAAAGGCTGCGGCATCTACCTATCGCGCCCTTCGGTGTGCGACGGCTTTTATTGCGGCTGGCGGCAGATGCCGCTGCTGGACGACGGCTGGCGGCCGGACCGCGCGCAAATCCTGATCACCACCGCCAGCAAACATATCCCGGCGGGCTATCCGCCCCAGGGCCTGACCTTCGAACTGACCGGCTCGCTGGAGCGGGTGACCTGGCCGCCTTTCCTGAATCTGGTCTGCGATCTTGTCGAGGATGGCGTGCCGGTCTTCCTGTCGGTGCGCGGCGAACCCGGTCATGTCTCGGCCAATATTTTTCTCAACGACCGGCTGCGTCCCGCGATCCTGGCGCGCGATGCACAAGGTGTGATGGAAAACGTGCGCGCTGCGCTGCAAGCCTGTCTCGACCATCCCAAGGAAAAAGTCGCCTTCGACCAGCCATGAAAAAGGCCGGACACGATGGTCCGGCCTTTTCGATGCGATGGCGATTAGCGAACCGTGGGACTAGCGGCGGTGCTGGCCTGCTGGTTGAGCTGCTGGGTGATGCTCTGCTCATTGGCGAAGTCGGCGGCGCGATTCTTGCGGACATACTTCTTGGGTGTGTCACCCGCCGCATCGACATTGGCGTTGGCCGCAGCCTTCACGTCCGTGTCATGGGTCATGGCCCGGTCGCCCGCGGCGGCCTGGGTGTTGGCGGTGTCATTCTGGCCGACAGTGGCTTGAGCGGTCGCGGAAGCTGGCTGTTCGGCAGCTTGGGCAGCCGCAGTGTTGGTGGTGCTGGCCGATGTGGCCGCCTTGTCCATGGGCGCCGCGTCGGCGGGGGCGCTGGGCTGAGCCTGCGAGCTGTTTGATGGGGCGGCGGCGGCCTGGGCCATGGCGGGGGTGACGACGGCGGTAGCGCCCAAAAGCAGGGCGGTCACGCAGATCTTGTTCAAGCTATTCATCGGTTTCTCCTTGCGGGTGGAACCGCTGCCGGCTCCCTTATCGCGCCCTTCGGATAGTAGAACGGACCAGTGCGGCAAAGGGCTCCACCTTTGCCGATGAAATCATCCGCTCGGTCCATTAGCGGCCTATCTTTTCCGCCCCCACCCCCTAGATTTGCCCGTCATGGCTGGAACCGGGCAGAAAGATTCGCGTTTAACGACCTCGGGGATTCCACGTCTGGGGAACAGCTTGGCTGCCAATCGTCTGGTGCTGCTGGTGGCAGTGCCGCTTTTTCTCGTCATGGCCTTGGTGGCCTATCTTACCATCCAGTTCGCCATCAATGAGCGCGCCGCCCAAGGCTGGGTCAGGCATACCTATGAGGTGATCGGGCAGCTGGAGCAGGTCCTGAGTGATTCCCTCGACGCCGAGACCGGCCAGCACGGGTTCCTGCTGACCCACAAGCCCGAATTCCTGGCACCCTACCAGGCCGGCCGCAGCCGTGTGACGGCCGATCTCGGCACTTTCCAGAAGCTGACCGCGGACAACCCCACCCAGCAGCGCCGGGCGGCCCGGTTGGAGCGGCTGGTCCATGAGCGATTTTCCGCCTTTGACGCGACCCTGCAACAGGCCGGGGGCTCGGCGGAAAGCCTCAATGCCGCCCTGGAAACCGGCCGCCAGCGCATGGAGGCGCTACGCCGTGAAATCACGGGCGGTGTGGCGGAAGAACGCCGCCTGCTGGTCCAGCGCGACAATGCGCGGCGCGAAACCGAGAATCTGGAAATCGCCTTCGCCATCGGCGCCGGCGTGTTGACGCTCGGCGCGCTCCTGATCGCCGCCGCCATGTTGGTGCGCAACAATGTCAGCCTGGGGATATCCGAAAAGGCGCGCGCCAACGAAGCCGCCATCCTGCAGGCGACCCTGGAAACGGTGCGTGAAGGCATCGCCTATTTCACCAGCGAGGGCCTGCTTTGCGCCTTCAATGCCAGCTTTGTCACCTTGCTGGATTTGCCGCCCGCAAATGCCGTGCTGCAGAAGACGCGGATTTCCGAGTTGAAGACGCATGAAGGCATTCGCCCCATCGCCGACCAGGTTTTCACCCCGCCGGACCCGGGGCAGACGGGCGTGGAGACTCAGCACATCGTCTGGAACGACCGCGAACTCGATGTTTACAAGGCCTCCGTCGCCACCGGCGGCTTCCTGATCGGTGTGGTGGACCAGACCGACCGGGTGCGCGCCGAATCCATTGTGCGCCAGTCCCAGAAGATGGAAGCCGTCGGTCACCTCACCGGTGGCGTGGCCCACGACTTCAACAATCTCTTGCAGGTCATCAGCGCCAACCTGGACCTGGCGGTGGCGAACGCCGGTGTCCAGGCCGATCCGCGCCTGCGCGAGCGGCTGCAGAACGCCATCGGGGCGGTCGCGCGGGGCTCGCGCCTGACCGGCCAGCTGCTGGCCTTTGCCCGCCGCCAGGCGCTGGCGCCCAAGTCGGTGGACCTGGGCCGGGTGATCCGGGACATGAGCGACATGCTGCGCCGGACGCTCGGCGAAAATATCCAGATCGAGACGGTACTCGCCGGCGGGCTGTGGAACACCCTGGCGGACCCCAACCAGGTCGAGAACATCCTGCTGAACCTCGCCATCAATGCACGCGACGCCATGCCGGAGGGCGGCAAGCTGACCTTGGAAGTGGCCAATGCAGCGCTGGACGACGCCTATGCCGCGCGCCATGCCGAGGTGGAAGCCGGCCAGTATGTGATGCTGGCGGTGAG
>JACCXK010000149.1 GCA_013697055.1 Alphaproteobacteria bacterium
CGGGCGACAATATCTCGGTGGAAGTCGAACTGATCGTTCCGATCGCGATGGAAGAGAAGCTGCGCTTCGCCATCCGCGAAGGCGGCCGCACCGTCGGTGCCGGCGTCGTCGCGAAGATCATCAAGTAACAAGGCGCAGGATCGAAGGATCAAATCATGCAAAGCCAAAATATCCGCATCCGGCTCAAAGCCTTCGATCATCGAATTCTCGACAATTCGACGCGGGAAATCGTCAATACGGCGAAGCGCACCGGCGCCCAGGTCCGTGGCCCGATCCCGCTGCCGACCGGCATTGAGCGTTTCACCGTGAACCGCTCGGCGCATGTCGACAAGAAGAGCCGCGAACAGTTCGAAATCCGGACGCATAAGCGTCTGCTCGACATCATCGAGCCCACGCCGCAGACCGTCGATGCTTTGATGAAGCTCGATCTGGCTGCCGGTGTGGACGTCGAAATCAAGTTGTAAGGAGCGTCAGGTGCGCACAGGCGTCATCACGCAGAAGGTCGGTATGACCCGTCTGTTTCTGGCAGACGGAACTCATGTTCCGGTCACTGTTCTCAAGCTGGACGGCTGCGCCGTCGTGGCCGTCCGCAACCAGGAGAAGGACGGCTACACCGCCGTCCAACTCGGCTCCGGCTTTGCCAAGCCGAAGAACGCCTCGAAGGCGGAGCGCGGTCATTTCGCCAAGGCGGAAATCGAACCCCGTCGCAAGGTCGCGGAATTCCGCGTCGATGCCGGCAATGTGCTGGAAGTGGGCGATCTGCTGCAGGCCGACCATTTCGTGGCCGGTCAGAAGGTCGACGTCACCGGTGTCACCATCGGCCGCGGCTTTACCGGCGCGATGAAGCGCTGGAATTTCGCCGGTCTGGAAGCCTCTCATGGCGTGTCCATCTCGCACCGCAGCCTCGGCGGTACCGGTGGCCGCCAGGATCCGGGCAAGACCTTCAAGAACAAGAAGATGCACGGCCATTACGGCAACGAGAACATCACCACCCAGAATCTGGAAGTGGCCAAGGTCGATGTCGAACGCGGCCTGATCATGGTGCGCGGCGCGGTGCCGGGCTCCAAGGGCGGTTGGGTGATGGTGCGCGATGCCGTCAAGCGCCCGCACAAGGATGTGCCGATGCCCGCTTCCGTGAAGAAGCGCGTCGGCGCCGCCCCCGCGGCGGAAGCACCGGCGGCGCAAGCGCCGCAGGCGGAAGGCTAAGCCATGAAGATCAAATCCCTCAATCTCGACAACAAGGCCGGCGACGACGTTGAACTCAACGACGCCATCTTCGGCCTGGAGCCCCGCCAGGACCTGATCCAGCGCGTGGTGGTTTGGCAGCTCGCCAAGCGCCGCAGCGGTCAGCACCAGGTGCTGACCCGCGGCGAGGTGAACCGCACCAAGCATCGCGTCGGCAAGCAGAAAGGCGGCGGTACCGCCCGTCACGGCGCCCGTTCGGCTCCGCTGTTCGTCGGCGGCGCCAAGGCCATGGGTCCGGTGTCGCATTCCCACGAATTCGACCTGCCCAAGAAGGTCAAGGCGCTGGGCCTCAAGCACGCCCTGTCGTCCAAGGCCAAGGCCGGCTCGATCGTCATTCTCGACGAAGCCAAATCCAAGGACGTCAAGACCGGCGTGCTGGCCAAGCAGTTCGACAAGATGAAGCTGGGCCGCGCCCTGGTGATCGACGGCGAGTTCGACAAGAACTTCCAGCTTTCCGCCCGCAACCTGGCGGCGGTCTCGCTGTTGCCGGTGGCCGGCATCAACGTCTACGACATCATGCGGAGCGACAAGTTGGTCCTGACCGCTGCCGCCGTCAAAGCGATCGAGGCGCGCCTCGGAAATGGAAGTGGGGCATGAGCATCAATTACGACGTCATTCTTTCGCCGGTGATCACCGAAAAGGCGACGCGGATGACCGAATCCAATCAGGTCGTGTTCCGCGTCACCCTTGACGCCACCAAGCCCGCCATCGCCAAGGCGGTGGCCGACCTGTTCAAGGTCAAGGTCAAGGCGGTGAACACGATCGTGGTCAAGGGCAAGCGCAAGGCGGCCCGCGGCAAGATCTACACGCGCTCGACCATCAAGAAAGCGATCGTGACCCTCGAAGAGGGCCACCAGATCGACATCACCACGGGTCTGTAATCATGGCACTCAAGCAATATAAGCCCAGGACTCCCGGCACCCGCCAGCTGGTGCTGATCGACCGTTCCGGCCTGCACAAGGGCGGTCCCGTCAAGGCGTTGACCGAAGGCAAGCATTCCAAGGGTGGCCGCAACAATACCGGCCGCATCGTGGTGCGTTACCAGGGCGGCGGTCACAAGCAGCGCTATCGCCTGATCGACTTCAAGCGCAACAAGTTCAACGAACCCGCGACGGTTGAGCGTCTGGAATACGATCCCAACCGCACCGCCTTCATCGCGCTGGTCAAGTACAAGGACGGCACCCAGACCTATATCCTGGCGCCGCAGCGCCTGAATGTCGGCGACACCATCGTGTCCGGCGACAAGGTCGACGTGAAGGTCGGCAATGCCATGCCGCTGGGCGCCATGCCGGTCGGCACCATCGTCCACAATATCGAGATGAAGCCGGGCAAGGGCGGCCAGGTCGCCCGTTCCGCCGGCGCCTATGCCCAGTATCTGGGCCGCGACGCCGGCTATGCGCTGATCCGCCTGAATTCGTCGGAAGTGCGCAAGATCCCGCTGACCTGCATGGCCACGGTGGGCGCGGTGTCCAATCCCGACCATATGAACGAAGTGATCGGCAAGGCCGGTCGTAACGTGTGGAAGGGCAAGCGCCCGCATGTTCGCGGCACCGCCATGAACCCGATCGACCATCCCCATGGCGGCGGCGAAGGCCGCACCAAGGGCGGCCGTCATCCGGTCACCCCTTGGGGCAAGCCCACCAAGGGCGCCAAGACACGCAAGAACAAGCGCACCACGAAGTTCATCGTGCGCACCCGCAAAGGCAAGGCAAGCACATGACCCGCTCCGTCTGGAAAGGCCCGTTCGTCGACGGCTACATCTTGAAGAAGGCGGAGGCCGCGCGCGCCTCCGGCCGCAAGGACGTGATCAAGACTTGGTCGCGCCGCTCCACCATCCTGCCGCAGTTCGTCGGCGTCACCTTCGGCGTCTACAACGGCCACAAGCACATTCCCGTGCTGATCACCGAAGACATGGTCGGTCACAAGCTGGGCGAGTTCTCGCCCACCCGCACCTTCCACGGCCATGTCGGCGGTGGTGACAAGAAGGCGAAGAGGGCTTAATGGGCAAGCAAACTCGCGCGCGCGTGTTGGCCGGTCATCAGGCGATGGCCGTTGCCCGCAACATCCGCGTCTCCCCGCGCAAGCTGAACCTGGTGGCGCAGCAGATCCGCGGCAAGAAGGTCGATCGCGCCCTGAACGTGCTGACTTTCTCGCAGAAGCGCATCGCCGGCGTAGTCAAGAAGGCGCTGCAGTCGGCCATCGCCAATGCCGAAAACAACCACGACCTGGATGTCGATGACCTGGTGGTCAAGGAAGCCAGCGTCGGCAAGAACCTGGTGATGAAGCGCTTCCATGCGCGCGCCCGCGGCAACGCCGGCAACATCGAGAAGTTCTTCAGCCAGTTGACGATCATCGTCGAGGAAAAGCGCGAAGAAGCGCCAAAGACCGACGAAACCAAGGCCGCCGCCCCCGCGGGCAAGGCCGCCAAGAAGACATCGGGCCAGAACAAATCCAAGGCGCCTGCGAAAAAGCCTGCGGCCAAAAAGGCCAAGAAGGAGACTGCGTAATGGGTCAGAAGGTCAATCCGACCGGGCTGCGCCTCGGCATCAACCGTACCTGGGACTCGCGCTGGTATGCGGGCAAGAAGGAATACGGCAAGCTGCTGCAGGAAGACATCAAGATCCGCGAATATCTCAGCGACAAGCTGAAGGCCGCGGGTGTCAGCCGCATCGTCATCGAGCGCCCCCACAAGAAGTGCCGCGTCACCATCCACTCGGCCCGTCCGGGCGTGGTGATCGGCAAGAAGGGCGCCGACATCGAGAAGCTGAAGAGCGACGTGCAGAAGTACACCACCGACGAGGTGCACCTGAACATCGTGGAAATCCGCAAGCCCGAAATCGATTCCAAGCTGGTGGCCGAGAATATCGCCCAGCAGCTGGAACGCCGCGTCGCCTTCCGCCGCGTGATGAAGCGTTCGGTGCAGACCGCCATGCGCCTGGGCGCGCTGGGCATCCGCATCACCTGCTCGGGCCGCCTGGGCGGCGCCGAAATCGCGCGCGTCGAATGGTACCGTGAAGGCCGCGTGCCGTTGCACACGCTGCGCGCCGACATCGATTACGGCGTCGCCACCGCCTTCACCACCTATGGCACCTGCGGCGTCAAGGTCTGGATTTTCAAGGGCGAGATCATGGAACACGATCCCTTCGCCACCGAAAAGCGCCAGGCCGAAGCCGCCGAAAGCGGCAACCGTCCGCCGCGCGAGCGCGAACGCGCGCCTGCCGCTGCGGAGTAAAAGAGAACAACCATGCTGTCACCCAAGCGCACAAAATTCCGCAAGCAGTTCAAGGGCCGCATCCACGGTTCCGCGAAGGCTGGCACCACGCTGAACTTCGGCGCCCATGGCCTGAAGGCGCTGGAGCCGGAACGCCTCAATGCCCGCGAGATCGAAGCGGCCCGCCGCGCCATCACGCGCGAAATGAAGCGCGCCGGCCGCGTGTGGATCCGTATTTTCCCGGACGTGCCGGTGTCCAAGAAGCCTGCCGAAGTCCGCATGGGCTCGGGCAAGGGCGCGCCGGAATTCTGGGTTGCCAAGGTCAAGCCGGGCCGCATCCTGTTTGAGATCGACGGCGTCGATCTCAAGACCGCCAAGGAAGCGATGCGTCTGGGCCAGGCAAAACTGTCGATCGCGACGAAGTTCGTCATGCGTACCGGCCTGTAAGGAACAGAGAGATGGCCAAGAAAGCATCCGCAAAGAAGCCCGCCAAGAAGACGACCGCCGCCAAGGCCTCGTCCAAGACGGAAGACTTCCGTGTCAAGAATGCCGACGAGCTGAACACTCAGCTGTCGAATTTCAAGAAAGAGCAGTTCAACCTGCGTTTCCAGCGCGCCAACGGCCAGGTGGAAAACACCGGCCGCATCCGCGTGCTGCGCCGGGACATTGCGCGCATTCAGACAGTTCTCACCGAGCAGCGCCGCAGCTCCAAGGCGAAGGGTTAAGACCATGCCGAAACGCGTCCTTCAGGGCACCGTCGTCAGCGACAAGAACAGCAAGACCATCGTGGTGAAGGTGGAGCGCCGCTTCATCCATCCGGTGATGGGCAAGACCGTGCGCCGCTCGAAAAAGTATCACGCCCATGACGAAAAGGGCGAGTTCAAGATCGGTGATGTCGTTCGTATTCAGGAATGCCGGCCTATTTCCAAGTTGAAGACCTGGGAAGTGCTGGAACGCGTCGGCAAGTAAGCGGCGCGATAAGGAGTTGAAGTCATGATTCAGATGTCCACCGAACTCGACGTCGCCGACAATTCCGGCGCCAAGAGCGTGATGTGCATCAAGGTGCTGGGCGGTTCGCATCGCCGGTACGCCGATGTCGGCGACATCATCGTGGTGTCGGTCAAGGAAGCCATTCCGCGCGGTCGCGTGAAAAAGGGCGAAGTGCTCAAGGCCGTGGTGGTGCGTACCGC
This sequence comes from Alphaproteobacteria bacterium, assembly GCA_013697055.1. Classification (GTDB taxonomy): domain Bacteria; phylum Pseudomonadota; class Alphaproteobacteria; order Micropepsales; family Micropepsaceae; genus Rhizomicrobium. The sequence continues at coordinate 5,647 of JACCXK010000149.1, forward strand.
CAAGGGCGTGCGCCGCAACGACGGCAGCCTGATCCGCTTCGACGGCAATGCCGCGGTGCTGGTCAATGCCCAGGGCGAGCCGATCGGCACCCGCATCTTCGGACCGGTGACCCGCGAGCTGCGCAACAAGGGTCAAATGAAGATCATCTCGCTCGCCCCGGAGGTTCTGTGATGAGCAACATCCGCAAAAACGACTCCGTGATCGTGACCACGGGCCGCGACAAGGGCAAGAAGGGCACCGTGCTCAAGGTGTTCCCCAAGGAAAACCGTGCACTGGTCCAGGGCATCAATGTGGTCAAGCGCCATCAGCGCCAGACCCAGTCCCAGCAGGCCGGGATCGTGACCAAGGAGTCGCCGATCCATCTTTCGAATATCGCGCATGTCGATCCCAAGTCGGGCAAGGCGACGCGCATTGGCTCCAAGACGCTGAACGACGGCCGCAAGGTCCGTTTTGCGAAGAAGTCCGGTGAGGTCATCGATGTCTGATACAGGTTCCAACAGCAAGAACCCGCAGGAAGCCGCCAAGGCCGATGCCAAGGCTGCCAAGGCCAAGCGCCGCGAAGTCAATGCCGGCACACAGGTCGCCGTGGGCGAACATGCGCGCGAAGAAGGTTATGTGCCGCGCTTCAAGAAGCGCTACATGGAAACCATCAAGCCGGATCTGATGAAGAAGTTCGGCTACACCAACATCATGCAGGTTCCCAAGCTCAACAAGGTCGTGCTGAACATCGGCGCAGGCGAGGCGGCTTCGGACGGCAAGAAGATCACGCAGGCCCAGAATGACCTGACCGCGATCGCCGGCCAGAAGGCGATCCAGACCCGCTCCAAGAAGGCCATCGCGCAGTTCAAGATTCGCGAAGGCCTGCCGATCGGCACCAAGGTCACCCTGCGCGGCGACGTGATGTACGAATTCATCGACCGCCTGATCACCACCGCGCTGCCGCGCGTGCGCGACTTCCGGGGCATCAATCCCAACTCGTTCGACGGCCGCGGCAATTACGCGATGGGCATGAAGGAACACGTCGTGTTCCTGGAAATCGACTATGACAAGACGGAATCGGTGTGGGGTATGGACATTGTGTTCAACACCTCCGCGAAGACTGACGAAGAAGCTAAGGCGCTCCTCGAAGGCTTCCAGTTTCCGTTCACGACGAATTGAGGCGCTAGACATGGCGAAGACTTCCCAAATCAACCGCAACAAGAAGCGCGAAAAGCTGGTGGCCCAATATGCCGTCAAGCGCGCCGCGCTGAAGGCCAAGGCGGACGACATGAAGGTGCCGGCCGAGGAGCGTTTTGAGG
>JACCXK010000158.1 GCA_013697055.1 Alphaproteobacteria bacterium
CGTCGTTGCGCACGACGGGCAGCGTGGCGTTGATGCCGAAATCGGCCAGCGGTACGCCATCCACGTCCCTGGCGATGCCGGGCGCGACACTGATCAGCTTGGCCTGGTCCCGGGTGATATGGCTGGACGGCTCGCTGCTGGCGCCGGTCGAGACCACGATGGCGCGGCCCGGATCGCCGGCACTGAGATAGGCCCTGAGCGTGCCCTCGCTGAGGGAGTTCATGGACAAGAGCACACCGATGGTCGCCGCCAGGCCCACCACGATCACCATGGACTGCCAGAAGCGCTGTCCCATGCTACGGAAATTGATGGCGGAAACGATGAAGATTTGCCGGATCATCTCAGCGCCTCGCCAGCGCGGTTGCGATATCCATCCGCTTCAATCGAAGCACCGGAAGGGCGGAACTGCCAAGCGCGACAATGACGGCACTGATCAGGGCCCAGACGAACACCATGGGCGTCATGGTGGGAACGGGAATGGCGAAACCCGGCGGAAACAGCCGTGGCATGGCCTTAGCGAAGGCCGCCGCCACGCCGACGCCCAGCATTGCCCCAAGGATACAAGGAACGGCAGATTCCAGCACCACCAGGGTCAAGACGGCGGAATCGGAAAAGCCAATCGTCTTGAGCGTGGCAAATTCGGCGAAGCGTTCGCGCACCGACTGGGCAATGACGTTGGCGGTCAGGAACAGGATCATCAGCAGACCGATGACCGCAACGCCGCGGGTCACCGCCATCAGGTCCAGCCCGGACCCGCTGGCCTGTTCGGCAGCTTTTTCGGTGATGGTTTGCGTCGGGGTCGCGGAATTGGCGAAACGCGCAACGATCTGTTTGCCGACCGCGGCGGACTGGTCGGGATTGTTCGCCAGGACTTCAAGCCAGTCCGCCTTGCCTTGGGCAGCCGCCGGACGGGCTTTGTCGAAATAATCGAAATTGCCCATCATGTAGCCGTTCGCCCAGTCCGGCCGGTCGTCCGCGATCGCCAGAACATGCAGGGTCCAGCTTCCCGTGCCGTCCGCCTTGGCGATGGAAGGTGTGGCGAGCACAAAGTCGCTGCCCGGGCTCAAGTGCCAGCGCGCGGCCGCGATGCGGCTGATGACAATGCCGGTGCGGTTGCGGGCGATCATGTCCCATTGGGCCGCCGACAGCGGCCAGTCGGACCGCACCTTGCGCATATTGTCGTCAACCATCATCACAAATTCGTTGTTCTTCTTTTCCTGGTGATAGCCGAACAACGCGCCGACAGCGCCGACTTGGGCAACACCAGGGATGGCGCGGGTCTGACCTGCCATGGCGGTTGGCAGGGGCTCACCGAAACGCGGATTGACGTAGATGCGGTCGGCGCGTGACGTCTCCGCGATGGCGGTGAAAGTGGCGTTCAGGCCGATGGTCAGGCCGAACAGGGTGAAGGCCATGACCACCGACAGCAAGGTCAGGATGGCCCGGACCGGCTTGCGCATGATGGCCGAGTAACCCAGGGGCAAGAACTTCATGCGCGGACTCCGGGGCGCTCGACCCGCGAGCCTCCCCTGTCTACTCCAGAATCTTCACCTTGTCGCCGTCATGCAGCTTGTCCAGCCCGTCGCCGGCCAGCCGGTCGCCGCTGGTGATGCCCGACAGGATGGTCACCGCCTGCGCGGTTTTCAGGCCCACCGCGACATCGCGCTTTTCCACCGTACCGTCTTCCTTGAGCACGAACACCGTGCCTGTCTTGCCGGTCACGGTCACCGCGGCCGGCGGCACGGTGACGCGCGCCACCACGGGCCCGGCATTCTTCTCCGGCTTGGTCATGAACGCCACCCGCGCCGCCATCTGCGGCAGGATGCGGGTGTCCTTGGTCTTGATGCGGACGCGCACCGCCACCGTGCCCTTGGACTGGTCGGCGGTGGGAATGATGGCGATCACCTCGCCGGGAATATCCCAGTCGGGATAGGCGTCGAGATGGATGGTGGCGGCGCCGCCGGCCTCCACCCGTTCAATGTAGTTTTCGCTGACATCGACCTGGACCTCCAGCGAGTTCATGTCGACGATGGTCATGATGCCGCTTCGGGTCGAGCCACCGCTTTGCGCCGAAGGGGCCACCACCTCGCCGACTTGCGCCACCTTGACCGTGACGATGCCGTCGAACGGAGCGCGCACCAGGGTGTCGCGCAGATTGGCCTCGGCCAGCGCCACGGCGGCCTGCGCCACGTCATACTGGGTGCGGGCATTGTCATAAAGCGTGCGCTTGCTCTGCACATCTTCGGCCGAGATCGCGCCTTGGGAATTCAGGGCTTGATAGCGGGCATAGGTCGGCTGCGCATTGTCCATGGCCACTTTGGCCTGTCGCATCTGGGCCTGGAACTGCCGCAGGGTGGCGAGGAAATTGGAATCGTCCAGCCGCGCCACGATATCGCCGGCCTTGACCTTCTGGCCTTCCTCGAAATCCACTTCCGTGACTTTGCCCTGGATCTTGGCGGACAAGGTTGCCGTGCGCCGCGCCACCACATAGCCGGAGGCGTCCAGATCGGATCCGCCCGCGGAGCCGCCGCCGCTTCCGGCACTGGCGGTCACCACATGCACCGGCACCCGGCTGTCGGGCCAGAAATACCAGGCGCCACCGGCCGCCAGCAGCAGGACCACGGCAACCACGCCATATAGCAACGGTGACGGACCCCCGCGCCGCACCGGCGCGCGCTCGATCTTGAGGGAATCCAGCAGGGCTGATTTGTCGCTCATGTCGCTTCTATGTCGCTCTCAGGGCTTCTACCACGGGACGGCGGGCAGCGCGAACGGACGGTAACAGCCCGCCCAGCAGCGCCACGCCGATAGCCCACAAAATTGCCGTCCCGATCAGCGTCGGTGAAACGGTCAGCTTGAATACACTGTTGCCGAAAGCGCCATCCACGCCGTCATACAGCGTCCAGGCAAACAGGGCCCCGATCAGGGCGCCGGCCACCGCCAGCGCGATCGCCTCCAGGATCACGGAGACCGCAACCGGAAAAGCGTCGTACCCGATGGCGCGCAAGGTGGCGATTTCCCGCGCCCGCGCCGCCACCGCCGCATACATGGTGTTGAAGCAGCCGAACAGCGCGCCCACGCCCATGATGATGCCGATGCCGTACGCGATCACCTTGAAGAAGGTCGAGAAGCCTTCGCTGATCTTCTTGTACCACTCCGACTGCAGGTAGGGATCGACCGCCAAAGCGGGATTGGTGGTCAGGGCGCGCTTGAAGCCGGCGAAGGAGGATGGCGAAGCCAGCCGCACCAGCACGCTGTTATAGGCCGGCCGGCGGATGGCCTTCATCACCGTTTCGGTATCGCCGATCAGCTGGCCGTCCAGCAGGTCGCCGGTGGTGTAACTGCCGACAATCGGCCACTCCCCATCAGGCAGGATCACCTTGTCGCCGACATTCATGTTCCGGAACTGGGTCTTGGCCAACACGCCCACGATCAGCTCGCGGGTCCCCGCACGGAACATGCGCCCCGACACCATGTGGAATTCCGGACGCAGCATCACCCCCTTGGGGCCAAAACCGCGCAGCGTGTCGTAGGCCGGGCGTCCATTCACCCGGATCACCGGCACGCCCGAATTGATGCCCGCATCAGCCAGCGGGGAACTGTCCGGCGCCTTGGCGATGCCGGGCGCGTCCATGATCAACCGCGCCTTGTCGCGGCTGATATTGCTGTTGCCTTCGCCTTGCGCCCCTGTCGACACCACGATGGCGCGGCCGGGATCGCCCGTCTTCATATAGGCGGCCAACATGCCTTCGGTCAGGGACAGCATGGAGAGCAGCACCCCGATCACACAAGCCATGCCCACCACGATCACCAGCGAGCGCCAGAGGCGCTGCCGCAGGCTTTTGAAATTGATGGCGGAGACGACGAAGATCTGGCGCAGCATCAGGCGCGTCCCGACAGGGCGGTGGCGATGTCCATGCGCTTCAGCCACAGCACGGGCAAGGCGGCGCTGAGGGCGGCAACCACCAGGGCGCTCAGGGCGGCCCACAGCATCACCATGGGCGACATGGTGGGCAGCGGTATGCCGAAGCCCGGTGGCATCAGCTTGGGGATCTGCCGCGCCAGGATGGCTGCCAATCCCACGCCCAGCGCCGCGCCGACGACACAGGGCAAGGCGGCTTCCAGCACCACCATGGTGGCAACCGCCCGGTCGGTGAAGCCGATGGTCTTCAGAGTGGCGAATTCGGCGAAACGCTCGCGCACCGATTCCGCGATGCCGTTTCCGGTCAGGAACAGCACCATGAACATGCCGGCCAGGGCGATGCCGCCGGTGATCTTCTTGACGTCCAGCCCGCCAAAGTCATTGCCGGACCGCGCCAGCTTCTCCGTGATGGTCTGCATCGGCGTGGCGGAATTGGCGAAGGCCTGATCGATCCGTGCCGCCACCGCCGAAGCGTTGGCGGGATCATCGGCCAAGAGATCGACCTCGTTCACCTTGCCCTGATCGGCCACCGGCTTGGCCTTGTCGATATAGTCATAGTTGCCGAAGATGAAGCCGTTGCCGGCCTGCGGAATGTCATCGACGATTGCCAGCAGCTTGAAGTCCCAGCTGTTCTTGCCGTCGGCGCGTTTCACCTGCTTGGAGATCATGGTGAAGGTGTCGCCGACCTTCTTGTGCCAGCGCGCGGCCTGCATCCGGCTCATCACGATTCCGGTGCGGTCTTTCCAGACCAGATTCCATTGTTCCGGCGCCACGCCATAATCGCCGAACACGCTGGCAACATCCTTGTCCACCATCAGCATGAAGGCCTGGTTCTTGGGATCCTGGACATAGCCCGGAAGGAAGTTCAGCGCCGTCACGGCCTTGACCCCGGGGATCGCCGCCACCTGCCGCGCCACCGCGACCGGCACGCCATCGCCGCCAAACCGCGGCCAAGTAAAGATGCGGTCGGCCCGCGCCTTCGCCGCTACCGTGTCGAAGGTGGCATTCATGCCCACCATCAGCCCGAACAGGGTGAAGGCCACCATCACCGACAGCAAGGTAAGGACCGCGCGTGTCGGCTTGCGCAGGATCGCGGCCCAGATGAGCGGAAGATAATACATCAGGTCGCCCTCAACGCTTCCACGACGGGACGGCGGGCGGCGCGGATGGATGGCAGCAGGCCTCCGAGCAGCGCCACCACGATGGCCCAGCCCACGCCCAATCCGATCATGGAAGGCGGCACGCTGAGATGGAAAATATTGACGCCCCAAATCCCCTGGCGTCCGTCATTCATCAGCCATGCGATGGCGGCACCCGCCAGCGCACCCGCCACGGCCAGCGCCACCGCCTCCAGCACCACAGACATCGCCACGGGAAAGGCGCCATAGCCCAGCGCACGCAAGGTGGCGATCTCACGCCCCCGCGTGCTGATCGCGGCATACATGGTGTTCAGGCAGCCGAACAGCGCGCCGATCGCCATGACGAAGCCCACGACATAGGCCAGCACCGCCAAAAGCGTCGTCGCCTGGCCGCTGATCTTCTTGTACCAGTCCGAATGCCGCTCCACCGTTACCGACAAGGCGGGATTGGTGGTCAGCGCGCGCCGGAAAGCGTCGAGGGTGTCGTGCGACGCCAGCCGCACCAAGATGCTGTTATAGGCGCTGCGGTGAAATGCGGTCAGCATGGTCTCGGTGTCGCCGACCAGCTGGCCGTCCAGGATGTCGCCGGTCTGATAGACGCCGACAATGGGCCAGCCGCCATCGGGCAGGATGACCTGATCGCCGATCTTGACGTTCTGGAACATGGTCTGCGCGCCCACGCCCACCACCAGCTCGCGCTTGCCCGCCTGGAACATGCGCCCCTTGAGCATGTGAAATTCGGGACGCAAGGCAACGCCCTTGGGCCCGAAACCGCGCATGGTGGTGTAGCCCTTGGTGCCGTTGAGGCGCAGCACCGGCACGCCGATGTTCAGCTGCCGGTCCGCCAGCGGCTTGCCGTCCACATCCTTGGCGACGCCCGGCGCATCCATGATGATCGGCGCCATGGCGCGGGTGACAGAGCTGCTGCCTTCGCTTTCGGCGCCCTTGGAGACCACGATGGCGCGGCCCGGATCGCCAACACGGTCATAGGCCGCACGCAGGCCCACGGTCATGGACATCATCGAAAGCAGCACGCCGATGGTGGCGCCCAGGCCCACCACAATCACCATGGATTGCCAGAAGCGGCCTTTGAGGCTTTTGAAGTTGAGGGCGGAGACGATGAAGATCTGGCGCAGCATGGTCTATCGTCCCGAAAGCGCGGTTGCGATGTCCATCCGCTTCAGGCGCAGCGCCGGCAAGGCCGAACTGATCAGCGCCACGATCGCGGCGCAGAGCATCGCCCACAGCACCACTCCACCCGTAACGGTGGGCATGGGGAAGCCGCCAATACCCTGGCCCACGCGAGGGACCATTGCGGCGATAAGGCCGGCCAGACCCACGCCCAGGATCGCTCCCAGGATGCAGGGCAAGGCGGCTTCGGCAAACACCAGCCCGATCACGCCCCAGTCGGAAAAGCCGATGGTCTTGAGCGTGGCGAATTCCGCGAAGCGTTCGCGCACCGCCTGGGCGATGCCGTTGGCGGTCAGGAACAGGACCATGAACATGCCCGCCAGGGCGATCTCGCGGTCCACGGTAATGAAATCCAGGCCGTTGTTGCTGACATCCAGGGCGGCTTTTTCGGTGGTGGACTGCAAGGGCGTGGCGGAACTGGCATAGGTGGCGTCAATGCGCTGCGCCAGCGCCGCGCTCTGGTCGGGATTGCTGGTCTGGATGAACATCTGGACCATGCGGCTCTGGTCTGCCAGCGGCCGGCTTTTGTCGTAAAAATCGTAGTTGCCCATCATGAAACCGTCGGTGGCAAAGGAAATCTCGTTCGTCACTTCCAGCACCTGAAAGGTCCAGCTGTTGGTGCCGTCCGCCTTTTTCAGGCCCGGCGCGGTCATGGTGAAATTGTCGCCCGGCTTCAGGTGCCAGCGTCCTGCCTGAATTTTGCTGATCAACAGACCGCGGCGGTTGGCCCGCACCTTGTCCCATTGCTGGGGCGTGATCTCCCACTCGTTGAACACTTTGCCGAGCTTGTCGTCCACCATCCAGATGAAGACGCGGTTCTTGGGGTCGCCATGATAACCCCCGACAAAGCCCATGCCGGCGACCTGCGATACGCCCGGTATCCGCCCGATCTGTTCCACCAAAGCGCGCGGCATGCCCCCGCCGCTGGGCCCGCCGCCGCCGAAACGCTGCTGGGTCCAGATGCGATCGGCGCGCGCCATCTCGGAGAATTTCACGAAGGTGGCATTCAGCCCGATGGTCAATCCGAACAGGGTGAAGGCCACCATCACCGACAGCAGAGTCAGAATGGCGCGCGCGGGCTTGCGCATGATTGCGGCCCAGACGAGAGGGAGATATTTCATGGGCGAACCCCTAGGCGCGAACCGGGCTGCGCTCGATCAGCGAACCCTTGTCCATCTCCAGCTGGCGGGTGGCATGGTCGGCCGCCTTGGGATCGTGGGTCACCATCACGATGGTCTTGTTCTGCTGGCGATTGAGCTGTTGCAGCAAAGCCAGGATTTCATCCGCGGAGTTGCGGTCCAGATCGCCGGTAGGTTCGTCGCACAAGAGGATCGAGGGATCGCCGACAATGGCGCGGGCGATACCGACGCGCTGCTGCTGTCCGCCGGACAGTTCGCCCGGCTTGTGGGCGGCGCGATCCTTCAGGCCCACAATCTCCAGCGCCACCGCGACGCGGCGCTGCCGGTCGGCCTTGGACAGGTCGGTAAGCAGCAGCGGCAGCTCGACATTGGAGGCCGCCGACAGCATCGGCATCAGATTGTAGAACTGGAAGACAAAGCCGATATGGCGCGAGCGCCATTTGGCCAGCTGCCCGCCAGACAGTTTCTCCAGATGCTCGCTGCCGACGATCACTTCGCCGGCATCGGCGTGATCCAGGCCTTCAACCAGGTTGAGGATGGTGGTCTTGCCCGAGCCGGACGGGCCCATCAGCGAGACGAACTCCCCTTGCGTGATTTCCAGATTCAACCCGTGCAGGACCTCGACCGATTCCTTGCCCCGGCGATAATTCTTGACGACGTTACGCAGCGATACCGCAGACGACATGCTCCACCCCTGTCTGTTTCCGGCACGCTCTCACAAAAGCCGGGACTCGTGCTAGCTATCTAGCGTCACCGGATATCTTGCATGGCATGATAGCGTTGTCCAGAGGGTTTTGATGACCAAACGGCAATAAAACCGGTGCTAACTGACGAAATGTCAAAATGACAGAAAACCAGCAAAAGCGCGGCTAGTTGCCACCGCCACCAAAGCGCGCCTTCCATTCGGCGATCTGCTCGTCGGTGATCTTCGCCACCAGCACCTCCGGCGCCTTGATCGGCTGGCCGGGTGTGAGTTCGTCGAGTACTTCGGCCATCGGCCCGTCAGGGAACGGAATTACCCCGCCCCGATAGCCCACCGGCTGGATGCATTCGTGAATGGTCTTGGCGAAATCCGGCATCACCGGCCACACCAGGTGCGCGAACTGGTGGATCAGGTTCAGCCCCATGCGCACCCCCACCGCCGCCCTGGCGCGGTCGGTCTTGATATGGGTCCAGGGCGCGGCGCGGGTCATATACTCATTGCCCGCCACCCAGATGGCGCGCATCTCGCCCATCGCCTTGCGGAATTCCGCGTCTTCCATGAAGGCGGCATATTGCGCAAAGCGCCTGTCCAGCTCGGTGATCAGCGCCTTTTCGTCTTCGCCATACTCGCCCTCGCCCGGCACCACGCCGTCGAAGCGCGCCACGCAGAATTTGGTGACGCGGTTGACGAAATTGCCCAGCACGTCCGCCAGGTCCTTGTTGATGATGCCGGCGAACTGTTCCCAGGTGAAATTGCTGTCGCTGCCTTCCGGCGCATTGGCGATCAGGTAATAGCGCCAGTAATCGGCCGGCGCCACGTCCAGCGCCGCATCCATGAAGATGCCGCGCTTGCCCGAGGTCGAGAACTTGCCGCCGTCGTAGTTCAGCCAGTTGAAACCCTTCAGCCGGTCCACCAGCTTCCAGGGCTCGCCCGACGCCATGATCGTCACAGGGAAGCCCACCGTGTGGAAAGGCACGTTGTCCTTGCCCATGAACTCCCAATAGGTGACATCCTTGGCGGCATCGCCGTACCACCAGTCTTTCCAGGCATCGCCCTTGTTGTTCTTGTCGGCCCATTCCTTGGTGGCGGCGATATATTCGATGGGCGCGTCGAACCATACATAGAAGACCTTGCCCTTGAGCTGGCCATCGGCAATGTCGTCCGGAACCGGAATGCCCCATGCCAGGTCGCGGGTGATGCCGCGGTCTTGAAGCCCCTCGTCCAGCCACTTGTAGGCGATCGACGTCACCAGAGACGGCCAGTCATTCTTGTGGCTGTCGATCCAGACGCGCAGCTTGTCGGCAAACTGCGACTGCTTCAGGAAAAGATGCGTGGAATCGCGGATCTCGATATCGGCGGCGCCCGACACGGCCGAGCGCGGATTGATCAGGTCGATGGGATCGAGTACCCGGGTGCAATTCTCGCACTGGTCGCCGCGCGCGCGGTCATAGCCGCAATGCGGACACGTGCCGATGACATAACGGTCGGGCAGGAAGCGTTTGTCGGTGGGCGAATAGGCCTGCTTGGTAACGCGGATTTCCAGGAAACCATTCTTCCACAGCGCCCGCGCGAAGTGCAGGGTCAGCTCATGGTTCTGCGGCGAGGAAGAACGTCCGAAATTGTCCCAGTCCAGCCCGAACCGGTCGCCCAGTTCCTTCTGCACCCCATGCCACTTGGCGGCATAGTCGGCGACAGGCGTCCCCTCCTCCAGCGCCGCCAGTTCCACCGGCGCGCCATGCTCGTCGGTGGCGCAGATCGCCAGTGTATCGTAGCCGCGGCTTCGGCAATAGCGGGCGAAGATGTCGGCCGGCAGCATGGAGCCGACCAGGTTGCCCAGATGCTTGACCCCGGCGACATAGGGAATGGCGGAAGTGATGAGGACGCGTTTCATGTTCTGCTATATAAGGTGATGATCGTGGCAACAGTCCCTCATACAAGGGGACGGCCGGGGAAGCAAAAGGGGTACCTAATGTCCAGCAAAACGCAAAAATTCGCTTTGGCCGCAATGAGTTCTGCGGCGATCCTCACAGGCGCCGCCCTAGCCCAGCCTCGCCCTCCCGCCGCCACCATCATCCCCGCCTCCACCCTGGACGGCCTGCCCCACAAGGACATCTCCAACGGCATCGTCTCGGCCAAGGTCTATCTGCCCGGCGATGGCGGATTCTATCGCGGTACCCGCTTTGACCGCGCCGGAGTCGTCGCCCACGCCACCTACAAGGGCACGGACTACGGCCAGTACTGGTTCTCCAGCTATTCGCCCGCCGTGCATGATTTCCAGTGGCTGGACGGCCAAGTCACCGTCTCCACCGCCAGCGGCGCCGCCGGCCCGTCGGAAGAGTTCACCGCCATCGGCTTCAACGAAGCCGGCCCCTGCCGCGAAGCGGCAAAAGAAAACAAGTGCGGCAAGTTCCTGAAGATCGGCGTCGGCATCCTCAAGCGCGACACCAGCGATTATATCTTCGTTCATTCCTATCCGGTGTTGAACGAAGGCCAGCGCGGTTATAGCGCCACCAAGACAAGCGTGCGCTTGACCCAAGACCTGTCCGACAAGGAAACCGGCTGGGGCTACAGCTACGTCAAGACAGTGCGCCTGACCCCAGGCAAGCCGCAGATGACGGTCGAGCATGTGCTAAAGAACACCGGCACCAAGGACCTCGTTACCTCGGTCTACTGCCACAACTTCCTGTCGCTCAGCACGGGCAACGAGAATCTGGAACTGACCGCCCCCTTCACTCTTGTCGCCGGCAAGCCGCTGGCGGCCGACGCCGCGTCGGTCAACGGCAAGACGCTTAAGTACCTGCGCGCCGTCAAGGAAGGCGAAAGCGTCACCTCGCCCTTCACCGGTTTCGGCGCCACCGCGGCTGACTACGACTTCAAGGTGGTGAACACCAAGACCGGCTTCGGCCAGCGCATCCGCGCCGACCAGCCTTTGTCCCAGATCAATTTCTGGTCCATCCGCACCACCTTCAGCTGGGAGCCCTATATCGCCATCTCCCTCAAGCCCGGCGAGACCAAGCGCTGGACCTATACCTACGACTATTTCGGCCCGGGTGAGGGCTGACATGAAACGCGCAGCGTTGGCCGCTGCCTTGCTGATGGGCGCTTGCGCAAATGCGAGCGCCCAGCCGGCGCCCGTGCCGGGAACCCAGCCCGCCGCGGAGATCGAGAACTTCCCCCATGTGGACATCTCGAACGGAATCCTGTCCGCGCGCGTCTTTCCGCCGGGCAAGGGTGAACTCAACCAGGGCTCCCGCTTCGACCATGCCGGCGTGGTATTCCACATCACCTACAAAGGTCAGGATTACAACAGTTACTGGTTTGACCGCTTCGTCACCGATCCCATGGACAACGGCAAGTACCCGCCGGCCACCGAACATTCCTGCTGCAACATGAGCGGCCCGGTGGAGGAATTCTCGGCCGTCGGCTTTGACGAGGCCGGCATGGGTGGCCGCTTCCTCAAGCCCGGTATCGGCATCTTCAAGCGCACCTCAGACCGCTACGACCAGTTTCCAACCTTGCCCGTGCTGAACGAAGGCACCCGCATCTTCCAATCGAGCAAAACCGGCGCACGCTTCACCCAGGATCTCAAGGATCCGGAATCTGGTTATGGCTATCGCTATTCCAAAAGCGTGCAGCTGGTGCCAGGCAAGCCGCAAATGATCATCAGCCATGTGATGACCAACACCGGCAGCAAGCCCATCGTCACCGAGGTCTTCTGCCACAACTTCCTGACCATCAACCCCGGCAGCGAAAATCTGGTGATCACCGCGCCCTTTGCCTGGAGCGCCGTCGAGCCTTTCCAGCCCGAACTGGTCAAGCTGGATGGCAACACCATCCGTTACCTGGCGCCGATCCCCAAGGGCGTCACCACCCAGAGCCTGTTGACCGGCTTTGGTGACAAGGTCAGCGACTACGACTTCACCATCACCGACACCAAGACCGGCTTCGGCCAGCGCATACGTGCCGACGCGCCGCCCTCCAAGATCAACATGTGGTCGATAGCTGCGACCTACAGCCTCGAACCCTATGTCGCCATTTCCCTCAAGCCCGGCGAAACAAAGCGCTGGACCTACACCTATGACTTTTACGGACCGGGAGAGAAACCATGACCAGGATTTCGCTTGTGATGCTGCTGGCTTCCACCAGCCTAACCTTCGCGCAAGGCAACGCCCCTTTCATCGCCCCGCCGGCGAACAGCACCTCGCCGGCCAGCGCGCTGGACAATTTTCCATCCAAGACCATCAGCAACGGCATCGTCACCGCCAAGGTTTATTTGCCAGACCCGTTCGGCTTTTACCGGGCGACGCGCTTCGACCATGCCGGCATGATCACCCACATCACCTACAAGAATTACGATTACGGCAAATACTGGTTCGTGAAGACCTCGCCCAGCGTGCAGAACTTCACCTATGACGCGGACGGCCTGGTCGCCAACAACAACAACATCGCCGCCGGCCCTGTGGAGGAATTTGGTGAAAACGGCTTTGACGCCGGCGGCATGAACGGCCGCTTTCTCAAGCTGGGCGTCGGCATTCTCCAGCGCAACACCCAGAAATACGACCGCTTCCACACCTATCCCATCCTGAACGGCGGCAAGCGCACCACCAGCGCCACCAAAAACAGCATTCGCTTCACGCAAACGGTTTCAGGCGATGCCTCCGGCTATGGCTACATCCTCACCAAGACCGTGCGCATCACCCCCGGCAAGGCGCAGTTGGTGATCGAGGATCGGTTGAAGAATACGGGTAAGAAGCCGATAGATACGACCGTGTATAATCACCACTTTATGACTCTCAGCCCCGGCGAGGACGGCGTGGAGCTGGAAGCGCCCTTCAAACTGACCAACGCCCGCCCCATGCCGGCCGATGTGGTGAAATTCGACGGCAATCGCATGCGTTACTTGCGTGGCCTGACCGGCCAAGAGCAGGTCGCCAGCGATCTCACCGGCTTCACCAATGCGGTCAGCGACAACGACTTCAAGGTCACCGACACCAAAAGCGGCTTTGGCGTACGCATTCGCGCCGACCTGCCGGTCAGCCGCCTCTTGTGGTGGTCGGTGCCCTCCACCATGGGCATCGAGCCTTACATGGACATCAAGCTGAAGCCAGGCGAGGAAATTCACTGGAGCCACACCATGGACTATTACGGTCCCGGCGTCTCCAAATGAGACTTCATCCGGCGCTGGCGGGCCTGTTGCTGGCGACAGCGGCAGCGGCCCAGCCAGTGCAGCCCGTGCCCACCGTCAGTGCGCCGGTCGGCGACCTGCTCGCATCAGCGCCCAGCTTCACCATCGGCAACGGCCAGATCGTCGCCCATATCGCGCCACCCGGGCCCAACGCCTTCTATCGCGGCACCCGCTTTGATCAGGCCGGCGTTGTCACCAGCCTCACCGTGAACGGCCGGGAGTTTTACGGTCCCTGGTTCGACCGCACCGCCCCCGAAGTGCTGGACTACGCCTATGACAAAAACGGCGCGCTGGTCGCCGGCCCCGACAGCGCCACCAGCGGCCCGGCGGAGGAATTCGCCCCGCTGGACTTCGCACCGTCACCCGGCCTGTTCGTCAAAATCGGCGTCGGCACCCTGCGCCAACCCGACACCCAGCCCTACGATCACTACCGGCACTACGAAATCGTGGATGCCGGAAAGTGGACCGTCAGTCCCTCGCAAACCGGTGTCACCTTCAGCCAAAGCCTGAAACTCGCTGAAACCGCCTACACCTACGAAAAAATCCTGCGCCTGGTGCCGGGCAAGCCCGAGCTGGTAATCGAGCACCGGCTGACCAACACCGGCAGCAAGCCGATCAACACCACGGTCTATGACCACAATTTCCTGCGCCTGGTGCAAGGCAATGCCGGCACCCAGATCAAGTTCCCCTTCCCGCTGACTGTGGCCAGCAAACCGCCGCCGCCTGACCTGATAGGCGCCGAGGGCAAGGCCCTGACCTATCTGCGTCCGATGAAGTTCAAGGAGCGCGTCTCATTCCTGGTCACCGGCTTCGGCAACACCGCCGCCGACTATGACATCGCAATCCGCGATGCCGCCGGCGCAGGCGTCACCATCCAGGGCGACCAGCCCATCACGCGCCTCAACATCTTCTCGATCGAAAAGGTCCAGTCCGTCGAACCCTATATCGCCATCGACCTGGCGCCCGGCGCGGAAAAGCGCTGGCGCTATAACTACAGCTTCAAGACTGAATAGCTGAGGCCATCAAGCTTGATAAAGCTTAATTTGGTTCTCTGGCTTTCGCCGCCAACCGCCGGCAAAATTGCTTAGCCGTTATCGGGCAACGCTCGGTCGCGTTGGCAATAATTAGTTCGCCTTGCTCGGGCGACATCAATGTATCCACATGGCGGAGCACGAACTGGCCAAAGAGAGGATCAGACCGAACGAGCCCGGCAAGCTCTGACACCGTAAGCCATTCCTTGGTAAAGAGAATTACGATCTTGTCGTAATATCCCTCGGCAATACTGGCGTCATCGCATTGGCGATACAGCTTGAACGCTCTGTAAACGGAGCGCCAATCATTCATCTGATGACAAAATCTATGATCGCTTTTTAAAACCGGGTCAACACATCCGTACAGGACGGCAACCGATTTATTTTTCATCACCGCTCAAATTTGATGATGCTTCCGGGCACCGCTTCCGGCGGCGGACCATTCTCAAATGAAATTCCAAAAGCAGGCTTGTCGCCCAGAATTTCAACTTCTCTGAAAGGGAAAAACACTGCTTTGCCGCGTATCACAGGATGCACCGGGCCTTTGAAATCATCCAGATCAAGCCGGTAATACCCAAGGTAAATGAGTCCAGGCTTACCCTTTTCGAACACCAGCAAGGCAGCTCCGCTCTGGCCTGAATACTTGCTGTCGAATCTGAACTCTCCGAACCGGTAATGGGTGCCGTTTGTCGCGATCTCGCCTTTGATCGGCAAGACACGGGCGTTTCCATGCATCGGCCCGCTGAAATGTCCCGCGCGCAGTATCCGCCAGATTCCAGATTGGTGATGGGCATCAATTTTTGGCTGAGCGGCAAGGCGACGTCGCAAAAGCGACGGCCAAGATCGCATACTTTGATTTATTGCTGCCAATCCCCATAGCTCGCCCATGCCCGATTGAAAACGTCATTAGCATACTCCGATCCCGGCTTAAGACCACCAGAACTTGTCGCAGCGTTGTAACCCCTAAGCGCCTCATAGTGTCCTTGGTAAGGCCCGAGCCGATTCCGGTCGTCGGGGTTGATCCTGCCCTTGTAGTGCGGCCATTTCAGCGCGGCCTCCGCGCTGGCCTGAGGAGTCATGATCTGATCCTTTGACAAGCCCGCGATGCGGGTTTTCTCGTTTGTGCCCTTTGTCCAATCGCCGGCCTTGTTCACCTGGAACGGGTCCGTCTTGAATGCCTCCGGGCTCCACCGCTCTCCCGCATCATCCAGGACTTCATGAGCTTGGGGGTCATATATTCCGCGTTCCCAGGCAAATAGGCCCCGCGCGCGTTATATCCCTTGGCCGCCTCCACGATCACATCGTCATTCCCCGCACGCCAGGCATGCTTGCCGTCTTCCGGGTAGCCCTCCACCGGTCCAATGGGATTCTTCGGCCCCGCAACGGGCGCACCGCCGCCACCGCCGTAAGGCGGGGCGAAATTCTGCTGATCCGAAGGCTGGCCATCATCCAGATAATTTTCCGGAACAACGGGCAAGCGCACCATCGGTGGCCTCTCTGATTGTCGGAAATGAAAAAGCCCGCTTGCGCGGGCGGCCGGGAGAACTGCGTCATCCGCAATTCGTCACCATAGGAAGAGTTGTACTCCAATTTTATAGGCGGTCAATATACCCACGCACGTCGCGCGCGAATTATTTTCGCGCGCTACAAGACCGCTTGAATCACTGATGCCGGTCGTCGCCGCACTGCGCATCCGGATTGGAGCAGATCGTCGCCGGATGCTCCACCCCTCGCTGGAAATACCAGCCGCCCACACCCAGGCTGGCAAAGATCGCCAACACCGCGCCGATGATGATCCACCGATCCATGCTGTTCCCCCGCCCCAGAATAGCCACCCCGCCCGGGGCACGCCATCCCTGCCAGCACCGGCAATAAACCGCACGCACCCCAGAAATCCTGCTAATCTGCCACCATGGAAACCTCCACCCGCGTCATCGCAGTCCTGCAAAAGTCACTGATGCTGGACCCTGAGCGGTTCGCTCCCACCGCCCTGCTGGTGGACGATCTGGGCGTTTCCAGCCTCGACCGCTTCGAACTGCTGATGGACCTCGAGGACGAATTCAAGATCGAGATGAACGAGACCGAACTGGTCAGCGTACGCACCGTCGGCGATCTCACCGCCTATATCCAGGCGCGCTTGGCCGCCTGACCGGCGCGCCTAATGGTCCCGCACGGACCCATCCACCGCATCCCACATCTCCGGAAACTGCCATTCCGGAATGCCGCGCTCATTGTCGATTAGGTGTTCGTCCAGCTCGATGCCAAGCCCCGGCCCGTCGATATTGCCTTTGAGCATTATCGCCCCGCCCGTCATCACCATCGGCTTCTTGATATAGCTCTTGCCCAAGGGACTGCGCTCTACATTCGGCCCGCCCTTCACCGCCTGCAGGCTGGGCACCTCGTGCGCCAGGAAATTGGGGATTGACGCCGCCACATGCATCGAGGCCGCAAACCCCACCATGCCTTCCTTCGAATGGGGCAGCATGTCGGCATAGAAAGCCTCCGCCAGCGCCGCGATCGCCTTCAACTCGGTGATGCCGCCAGTATGGGTGATGTCCGGCTGCAGAAGCTGCGCCGCCCCCGCCGTCAACAGATCGCGGAATTGCCACTTGGTCACCATCCGCTCGCCGGTGGCGAACGGCACGCTGGTCTTCTTGGCCATCTCCGCCATCAGCGGCAGGTTCTGGAACTGGATCGGCTCCTCGAAGAACCAGGGCCGGAACGGCTCCAGCGCCTTGATGATCTGCATCGCCGCCGGCGGCTCATGCTCGCCATGCATCTCGATGCCCAGATCGAAGTTCGGCCCCACCAGCTCGCGGATCGCCTTCACCTTCTCGACAAAGCCGTCGATGTAATAAGGATTCTCGCTCGCCCGCGACAGCCGCCCCCGGCTGGAGCTGACGCTGGTCTTCATCGAGACATAGCCTTCGGCCAGCACATGGCTCTTGGTCTCTTCCACGCTTTCGGCCTGGCCATAGCATTTGATGCGGTCGCGCGTCGGCCCGCCCAACAGCTCATAGACCGGCGCGCCCAGCGCCTTGCCCTTGATGTCCCACATGGCGATGTCCACCGCCGACAGCGCGCTGCACAGGATGACGTCGCCGCGATAAAAGGCATGGCGGTACATCGCCTGCCAATGATGCGCCGGCTGGCGCGGATCCTTGCCCTTGAGGTACGGCTCCAGCTGCTGGATCGCCGCCACCACGGTTTCAATCTTGCCTTCCACCGTGCCTTCGCCCAGCCCGATGATGCCGGCATCGGTGTGCATCTTCACAAAGATGGAGCGCAGCGAATGGACCGGGATGATCTCCAGCCTGGTAATCTTGATCATCGAGCGTGGATCGATAAGCGCCCGCGAAGAAGTCTGCGCCGGCGCCGCTCGTTCACTCGCCAGCAAACCTGCGAGCCCCAAGCTGGCCATCGTCATCCAGTCGCGGCGGGAATGAACCATGCGTCCTCCTCCAGGGCTTTGGCGCCCTTTATGGAGAACAGGTTAGCTGATTTGCCGCGCCGGGACAGGCCTTGCGGGCGCCCTTCCTGCCGGAAGGACGCCCAGCTGGCTAATTGGAAGCCGTCGTCGCCATGGTCTTGGCGGCGGCTATGGCCTGGTACTTGGCCTCCGCCGTCGCGCTGACACGGCGGACGCAGGCTGTGGTGATGGCGCCATAGTGCGAAAGCGGCAGAACGCCGCCGCTTTCAACGGCGCAGGCTTCGACGGCAGCGGTATGAATGCGGTCGCTGAGACTGTCGGCCTGCGCCGAAACGGCAGTCAGGCTCAGAATGGCGGCGGCGGTGAGGGTACGCAACATGATGATCTCCTTGGTTGGGGTTGATCAATCCTGGCGCCGCCCTGGCAATCACGTGTTTTGAAATTCTGCGAGTCGTTCAACATGACGAGAGAAACTCTGCGGCCGAAGACGCGCGCCGACAATCCAAAATCAGCACCCAAGCGTTTATGTCGCAGCGCAGCAATTCCATACCGCGCAATTAATGAGCATTCTGAATAGATTATTCGCGCAGCAGGATGTCAGTTTGGTTGCAGCGCACAAATCGAGCAGAAAACTGCCGATGCAGGCGTCAACTCGGGCTCACGTTCGCCGCGCCCGCCGCATGCCCTCGACAAGTGCATCCAATGCCTCGCGAAACCGCGCCAAGGTGGAGAACTTGTATCCCGGACCGATCGCCTGCACCGCCGCGGCCACCGCATAATTCTCCCCGCACACCCGCCGGCAGATCATCCAGTCATTGGCTCCCATCGCCTGTTCCACCCGCCGCCAGAAATCCTTGGCATCGCGCTGATGATCGACAAAGGCGCCCGGCACCCCGCCACTCGTCCGTACACGGTCAAAATCCACCCCACCGGGGAACGACGCGTGACATACCTGCCAGCCCTCATCGAAGGCCCGCGCCGCCGCCAGCCGGTCCAGCGCCCGTCCCTCTTCTTCGCGCGCATCCCGCACTGCCTGCTCCTTGCACACCAGATGCCCCAGCCGGAATTCCCGCTCATAGACCGTCAGCCGCGACCATCCCGCCTTGGCTCCCATCCGCCCGGACACCACGCGGCCTTGCACATGATCGGCCTGGATCACCGCCGGCCGCTCGATCGTCTCTTCTTCCTTCCGGATCGCTTTCTTCATTTGCGCTTGCGCGTCTCCTGCCGGAACACATCGCGCAAACTGTGCCGCGCCTCTTCCTTCAGCGGCACCCCCATCTCCCGCACCATGGCGAGCGCCTGCACGGCATCGCGCGCCACCTCGATGCGCATGCCTGCATCCCGCAGCGCCACGAACGCGTTGGTCTGGGCGTAACTCAGCCGGTCGCCCCGCGCCAACAAATGCAGCCCCAGCGCCCGTCCCCGGTGACAAATCAGAATTCCCGGCACCCCCGGCGCCGCCAGCGCCATTGCCTCCTTGGGCAACAGCGCCTGCAAGTCCGCCAGCAGCCGCTTTTCCACCGGCAGTTCAGGCTCCCGCTTGCGGGCCTTTTCCACATTCAATCCAAACCGGGTGCTCATTGCGTCTCCTTTGGGGGATAAAGATCTGGCCTGAGGTCATGGGGGCTGACGGCGCCGCCGGTGGCTTGTTCGATGGCGCGGCACCATTCCGCCGGCACCCGGCGGCCTCGCCGCACGATCTCGCTCACCGCCTGGGGCGAAACCCCTGCCACCCTGGCCACCGCCACCTGGCTGCCCAGTTGGGCGATCGCCGTCTTCAGTGCCCCGATCCCGTTCATGAATTGACGCTAACAAGCTTACTTGCAGGCTGTCAACAAGTGTTCTTGCATCAGAAATATAAAGTCGCATTTACAAGACATCTTGTACAACCTGCGGTTTTTCTTGTAGGATGCTCCGCATGAAGACCAATGCCACCATCGGCGACCGCGTCCGCGAACGTCGCGCCGCCCTCGGCCTCAGCCAGCCGCAACTCGCCAAGAAGGTGGGCGGCATCACCTATCAGGCCATCCAGCAGCTCGAAGCCGGCGGCGGCACCAAGCACCTGGTCGCCATCGCCCGCGCCTTGGGCGTCACCGCCGAATGGCTGCAGGACGGCCAGGGTCCCACCCCCGCCCGCCACACCCCGTCACCGCGCCCCGGCGCCGCCGACAAGCTCAAGGTATTGGGCATGGCCGAATGCGGCGCCGATGGCTGGTCGCTGTGGAACGGCGATGTCATCGACATGATCGACCGCCCCGCCAGCTTGGCGGGCGTGCCCAACGCCTATGCCGTCTATGTCGTGGGCGCCAGCATGGAGCCGCGCTATCACCCCGGCGAGCTGGTGCATGTCCATCCCGGCAAGCCGCTCACCATCGGCGCCTATGTCCTGGTGCAGCGGCGGCCCAGGAATGACGGCGACGTGCCGCTGGCGGTGATCAAGCGCCTGGCCAAACGCACCGGCGCCAGGACGGTGCTGGAACAGTTCAACCCGCCTCGGACCTTCGAGATCCGCAATGACGATATCGTCTCGATCCATCGCGTGGTGGGTTCGGGCGAGGCCTAGACCAGGGAAAGCCCGCCGCATCGCTGCAGCGGGTTCATCTTTCAAATCCTTGCGGATTTAATCGTCGGGAGCCGATTCGTGCCGCCACAGTTCTGCTTGTTGACTATTACAAGTATACTTGTATCTTATCCCTATGAACATGTGGCAGGTCATCCAGCAGGGCGCCAGCGCCCGGCGGAGCCTGCCCTGCCCCTTTTGCGGCGCGATCCTCCACTGGCCGCCCAGATCGCGGGCCGCTTCATCGTGGGCTGCGAAAGCGAGGATTGTGCTGCCAATCCGCAAGTTTCTGCCGATGGCCTCACCCAGGCTTGGGACCTTTGGAACAAGCACCCGTGATTTTCTTGCCATTAACGGGGGCTGTGGTTATTCCTCGCCGGACGCCGGGTTAGCTCAGTTGGTAGAGCACCTGATTTGTAATCAGGGGGTCACAGGTTCGAGTCCTGTACCCGGCACCATTCATCTGCGCGGCAATGCCGCGCAGATGAATGACAAGCGGGCCGCGCGACAGCGACTTGAGGCCCGCGCGTCAGGGTACCGCTGTCAGCCAGTTCATCGCCAGCCCGCGCGTCAGCGACTTAAGCGGGCCGCGGCAGGGCGCAAACCCCAACAAGCAATTACCGGAGAACTGACAGACCGCACTGCGGGCTATCCGAATGACAAGCGACCCGCGCTCTGCGCTAAGCCTTCTTCTTCTTCGCCTTGACCTTCGGCGGTTCGGCGGCTTTGGCCGCCGCCTCTTCCGCTTCCTTGGCCAGGCGCAACGCCTTCAGCCGCACGGTCTTGGCGTCGCTGGCCACCCGCTCCTTCTCGACCTGGTCCAGGACCATGCGGGTGCGCTGGTCCGATGCTGTGGTCGCGGCCAGGGCCTTGGCGCCGGGCGGGGATTTTCGTGTGTCTGCCATGCCCAACCCTAGCACGCTTTTTCCGGCCCTGACCGCCCTATTTTTGGGTCCTGGGCCCCCTGTGGCCGGTCCCGGCGGACATGCTATCGTGGCTCTTGGGGCTCGCAAAAACAAAAACCCCGGGGAGACTTCCATGAAACGCCTGATGCTGACTGCTGTCCTTTTGCTGGCCTCCACCGCCGCACTCAATATTTCTACCGCATCCGCTCAAGCCCAGATCGCTTCCAAAATCACCCATTACGACGTCAAAAAGACCGCCAGCCTCAAGGCGGTGCATGACGGCGCCGGCACCATGAATTTCGGTCCCCTGATGACCGACAAGACCCTCTCCACCAACTTCATCTTCCTGCATCGCGGCGTGCTCCATCCCGGCGGCGGCATCGGACAGCATTTCCACAATCACTGCGAAGAGATGTTCGTGATTTTCGACGACCAGGCCGAGTTCACCGTCAACGGCCGCACCTCCCTGCTCAAGGGTACCGTCGGCGCCCCCGACCGCATGGGCTCGTCGCATGCCATCTACAATGCCACCGACCATGACGTGGAGTGGATGAACATCAATGTCGGCACTTCCAAGGTGTACGATGCCTTCAACCTGGGCGACGACCGCGTCGGCGCACCCAAGGACCCCATCCCGCAGTTCGTCACCATGCATCTGGAAAAATCGCTGCTGAAGCCCGCTCGCGACGGCGGCAAGGTCCAGCGCCGCCGCGCCCTCAGTCCCAGCGTGTTCTACACCCCCTGGGCCTATGTCGATCACGAACTGATCGCGCCCGGCGGCGACACCGGTACCACCAATCTCATCGATCTCAGCGAAGCCTACTACGTCATCTCCGGCGAAGGCAGCGTCACGGTCAACGGCGAGACCGTCGGTATCAAGAAGGGCGACGCCATCCCGGTGGATCTCGGCCAGGCCAAAAGCTTCAAGGCCGGTAGCGCCCCGCTGGAGCTGATGATCATCGGCGTCGCCCGCGACATGGCGGCCAAGAACGCCTTCGCCGCCAACCCCGCCAACGAGAATGCCGAACCCTTGCTGGCCGTGCTGAACAAGCCGCGCTGAGGCTTCCATGCGAACCCCGCTTCTCGCCCTGGCCGCACTTCTCACGCTGTCTTTCTCGGCTCGGGCACAGGATATTGCCGGCACTTGGCAGGCGGACGGCAAACCGCAGCGTGTGCTCAAAATCCGCAAGGACGCAAAGGGCTATCGCGGCGAATTCTACTATCTGGGCGACGAAACTCCCGGCCAGCCCCTTGGCAGTAATGGGGTATCTTCTGTCTCGTTTGTAGACGGAACGATCAAGTTCTCATTGGACAAAACTGGCGCCACCTTCGATGGCAAGCTGGAAGGCAAAACCATTACGGGGGCCTGGAAGACGACATATGGGCAATCGCAGCCGCTGATCTTCTCGCGCGCTGCCAAGGGAGGCGAATGGGTGGTCGACCCCTCGCCTCACAAAGATCACTTCGTCACTGTGCAGCCCGGCGTGAAGCTGGAAGTGCTGGATTGGGGCGGCAGCGGTCCACCGCTTATTTTCCTCGCCGGCCTTACCGGCACGGCACACTCGTTCGACAGTTTTGCGCCCAAGTTTACCGCCCAGCATCATGTCTATGGCATCACCCGGCGGGGGTTCGGCGCGTCCGATGCCCCACCCATTACCAATGAGAATTACGATGCCGACCGGCTGGGCAACGATGTGCTGGCGGTGATGGATGCGCTCAAGATCGATCATCCTGTGCTGGCGGGACATTCCATTGCAGGCGAAGAGCTGAGTTCCGTCGGCACACGTCACCCCGAAAAGATCGGCGGCTTGATTTATCTTGACGCACTCTATGGGTATTCATTCTACAATCCAGCTCAAGAAGACCACAGCGTGGACTCCGCGACCGTCAGGCGTGATCTGGATCAGTTGTTTGATCTTCAGTTTAGCCCGGCCGGGACACGTGCTTTGATCGCGGAAATACTAGCGACGCTTCCCAAGCTGCAGACGGGACTGCAACAAATGTGGGCTGATTATGAAGGTATGCCGGAGACACCACATGTTCAGACCATTGAGGACTTGGCCGGCAACAGAATTTTCACAAACACACGGCGGTATGGTGTGGCCCCAACACCGATCCTCGCCATCCTGGCCAGACCCCGCCGCTGCCAACCGCACTGCGAAAAGCCATTCATGCAAAAACTGATGGCGGCGGAAGCGGCACACGCCGAGGCTTTTGAGAAAAGCAGTCCTTCAGCTCACGTCGTGCGCATCGCCGGCGCCAGCCACTTTATCTGGCGCAGCAATGAAGCCGACGTCTTGCGCGAAATGAATGCTTTCCTGGACGGCCTGCCGCATTGATCATTTGAACAAACGAAGGGAATGCCTATGAACCGCCGTCTTGCCGCGATTGCCGCTTGCCTGCTCTCCACCACCGTGCTGGCCCAGACTCCGGCCACGCCGCCCCTCGCCCCCACTGTTCCCGACAAGCCCGACTACACCGCGCTGGTGGAAGGAAAGCCGGTCGACAGTCGCGTCAATGAGAATGTCAAAGACAAGCCGCTCTATCCCGAACAGACGCGCGCGCCCTATCACAAGACCGCGCCTTACAAGCTGACCGAAATCACCAGCGGCCTGCACGCCCCCTGGGCGCTGGGCTTCCTGCCGGACGGCAAGTTCCTGGTCACCGAAAAACTGCCCGGCACCCTGCGGGTGATTTCGCCGGACGGAAACATTGCTCCGCCCGTTTCCGGCGTCGACGGCCTCGCGCAAGGCTGGGCCCAGACCGGCCTGTTCGACCTGGTGCTGGACCCCAAATTCGCCAGCAATCATCGCATCTACTTCACCTTCTTCGGCTTCGACCGCGGCATGATCAGCGGCATCCAGGTGGCGCGCGCCACCTTCAACCAGGCGGCCAACGCGCTCAGCGACGTGAAGGTGATCTTCAAGGCACGCCCCCAGACGCCGAACGACAACCGCTCCGGTGTCGGCTCGCGCAGCGGCGGCCGCATGGTGCTGGGCAAGGACGGCTATCTCTACATCACCATCGGCGACCGCGACACCGGCGGCTCCTATCCCTGGCTTGTGGCGCAGACCCTCGACACCCACCTGGGCAAGATCCTGCGTATCACCACCGACGGCAAGCCGGCGCCGGGCAATCCCTTCACCGGCCAGGAAGCCGCCTATCCCGAAATCTGGGCCATCGGCCAGCGCAGCCAGGAGGGCCTGGCCTGGGACAATGACGGCAATCTCTGGGAGACCGAGCACGGCCCGCGCGGCGGCGACGAACTCAATCTGATCAAGAAGGGCGCCAATTACGGCTGGCCCGTGGTCACCCACGGCATCGACTATCCCGGCAACCAGACCGGCGACAGCGAAATCTCCCGCAAGGGCATCGAAGAGCCGGTCTATTACTGGGCGCCTTCCATGGGCCCGTCGCAGCTGGCCTTCTACAAGGGCGATCTATTTCCGGAATGGAAGAACAGCGTCTTCGTCGTTACCATGCGCGGCGCCGCCATGGAACGCCTCGCCATGTCAGGCGGCAAGGTGGTCAACGAAGAGCCCCTGCTCACCGAGGTCAAGATGCGCCTGCGCGATGTGCGTGTCGGTCCCGACGGCGCGGTATATGTCCTCAGCGATTCCGGCGGCGGCTCCATCACCAACAACACGCCCCTCGGCTCCAAGCTGCTGAAACTGACGCCGCAGTAGCACTTACCGGGCATGAAATTCCGTTCATGCCCGGTTCATGACGTTCTTGCGATGCTGCACAGGCCGGAAATCCCCCGGCCCTGGAGGCAGACATGAAACGGACGGCTTTGGCATTCGGCGCGGCGTTGGCCCTCTTGGGCGGCTGCGCCCCTTATGGCGCTTCCAGCTACTATGGCGGCGGCGGCTATTACGAGCCCGACTATTACGGGCCCACCGTCTATGCGCAGCCTTATGGTGGTTATGGCGGCGGCTATGGCCGCGATCACCGCGACGGCGACCACGCCTCTCGCGGTTCAGACCGCAACCGCGACCATGATCGCGGCGACCGCCAAAACAATTATCAGGGCAATCGCCAGGACAGCAATCGCGGCAACTGGAACCGGGACAACAACCAGCGCGCGCCCCAAGCGAATGTTCAATCCAACGCCCAGCCGGGCGGCGGTTACCACGGCGGCAACACGCTGCCCAATGGCGACCGCATCACCCGCGGCAATTTCTGGCAGTTGAACCAGGCGCAGCAAAACGCGGCGCCCCAACCCAGTGGTCAGCCCAGCGGTGACCCCGGCGGCGGCCGCATGGGCCGCCACCGGGACAACTGATTATTTGCGGTAATAGAGCGGAATCTCGCCGGCGATCTTGGAATGCAGCCGGTACAGGCTGGTCGAGCCGGTGAGATAGACCGTCTTGCCGTCCTCGGCAAAGCCGACATTGGCGACAATCTCCGGGACCACGATCTGGCCCAGCACCTTGCCCTTGGGCGAGATGATGCGCACCCCGCCCGGCCCCGTGGCCCACAGGTTGCCGGCGCTGTCCACCTTCAACCCGTCCGGCACGTCCGGCGCGGTGCCGGGGAACGAGATCAGCTTCTTCATGTTCGACAGCTTGCCGTCCGCCCCCACGTCATAGCTGCGGATATGCATGTCCGGCATGGAGTTGGAGACGTACAGCGTCTTGCCGTCCGGCGAAAAGCCGATGCCGTTGGGCTGGGTCATGTCGGTGATCACCGGCGTCAGCTTGCCGCCGGCATAGCGCCACACCGCATTGTATTTGATTTCCTTCTTGGGATCCGCGTCCATCTTGGGCAGCCCGAAGGACGGGTCGGTAAACCACAGCGCCCCATCGGGAGTGAACACCAGGTCGTTGGGGCTGTTGAAGCGCTTGCCCTCATACTTGGCCAGGAACGGCTTCAACCCGCCGTGATCGTCCATCTTCTCGATAGTGCCCACAAACATGCGGGTGAGGAGGATCGACCCATCCCTGTCGCTGATCATGCCGTTGGAGCCGAAATTGCCGTCCGGCGGTGCATTCTTCAGCCCGCCCGCGTCATTCAGGATCACCGTCACCTTGTTGGTCTTGGGATCGTAGGTCCGCACCTTGTCCATGCGCACGTCCGAGAACCACAGCTTGCCGTCCTTCCACATCGGCCCTTCGATGAAGATAAAGCCGGTGGCGACCTTCTCGATCTTGGCATCCGGCGCGATCACCGCGTCCAGCGCCGGATCCAGCTTCTTGACGCTCATGCCCTGCGCCAGCGCGGGCGCGGCGAGCAGACACAATACAGGCGCGAGATATTTCAGCATAACAGTCCCTCCGGTTATTTTTTGGCAGTTATTTTGGGGAGAGCTTATGTCTCAAGAACCGTGTTGGGCAAATGGTTCTTGGCTGGCCCCGCGGGCGGAAAATGCTGCGCCAGCGCCGCCCCGCAGATCTCGATCGCCGCCACCATGCCATCGGCCGGCCGCCGCGCCTTCATGCCCTCGACCACCGCCGCCACCGCTGCATTCCACGGGCCATCGCCCACCGCCTGGTGAATGGCGTCATGGGCCACCAGCTCCACCCGCCGGTCGTCCAGCGAGGCGAAAATCAGGATATGCGGCTCCGCATCCGAAAGCCGGGCGCCGGCCGCCACAAAATGCCGCCGCGCCGCCTGCCGCACCCGGTATTGCCGCAAGGGCCCCGGCGTCAGCACCCGCCGCACCGCCGGCAAGGCCACGACAATGGCGACACAAGCAAACAGCCCCACCTGCACCAACCCATAGGTTGTCAGGGCGCGCAGGATCAACCGTTCCATGGCGCGGGCGGATTCGTCGGTCCAGCTGGAGAAGATGCTGACATCCGCCAGCCGGTGCAGCCCCGTCAAAACCAGAAGTGGCGGCACGATGAACCCCGCCAGCGCCGCCCACAGCAGCGGCACTTCGCGGTAGCGCGACACCTGCCCCGCCAGCACGCAAAACACTTCGCCGGAAGAATTCGCTTCGGCCTTGTCGATCGCGGCGCTGATCCGCGCCTTGTCCGCATCGCTGAGCATCACCAGCTCCCCCCCACTACCAACTTCCAGAAGAGCCGCCGCCGCCGAAGCTGCCGCCGCCTCCACCTGACCAGCCACCGCCGCCGCCGCCGCTCGACCAACCGCCGCCGCCACCACCGGACCAATCGCTGCCGCCGCGTCCGCTCGAGAGCAGGAATGGCAACAGGCTCCAGCCGCCAAACACCCGCACAAAGAAAATCCCGATGATCAAAAGCGCGATGATCGCACCAATGGGGTGCTGCTGGTCGCCGCCTTTCGGCAAGGCCGCCGCTGCGGCAGCGCGCTTCTCCGCCTCCGACGTCTCCAGCGACAATTGCTCGATCAGCGCATCGGTACCAGCAACCACCCCGGCATTGAAATCGCCCTTGCGGAAGGGCGGCAGCACCTGGGTCTGGATGATGACCGACGACAGCGCATCGGTGACGATCGGCTCCAGCCCATAACCCACCTCGATGCGGGTCTTGTGCTCATTGGGCGCGACGATGAACAGGATGCCGTTGTTCAGGCCCTTCTGCCCGATGCCCCAGGCGCGGCCCAGCTGATAGCCGTAATCGGAAATCTCGTAACCACCGAGCGACGGGATGGTGACGACCACCAGCTGGCGCGAGTTTTTCCGCTCCAACGCCGCCAGCTTGGTATCCAGGTCGGCCTTGGTCTGGGCCGACAGGATATTGGCGTCATCCACCACCCGCCCGGTGAGCGCCGGAAATTTCGGCACTGCCCAGGCGGGGGTTAGAAGAACAAAGAATGCAAGTAAGGCCGCAGCCAGACGCGTCATTTAAGGCTTGGTCGTGCCGGGCTGAGCCGCGGCAGGCGCGGGCGGTGGCGCAGCGCTGGTGGCGCCGGGGAAGCTCACCACAGGCGCGGACTGCGCCGCGGCGCTGGCGGCAAACGGCGTCGCCTGCTTGTACGACTTGTAGAAAGTGGCGGCCCAGATCGAGCCCGGCACCGTCACCAGTTCGGTATTATAATCCTGCACCGCCGCATTATAGTCGCGGCGCGAGATTTCGATGCGGTTCTCGGTCCCTTCCAGCTGCGACTGCAGCGCCAGGAAGTTCTGGTTGGACTTCAGGTCCGGATAATTCTCGGTGATCGCCATCAACCGCCCCAGTACGCCCGACAACTTGTCCTGCGCCTGCTGGAATTCGGCAAACTTGGCCGGATCGGTGATGGTGGAGGCATCCACCTTCACCTGCGTGGCGCTGGCGCGCGCCTGGGTCACCGCCGTCAGCACGGACTTTTCCTGCGCCGCATAGCCGGCCACGGTATTGGCCAGGTTGGGGATCAGGTCGTTGCGCCGCTGATAGGCGGCCTGCACGTCGGCCCAGCGGGCTTTCACCGCCTGGTCCTTGGTGGGGATGGTGTTGACGCCGCAGCCGGCCAGCGCCAGCGCGATGCCCAGCGCGGCGAGCAGCTTCGGGACTTGACGCAGAATAGTCATAGGCGCTCCTTCAGGCGAATACCAGCGCCGAAAGATGGGGTATGGCGCTGGAACCGCAAGGGATAAATTGACAAAAGCGGGCTTGATTTCCCCATGCGCCCGCCTAATGCGCCGCGCCTAACCGTTGGCGTACAGCCGCCGCAGCTCGGCTTTCAGGATCTTGCCGGTCGCGCCATGGGGAATGCTGTCCACCACCAGGACGGAGTCGGGAATCGACCAGGCCGGCAGCTTGCCGCGATAAAATTCCCGCAAGGCTTCGCAGGACGGCGCGCAGCCGGGGCGCGGCACCACGATCAGCAAAGGCCGCTCGCCCCATTTTTCATGCGGCACCGCGATGGCGGCAGCCTCCGCGACATGCGGATGCGCCACCGCGATATTCTCGATGGCGATGGAGCTGATCCATTCCCCGCCCGACTTGATCAGATCCTTGCTGCGGTCGGTCAGGGTGACGAAACCGTGTGGGTCGATCACCCCGACATCGCCGGTGGGAAACCAGCCGCTCGCATCCTGATCCGGCATGCGGAAATAGCCGCTGGCGATCCAGTGCCCCCGGAAGGTCAGTTGCCCCTGGCTTACGCCATCCCACGGCACCTCGTTGCCGTCTTCGCCTTCGGCGCGCACATCCACGCCGAAAACGCATCGCCCCTGCGCCGCGCGCTGGTCCAGCAACGCGTCATGATCCAGGTCTTCCGTCCCCGGCTTGGGCGCGTTCACGGTGACAATGGGACTGCTCTCGGTCATCCCCCAGGCATGACAGACAGCGATGCCCAACTCGTTATAGGCGGCGATCAGCGCCCGCGGCATCGCCGCGCCGCCCACGAAAATCCGCTGCAATGTTTCAAGCCGCCTGCCGGTGTCGCGCAGATAACCCAAGAGGCCCAGCCAGATGGTCGGCACCCCGACCGCGATGGTGGCCCGCTCGCCATTCATCAATGACAGCAACGAGGCCGGATCGAGCTGGCGGCCGGGCATCAGCAGCGACGCGCCCGTCATCGGCGCCATATAGGGCAATCCCCAGGCATTGACGTGGAACATCGGCACCACGGCCAGGATGCGGTCGGTGGCGCGCGGCCCCACCGCATCCGCCGCCGCCAGCGCCATGGCACACAGAACCGTGGAGCGGTTGGAATACAGCACGCCCTTGGGCCGCCCGGTGGTGCCGGAGGTATAGCAAAGCGCCGAAGCGGTATTCTCATCGAACACCGGCCACTCTTCGCCCTCGCCCGCCGCATCCATCAGCGCTTCATAGCGGTGCAGCGCCATTCCCGGCGGCAGATCGCACGCGCCCTCACCCAGCACCACCACGCCGCGTAGCGTATCTGTCAGTTGCGGCGCGATGGCTTGCAGGATCGGCAGAAAAACCGGGTCCGCGAAAACGATCCCGTCGCCCGCATGACCGATGATGTAGGCGATGTCGTCCGGCGCCAGGCGCGGATTGATGGTGTTGCACACCGCGCCTACCCCGGAGATGCCGTAATACAGCTCAAAATGGCGATCGCTGTTCATGCCTAAGGTGCCCACGCGGTCACCAGGCGCAACACCCAGTTCCCGCAACACGGTGGCCAGCTTGCGGGCGCGGCGTGCCAACACGGCATAGGTGGTGCGCGACAGGATTCCATCCTCGCGCCGCGACACCACCTCGCCCGCGCCATGATGGCGGGCGGCATGTTCCAGGATGGAGGAAATCAGAAGGTCGCGCCGTTGCATCAAGCCTTGCATGGCATCGCTCCCCTTTTTTGCGCAGCGTTTACAGAACCTTCCAGCTCGCCAGCAGGCCGCCGCCGCCCTTGGGCGCGCCGCTGCTCAAGCCATATTCGGCATAGGTGGTGAACGTCAGGTTCTCGGTCGCCACCCAGCTGATCGAACCAAACAGTTGCTGGCTGTCCGCCAGGCTGGAACTGATGGTGCCGTCGAAGTCATAGGACGCGATCGCCAGGAGATGATCGCTGATCTGATAGCTGGTTCCCACGGAGAAGCTCGGAGCGCTGACCAGAGAATAGGCGGTGGGCTTGCCCGGCACGCGATAGCCGAACGACACGAACGGCGCCCAGGCGCCGATCTGGCGCGACACATCCACCGCAAAGCCGAAATCCGTCTCGCCCGAGGTCAAACCCTGGCTTTCGTCGCCGGTTGCCAGCTTGACGCGGCCCGTCAGGTCCACCTGGAAGTCACCGGTGAGGTCCGACGGCACTGAATAGGTGGTGCTGAGATTAAGGTCGCCCAGTCCCTTGCGCTCCTTGTCAGCGGTGCGCCCGGCATTGACCACCACCGGCACGCCGCCCGCACCCACCACCAGGAAGGCTGGTCCCGTAATGGTGACGTAAGGCAGCGCCGCGGTGAACTGGAAATCGCCGGTCTTGACGGTAACGTCCGACAGCGCCACCAGGATGTTGGTGGCACGCACGCTGCCATAATGGCCCGAGGTATAATCCAGCCCCGTCGACAGGCTGACGCTGGTATCCGAAGCGGGCGCATCCTGTGCGGATGCTCCCGTCGCCAGGACCAGCATGGCGGCGGTGCCCAGCAGCAGGGTTGCCACCAGGTGGCGCTGTACGTTTGTATTGTGTCGTTTGCCCACCGGTTTCATCCTAGCGATGCAGTGCCGCCAGCCGGGCGCGCAACGCCGCCCGGATGGCCTGGATCTGCTGACGTGTCGCCGCCGTGGTGCGCTGCTGTTCGCGCGCCGCGGCGATGTCAGCCTTCATGTTCGCGTCGCTGGCAGCGTCCGCAGCCGGCGGCGTGGCCGTTTGCTCCGTAGGCGCCTGCGCAGGCTGCGCCATTGCTCCTGCGGCCGGCAGCAGCAGGAAAAAGGCCAGCGATAAGGCGCGTGAAAGGCGTATCACACTTCGCCCTCCCCCACGCAGCGCGAACGTGTTGCCGTGCCCGTATACGCCCGTGCCTGTTCCATCGCAACGCTCGCTCATGGTGCGCGCCCCCCGGCAATCGGCGGATCGCCCGCCGCTTCCAGGTCAAGACCGCCGCATCGCCCCGGCGAAAGCTGTATGTTGCACTGCGCCACATGGCCGCCCGGCACCCGCACCTGATATTTGCCGATGCGCTTGTTGGGAAGCAGGAAGTCCGTCGAAATCATCTGCGCGCCAGAGGCGAAGGCCCAGTCGCGCCGCAGCATGTCGTTCTTGCGCGCCTCGCGCGTGTCGGCATCGGCAAAGGTGTGCACGATCAGCCCCGCCTTGACGCGGGCAATGATGTCGTTGGAGTCCTTGGCGGGATTGTCGATGGTGATGAAGGCTGCGACGGGCGACTTCTCGTCCGTGGCGACGAACATGGCGCGGCCCTCCAGCGAGACGCGCGCGCCCCGGTAGATCGCCACCTTCGCCTTGTTGTCGTCCAGCAGGAACAGCACCTTGCCGCGCGCCGCGCCCAGCCTGGGCCAGTTGCCCGCCGCCACCGCCTCGCGCAGGGTCGGATAGCTGCCCTGCACCATCTGCGGCGTGATCATTTCCTCGGGCTTGAAGGCGGCGCGGATTTCCGCATCCAGCGCATCGAAGGCGGCGGCATCGAACTTGTAGGGCTTGGTGGCGCCGGGCATTGGCGTGCGCTCGTCATTGCTGCGCAAGGCAATGATCAGTGGCAGGTGCCTGGGGTTGGCGTGGCTCCAGTCCGCCACCGCCTTGAGACAGTCCGTCAGCCGGACGCAGCTGGAATTGAAATCGATATCCAGAATGTGAATGACCTTGAAGCCCGGCGTCGCCATGGCGGCGATGTAATTGTCCGCCACCAGCTCGCCCGCCATGGAGGCGCCGGCCGGATACTTGTAGAGCCCGCCCTTGGGATCATAGGCGACATCGAATTCCAGCGAGCGCGCGCCCGCCGCCAGTTGCGCCGCGATCGGCGGCTGGTCGTAGTCCAGCGCCTGGGCATCGGCATCTGATCCCATCTTGATCAGCGACATCATCTCCTTGCTGGGCTGAAGCTTGTAGCTTTCCGCGGTTCCCACGGCCTGGAATTCATTGAGGCGCAGATTGGCGTCGAACCACGCCGCGGCGCAGCCGATTCCCGCCAGCCGCACATCCTTCGCCGCCAGGTCGCAGTTCTGCGCCGACGCGGACGGCGCGGCCGCGGCAACGAACAGGAATGCCAGTGTGATAATGGCAAAAACGCGCAATAGGCCCCCGGGGCGGACGATGTTTGTCAGGACTTCAGGCAACAAAACCGGAACCGATATGGACGAGCACCGTATTTTCGGGATACGCGTCTTCGAGAAGAACGTTCAGCATGGACCAAAGCATCAGACGGCAACAGCCCCGGCCGTACTTTGAGGAAACGGGGACTTCCAATTGCCGTTTTTATCGCGCCTGATCGGCGCCCGTCCAGTGAGCTACCGCCGCGCGTATGGCGGCCGAGACAAGGTTAAATCGATTTGAGCCTTTTGAATCATAGGATTTGGACACTGCCCGGCCTCGCCGCCGGTCTCCTTGCCATGACTTTGGCGGCCCAGGCCCAGACCGCGCCTTCGGCCAGCCTGACGATCCGGGTCGAGAACCTGTCCCCCGCCGGCGGGATGCTGCGCCTGGGCCTGTACGACCGGGCTCACTATCCCGACGACAATTCCAAGCCGGTCGCTTCCGCGGACGTCAAAGCCACCGGCGCGGAAATGGTGGTCACCCTGCACGGCATCCCGCCCGGCCGCTACGCCATCGAGACCTTCCAGGATCTCAATTCCGACGGCGAGATGGACATGACTTGGCTGGGCTTTCCGGAAGAGCGGTTCGGCTTTTCCCGCGATGCGCATCCGCGCCTGAAAAAGCCATCTTTCGCCCAGGTGGCCTTCACGCTTTCGCCCGGCGAAAACATGCAGGTGATCCACCTGCAGACTTTCTCGCTGCTGCCTTGATTCTTTAGTTGGGGTTCGACAGCGCCGCCCGGAATGAGACCAGCTTCTCCCGCTGCTCGCACCATAGCGACAAGGGAACGGTCTTCAGGCTGTCCTTCAGGGTCAGCCGCCCCACCGCCTTCAAGTGCGGATGATCGCGCAAGACCTTGGGCAACAGGTAAAAAGGAATCCGGCTGTTGAGATGATGAATATGATGAATGCCGATATTGCCGCTGAGCCAGCGCAGCGGCGCCGGCAGGTCGTAATGGGAGCTGCCGCTCATCGCAGCATCATGATGCGACCAGCCCTTGGTGCGGGCCCAGGCCACGTCCTCGAACTGGTGCTGCACATAGAACAGCCACACGCCCATTGACGCGGCGATCGCCATGATCGGCACATGCACCATCAGGAATGGCGCCCAGCCCACCAGCGCGATCATGCCGACCACCAGCGCCGCGATGCCGATATTGGTCCCCATGGTGCTGATCCAGGGCCGCCAGCCGTCGCGCCACTGGTGAAACGGAAGCCGGTGCTGCAGGAAAAACAGCCAGGCCGGGCCGATCACGAACATCACCGGGGCGCTGCGATAGATGCGATAGCTGAGGCGCCCCCACCAGGGCTTGGCGCGATATTCTTCCACCGTCAGCAGGTCGATGTCGCCCGTGCCGCGCCGGTCCAGGTTGCTGGAGGTGGCGTGGTGCCCCGCGTGATTGCGCTTCCAGTAATCGAAAGGCGTCAGGGTCAGCACGCCCAGCACACGCCCCGTCCAGGTGTTCGCCGCGCGGCTGCGGAAAAAGGCGCCATGGCCGCAATCATGCTGGATGATGAATAGCCGGACCAGCAACCCGCCCGCCGGCACCGCCAGGAGCAAGGTCAGCCAATAGCCCACGTCCAGCGACAGCCACATCGCCGCCCACAACAGGCACAGCGGAACAAAGGTGACGGCCACCTCGAAAACGGCGCGGCGCATACTGGGTTCGCAATAACGCAGCAGCGCACGCGACAGATCGGAAGGGGACATTGGCCTGTTTGCAAAGATGAATTTCCGGGGCTGCCTAACACCTTGGCGGCAAAAGTGCTATAGCATTCGCCAAAGGAATCACCTGGTTTGCCTGTGGCCGTGGCGTCAGCGCGCGGCCGGAGGCTCCTGGTCGGTCCTGATCCCGGCAATATGGCGGTAAAGGGCGGCGGCGCGGTTCACGAAGGATTTTTCATGCCCGGTCGCCAGCATGCTGCTGCCCTCGCCGCTTCTGGTCAGGATACGGATGGCGAACACACCCGGGCCTGCCGCCTGGATGGTCAACAAAGTCTGAAGCGCCCCTGGTTTGAACACGGTCAGGTAAAACCGGCGCATGGGCGTGACATTCTCGCCGGAAACAACCAGGCGGTCTGGCGAGCTTTCCAGCACGGTCATCCGGTACACCGTGGACCCGGTCCGGACATCGTCTTCCCAGTAATAAAGCTGTGCGCCCGCCACAAATTCCGCCGCGGAAAAATCCCGGCGACGTGCGCCGGGATCAGGACCGGTCAAAGCAGACGCGCCCTTGGCGATTGGTCCCCATTTGCCATCGGTCGTTGACCAATATTGAACACTAGGCAAAGCGGATATGGCGCCGAGCCTGGTCACCAGCGACGCCATCGTCCCGCCGGCCCTCACGCTTCCCGTCAGGCTGACCAGAACCTTTGAACGTGATGACGGTGCCCAGCCGCTGCAGCCTGGCGGCTGCCAAAAGACGCGCGCAAGCTCCGCTTCCTGCCAGACCTCTATCACCGGGTTCGCTCCCGGCAAAGCCGCAATGCTGCAGGACGAAGGCAGCGGCGCGGCCTGCGCGACATCTGCCATCAGCAACAGCATGGCTGCCGACAGATTGGCGCGCCAGGTCACAGCATGTTTTCCCAGGCCAAGGCATAAAGCTCCTTCAGCCGCACCCAGATAGGGCGGGACTTCCAGCGCCGGATCTCGATCGGCCGGGCGTCGTCCTGGCTGGCCTGGAACAGGTCTTCCATCTCCTGCGCCGCATCGCTGCCCAGCACCACCGCATCGACCTCGTCATTATAGATGACACTGCGATGATCGAAGTTGGATGAGCCGATGGCAGACCAGACGCCGTCGATCACCACCGTCTTGGAATGCAGGATCACCTTGTCCGTTTCATGGAATTTCACGCCCGCTTCCAGCAATTCGGAATAATGCGAATGTGCCACAGCGATGGACAGGTTCGAATCGCTGCGCCCCGGCAGCAGCAGCCGCACATCCACGCCGCGCCGCGCCGCGTCGATCAGGCTTTCCAATTCCTGCTTGGTCGGCGCGAAATAGGCCGCCGTGATCTTGACGCTTTTCTCGGCGGTGCGGATCGCGGTGAGCAGCGTGATGTAATATTGCGGGATCTGATTGTCCGGCGTGCTGCCCAACACCCGGATCACCGATTTTCCGCTGACCGCCGCCGAAGGAAACATCGAAGTTTGGTCCAGCGCCGGACCTTTCTGGCTTGTCCAATGCTCCAGGAACAGTTTCTGCAATCCCGCGACCGCCGGGCCGGTAATCTCCAGGTCGGTATCGCGCCACTGATCCTGTGTCGATCCCGGCGGTCCGCCCGACTTGCCGATGGGATTGCTCTGATAGGCGGTGCTGAGATTGACCCCGCCGATGATGGCGAGCCGCCCATCCACCACCAGGATCTTGCGATGATCCCGGTCGTTGGGCGAATAGGGCACTTTCGATTCCAGCGGATTGACCGGATTGAACGACACCAGGTTGATCCCGGCCTGCTTCAGCCGGTCCAGAAATGCCGGAGCCGTGCTGCCGGACCCGTAACTGTCATAGATGACATTGACCGCGATCCCGACTTGGTGCTTGGCAATCAAAAGGTCGCCCAGATGCGCCCCATCGATCTCGACATCCTCGAAAATGTAATATTCCAGGTTGATGTGTTGGGTCGCGCCCTGTATCGCGGTGAACATCGCGCGGAAGGTTTCAGGGCCATCCCTGAGCAATCGGGTCCGGTTGCCTGCAATCAGGGGACTTTCCGAAATCGCCTCTTCATAGGCGGTATGGCGCTGCAGCAACCCGGCATCGCCGGCACCGGCGCTCAGGCGCTGCAGGATTGCCTTGCTCTGCTCCTGGGTCAGCGGTCCGCGGTGGGTTTCGATCTGGGGCGCGGCTTTGCCGGCTGCTTGCGGCGGTGCGATGTCCGGGACCTGTGCACAGCCGGCCAACGCGATGCAAAGCGCCCCGGCGACGGCAAGTGGGCGTAAACCCGGCATGGGAAACTCGCTGAAAGAATTCTGAAGTCTAAAAATTCGGATAGCCTAATAATCGTGCTCCGGCAACGCCCATCCTGCCCGGTTGTTCCCGTTGGCCGCTCGCCCAAGCTCGCGGCGTTCAACGCTCAAATCGGTCCGCTGGACCAATTTGACCCGCTCCGCGGGTCGCGTCTCACTTGCGCGGCGCCGCCGCGTTGGTCACCGCCGCCGCCTTGACCGGCGCGCCCTTGGCCTTGGCATCTGCGAGCAGCGGGCCGCAATTGGCGTCTTTAGCCAGGCCCGGATCGATGAAGGCGAGGACCGCTGCGAGCGGATTGATCAGGCCCAGCGCGGCGGCAATGCCCCCCTGGGTCACAATCACACTCGTTTTTACCCCCATAGCGGGATGCGCCAGAGGGCCGGTAACGGTGATCGGCGCGCGCAACCGCACAAGCTGGAAGTTCTTGGGCTTGCCCTGCATCTGCAAGTCCAGATTCTCGTCCTTGAGGTTGATGGTTCCGCTCCCATCGACCCGCACCGGATCGGTATCGATCAGAATTTGCCGCGACGTCATCACCCCATCCTTGACGCCGAAATTGGCCACGGCGCAGCGCAACTGGGTGTTGGAATTGTCGCCGCTGAGATTAAGGCTCAGCGCCGACAGCACATCCACTCCGGCCCATTCCGCCAGGCTGTGCCGCATGCCGCCCGACGGCACCACCGCGGTGAAGGTGCCGTTCGCATTCGCGGCGGTATCATGCACGGACTTGCCGGTGCCGGTGAGCACGGCGCGCGCTTCCAACAGGCCGGTGATCGGCTTGTCGCTGCCTTTGATGAAATTCTCCGCCCGGATATCGGTGATGCGCGCATCCACCGACGAGGTCGGCACATCCTTGCGCGCATCGATGCGGATCGAACCGGACAGCTTGCCCTGGGTGAACCCGAAAGACAGCGGCTTCAGGTTCAATACGCCATCCTGGACGCTGATATGGGTATCCAGGCTGCGAAGCGGGAAATCGCGCGAGGAAATCGAGCCGGCACTGTAATCCACTTCCGCATTGGTCTGGCGCAGCCGCTCGGTATGAAGCTCGGTCTCGGGCAGCATGTATTTGCTCTGGATCGGCGCCGCCTTGCCGCCGCCGATGACCGGGCCCAGATCCTCGAACACCAGCCGCCGTGATGCCACACGCCCTGCCAGTACCGGAATCGTGTTCGACGCATCCACCGACAGGTTGCCCTCCAGGTCGGTGCTGCCGAGAACCGCATTGATGTCGTTCAGGCGGTAAAAAGTGCCTTCCCGTTGGACATTGAGGGTCAGGTGGTAAGCCGGCGTATGCGGCAACACCAGCCCGGTCAGCAAATAGATATCCGACAAGGTCGGCCCGCTGACATTGATTCCGGCGGTGAAGCGGTCCAGGTGAAAAGGCTGGGTGATGGCGCCATTGACGATGGCATGAGTGTCCCCTGCCCGCACATCGGCATGGAAGTTGTAAGGCTTGTTTTCATCCACATTCAGCAGTGGCCCGCCCTTCACATCGGCCTGGAATTTGTTCTTGTTCAAGGTGCCGTCACCCAGCAGGGTGAAAGCTGCCGCCCCCGCCTCTTCGCTGGAGCTCACGGTACCGGTGAAGTGCAAATTGCGCACCGCATCATCGATCCGCACATGGCCGTTATTGACCAGAAAGCGCTTGATCGGCGGCAGCTTGAAGGCTTCGTTGGGATTCTTGCCCCCGCTGTCCCAGTTGGTGCGCCCGGTGGCATCGCGCACCACCAGGATGTCGGGCTCGTCGATCTTGATCAGCGGCAGGATCAGGTGGCCCAGGATCGCCGGCACCAGGCGGAATTCCACCCGCAATTCCTTTACCTTGGCGGCCTGCGCCGTGCCCACCCATTGGGGATTGCCGACATAGATGCCGCCCACGTCGATGCTGGGCTGCCAGCGGAACAGCTTGACCGACAGGTTGCCGTCGATCCGCACCTCTCGCCCGGTGCGATGGGAGAGATAGCGGCCCACCGGCCCGCGCATCTGGTTCCAGTCCAGGAAATAGAGCGTGATAATGGCAGCGATCAGCACCGCCAGGACGGTGATTCCCGTCCAGCGGAAGAAACCGCTCCAGGTAAAGCGAAAATCCCGGAAATCCGAGATAACCCGCTCCCTCAGCGCTTCACGCGAGTATTTTCCCGGTGGTTTGTCCGGATGCTCCGTTACGGACATGTCAAATCAATCACTTAACTGTGGTGCTCCCTATTGGCTAACGCCTGAAAGGCCCAATGGGTGCAACTTTCCAAGTCCCTGCTACGTTGGGGAACCTCAGGGGAACCCGAATCCGTGCGCCGCTTCAATGCCTGGACTTTGCTGAAAGAGGGCGTGAATGCCTTCATCGACGACAACGCCCTGAGCCGGGGGGCGGCTATCTCCTTTTATGCGGTCACCGCCATCGCCCCGGTGCTCTTCATCGCCACCGCCATCGCCGCCCTGGGCCTGGGTCAGGCCGCCGCCAGCCGCGCCGTGCATGACCAGCTTACCCGCATCATGACCTCCGAAGGCGCCGACATGGTGCAGCTCGCCATCCTGCATGTCCGCAGCGCGCCCCACACTCTGCTCGGCAGCCTGCTCGGCGTGTTGGCGCTGGTGGTGACGGCGTCCGGCTTTTTCACCGAGATCGAAGACGCGCTGAACGTGATCTGGAAGGCGCCGCGCCATGAATCCTATTTCTACCAGCTGCTGCGCGGCCGGGTGATGAGCCTGACCCTGGTGATCGGGCTGGGCGTGCTGTTGCTCTTCTCCATGGTGCTGGCCACCGGCGTGCGGGTGCTGGGACAGCTGCTGGACCGCTATACCGATTTTTCCGAACTGGTGGTCGGCGCCATCAACCTGGGATTTTCTTTCATCATGGTCGCGCTGCTGTTCGCCGCGATCTACAAGCTGTTGCCCAACACCAAGCTGATGTGGCGCGACGTGATCGTGGCCAGTTGCGGCACCGCCCTGCTGTTCGAGGCGGGCCAGACCCTGATCGGCTATTTCCTCGCCAACTTCATCACCGCCAACATCTATGGCGCAGCCGGCGGCATTATCGTGCTGCTGATCTGGGTTTACTATTCGGCGCAGATTTTCCTCCTGGGCGCGGAATTCACCAAGATCTGGACCCGCCATTACGGCAGCCAGAGGCGGACGGACCCATATTGAAATCGTCCGCGCCGTATTGTTGCGACGCGACAAAAGCGCCTGTCCTTATTTTGTCCAAATTGGAGCCCCAAATGGCTGTTCTGAGGGAGCGGGAGACGGGCATGCTGGCCGACTGCATGGTGGCGACCGCGTGAAATACCTTCCCCTCATCTGGGCGGCCTTGGCGCGGCGGAAGTTGCGGACCATCCTCACGCTTCTGTCGGTAACGGCGGCCTTCACCCTGTTCGGGCTGATGATGGGCACCGACGCGGCCTACCGGCAGATGGTGGAGGTGATCAACCGCTCGGTCGTGGTGACCTTCGCGCGGTTCGGCGACAATCTCACGGACGAGATGGGCCAGCAGCTCGCCGCCATGCCCAATGTCGCCGCGGTCTCGCCCGGGGGGAGT
The DNA here is from genome assembly GCA_013697055.1 of Alphaproteobacteria bacterium. Lineage (GTDB taxonomy): Bacteria > Pseudomonadota > Alphaproteobacteria > Micropepsales > Micropepsaceae > Rhizomicrobium. Next base: position 40,296 of record JACCXK010000158.1, read on the forward strand.
GTGTTCGGCTATTACCGTGATCCCAAGACCCAGGCCGGCTTGATGATGGTGGGCGACGAGGCGGGCTGGCCAAACGTGCCGCTCAGCCACGCCCAATGGGCCCAATGGCGCGCCAGGCCCGACGGGGCATTCCTCAGCCGCCAGACCGCCGCCCAATGGGGCCTGAAAAAAGGCGATGTTTTCAACATCGTCGATAAGAACACGCCGCGCGCCGATGGCGGCCAGGCCTGGCGGTTCCAGGTGCTGGATGTGCTGGACGACACGCCCTATTGGGTGGGCGGCTTCCAATTCGGCAGCTACCAGTATTTCAAGATGTCACGACCGCCCGCCGACCAGCCCAAGGCTGGCTGGTTCCAGGCCGTGGTGAAGGACCCCGCGGCCGCCGAAGACACGGCCATCGCCATTGACGCGCGCTACGCCAATTCCGCCATTCCGACCGACAGCATATCCGAGCGGATGATGCGCGTCAGTTCCGGCGACTTTTTCGTCAACGTCGCCGCGGTGACGCGGCGGGTGGCGGCGGTAGGCCTGTTCATGATCCTGCTGCTGACCGCCCATGGCATGGCCCAGTCGGTGCGCGAACGCCTCGCGGAATTCGCGGTGCTGAAGACCATCGGCTATTCCGATGGGGGCGTGATCGCCCTGCTGTTCGCGGAAGCCCTGGCGCCCGCCATTCTGGGCGCGGGCGCGGGCCTCGGCCTGGCCGCATTGCTGGCGGCGCGCATTCCCAAGCTCCTGCCCAGCCTGTTCCTGCCGGAACCCTATTTGTCGCCCCTCGTCCTCGCCGAGGCGCTCCTTGCCGTCGTCCTGCTGGCGCTGCTGAGCGTGATCCTGCCCGCCCTGAGACTGAAGCGGCTGGATGTGGCCGCCATCCTGTCGGGGCGCACATGATTTTCCTGCGCGCCGGCCTTGCCGCCGTCCGACTCAATCTCGCCAGCCTCAGGCAACGAATCTGGCCGGCGCTGGTGGTGGTGGTGGGCGTCGCCTGCGTGGTGGCGACCCTGCTCTCCATGCTGTCCATGACGGTCGGACTGCGCCACACCTGGCAGCGCGCCGGCAGCCCCGAGCGCGCCATCATCCTGCCCGCCACCGCGCAGCGGGAAGGCGACGGGGCTGTCAGCCGCGCTGAAGCCCAGATCATCAAGGACGCGCCCGGCATCGCCCGCGACGCCAGGGGCCGCGCCATCGCCGATCCCGAGATCACCACCGGGTTGGTTGTACGGCGGCAGGGCGGCGGACGCGGCAACATCCAGCTTCGCAGCTTTGGGCCGGAGGGGTTGGCGCTGAGACCCGAATTCCGCATCGTCGCCGGCCGCATGTATCAGCCCGGCAAGCATGAAATGGTGGTCGGCGCCGAAGCGCCCGGCCAGTTCCGGGGCGTAGGCTTGGGCGACAAGATCACCATGCCCGACGGCCTGTGGCCTGTGGTGGGTGTGTTCAAGACCAATGACGATTTGGTGCAATCCCAACTTGTCGCCGACAGCGACACGGTGATGCCTGTGCTGCGCAAGACCGTCTACACATCGGTCACCGTGCGGCTGGGAGGCGCGGACGCGCTTGCGGCGCTGAAGCGATCGATTACCACCAATCCGGCATTGAAGGTTCAGGTGGAACGGCAGTCCGATTACTACAATCGCCGGTCGGCGCAATTCTCAGACCTGAACGATGCACTGGTCTATGGGGTCGGCGTTCTGCTCGGGCTTGGTGCGCTTCTGGCGGCGGTGAACATTCTGTATTCGGCGGTGATGGCGCGCGCGGGAGAGATCGCCACCATGCGCGCGCTGGGATTTGGCGCGACTCCCGTGGCGTTGGCCGTGGCGGTTGAAGGCCTGTTGCTGGCGCTGGCGGGCGCGGGTATCGGCACAGCCATTGCCTATGGCCTGTTCAACGGCGTGCAGGACATCTCGCAAAACACCGCCTTCCATCTCATTTTCTCGCCGGCCATGATCGCACTGGGGCTTGCCTGGGCGCTTATGATCGGACTGCTGGGCGGCGTCCTGCCTGCCATCCATGCCGCCCGCCTTTCCATCGTGGACGGGCTGCGGGCAAGCTGACGCAACGGACAGGAAGGCATGATGTTCCTTGATCGCCCGGCACCAGAGTTTCGCAAGGCGCAAACCTGCCTCGCTTTGTGCAGCCTGTTTCTGGTTTTCATGTCCCTGCCGTCGGCGGCACAAAATCTGCGGGGCAGTTGCGGCAGTCCGGATCCCGACAGCAGCATTGCCGGATGCACCAGGAAAATTGAATACGACACCGTCGACCTCAAAACCGGCAATGCAATCCAGGCCGCCGCCGCGCACCTTGCCACCGACTACAACCATCGCGGCGTCGCCTATGCCAGCAAAGGTCTCTACGACCAGGCGGTCGCCGACTTCGGCCAGGCGATTTCGCTTCTACCCAAGACGTTCCCCGCCGCCTATTTCAACCGGGCAAGCGCCTATAGCAACCAGGGCCTCGATGACCAGGCCATCATCGACTACACCATGGCGATATCGCTCGAACCCAAGGGGGAAGACCCGGAATTCAAATTGGCTGACGCCTATAACTATCGCGGCAACGCCTATGAGCACAAAGGCCTGTTCGACGAGGCCATCGCTGATTTCACCATGGCGATTTCGCTCAAGCCCGGGATGGAAAACGCCTACGAACATCGCGGCAACCGGTATTTGCACAAGGGGCTGTACGATCTGGCGATTGCGGACTTCACCAGGTCGATTTCGCTCAATTCCCGCAACGTCACCAGCTATTACAATCGAGCCCTCGCCTATCAGCATAAAGGGCTCCACGACGACGCCATCGCCGATCTCACCCGGGAAATTTCACTCGCCCCCACCGACACCGGCGCCTATGACTTGCGCGGTCTCGCCTATGTGGACAAAGGCCAGTATGACCAGGCCATCGCCGATTACACGCAAGAGATTGCTCTCGATGCCAAGGATATTCCGCTCCATCCGGTATTCGCATCGCGATACGCCAGCGCCTATAGCCATCGCGCGGGCGTCTATGAGCGCAAAGGCGTGATCGATGCAGCCATCGCGGATCATCGCGCCGCGCTGAAACTCGATCCCGGCATGCAATCGGCGAAGGACGCGTTGAAGCGCCTCGGCGCCGGGCCGTGACGTCAAAGCCTATTGCACAAACAACAGCTGGCCGAACCGGTCTGGATAATGCGGGTCCGGCTTTATCAAGCCCGAATCCGACCATTGCGAAAGCCGGCGGTTGGGTTCGGTGCCATCCCAGCGATTCATGTTCGCAATCCAGCGGTCGCCGGCCTTCGGCACAGGGTTGTCTGTCAGATCGGCAAACACACGCCAGGGGATCGACACTTCGAGATTCCAGCCACGGTCTTGATCGCTGCTGTTGTTGAGCGTGCCGTGGCTCGAAACAGCCAGCCGCACGCCCGGCAGGTTGTAATTCTTTATGATGCGCTGCGGAAACGGATAGAGATAATCAAACAGGACAGCGCGGGCGTTCATTTCAAGGCCCAGATACAGGTTCTTGACGCCAGGCGGGGCGATGAAGATTTCGACGGCATCGTCCTTGTAGGTGGGATCGTCATGGTGGGTCTGCACCGCGGTGATGTCGCTGTCTTCACATTCATAGGCGACATAGAGATTGTCGCTGTCCCAGGTCAGCCGGGCCACGGTCTTCTGCTTCTTGCCGGTCTGGTCGGTCCAGGGAAAGACGAAGGTCACCGGCTTGGCCGCATGCCAGGCGGCATCGTCGAGCTTGCCGTCGATGCGAGGCGCAACCTTGGCGCGGTGCACCTCGTATGTCGGAATCGGGGCAAGATTGGTTCGCTGCGCCAGCGCAGGGGCCCCCGCCATCAGAACAAGGCAGGCTGACGACAGAAGAACGGTGAGTTTTTTCACAGCCTCAAATCCTTCTTTTTAGACGGTGCGATGAAATGAAAAAGCGGACAGGTACGATCAGCATGCCAGCCTAGCAATATCATGCAGCAGTGCCAACAACCGGCCTACCATGCGCATTATGGGCAAATAGCGGTCATTCAGCCCATGTCCGTTGTGCGCCAGAAGTGGACATCTATGGTCACTTTCCTTCGGCGCCCAGCCGCAGCACACCGTCAACGAGCGCGTCCAGATCAGCCTCACGGGTGCGGTGATTGAATAGCGCGGCCCGAATTGCGAGCTTGCCATTCACTGTCGTAACGGACGGTGCGGCGATGCCGGATTCCTGCAGGCCGACGACGATACGAGAGTTGACACGGTCGGCGTCTGCCGCGCGATAGCGGAAGCACACAATGTTGAGTTGCGCCGGTGCGATAAGCTCGAGGGCGGGGGAAGCGCTCACGCGCTTTTCCAGATATCGCGCCAGTTCGCAGCTTCGGGTGATAGCCGCTCCGATGGCGTCCGCGCCATGGACTTTTACCGTAAACCAGGTTTTCAGCGCCCGAAATCCCCGCGACAGATCGGGGCCGAAATCGCACGGCCACGGACTTCCAGCAGCAAGTCCGCGCGTTTCCCGGCGCAAATAGGCCGCCGGCGAAGCAAAGGTTTCATGGTGCTGGCTGCCATCCTTCACCAGAAAGAACCCGGCGTCATAGGGCACCTGCCCCCATTTGTGAAAATCAAACGCGATGGAGTCGGCTGCGCTCAACCCCTCGAGCTGCGGTGCAACAAATGGCGAAAGCATGCCCAGTGCGCCATAGGCGCCATCGACGTGAAACCACATTCCCTGCTCATGGCACAATTCCGCGATGCCCCGCAGATCGTCAACCGCGCCCACATCCACCGTGCCGGCCGATCCAACAATCAGGAATGGCCGCAGTCCCGCCGCAAGGTCCTGCGCTATCAGAACGCGAAGCGCCTCCATGCTCATGCGGAACGAAGCATCCACCGGAACGAGCCGCAGCGCGTCTGAGCCGAACCCGGCCAGGTCCATCGCCTGGGCGATGCAGCCATGGGCGGCTGCGGATGCATAGGCCCGCAGGCCGCTCTGCCCAACGCCATCACGCCTGACCGCTTTGCCCAGGCACTGGGTCCGGGCAACGAGCACGGCCAGCAGATTGGCCATGGACGTACCGGTCACAAAGAGTCCACTGGCACTGTCGGGAAAATCGAACAGCTTGCGCACCCACGTCACCATCTGACGCTCAACCTCGATCGGAGCGTGGTCGCGCCCGCCAAGATTGGCGTTCAGGCCACCCGCCAGCATCTCCGCCAGCATTCCGGTCGCCGTTCCACCGCCCTGGACCCAGCCCATAAAGCCGGGATGCACATTGCCGCCCGCATAAGGCAGGACATAGTTCATGAATTCGCGGTGCACTTGCGCCAGAGGCACCGGATCACGAGAAATATCGGCGCGAAAATGCTGCCGCACGTCCGGCGGCATCGGTGTCCATACCGGTCGCTGACGGATAGTGGCGACATAATCCAGCATATCGTCCAGCATGCGGTGCGCTTGAGCGCGCAGCTCCGTCCAGTCCTGCGGATCGAGCGAAGTGTGATCGGCCGCCGCATCTTCCGGTGCAATGACCTGCTGGAGACTGGCCCTGATCATGCCGCATCCACCTGCCATTGCCCCGCTCGGCGCGCCAACATGGCCTGCACCGCCTTGAATATCTTCTGCATTTGCGCCGGTTTGTAGGGATAGACACTGGGCGGATCCATGTCGTGCACGATTGCGGCATTGTCGGCCTCGAACACGAGCAGCGCGCCATTCCGGCTTTCTGCGCAATCTATGGCGACATAATCCAGGCCAATGCGAAACGCCATTTCCTTCAGCGCACTGCTGTGCCGAACCGCGAATTCCTGATCGAACTGCAGCATGAACATTGCTTCTTCGGTTCGATGCGGCACACTGAGCGCCATGTCGGCATTCAGGTACCAGACCTTCCATTCCTCCGCGATCGCCATGTGGCAGGCAAATGGTCTGCCGTCGATGATGACGATGCGATACTTTCGGAAGTTGCCGTCGGCGCTGCTGTAGTCCACGAAACGGGAAATGAAAAACTCCGCCTCATCACGCGCGGCCAGATAGTTTTTCAGCGCTTGGCAGTCGGCAACCTTGGCAAGACCGAAGCCGGCATGCGAGCCGACAGGCCGAATGATAATCGGAAATGCGCCGTCCGCCAGAACATCCCGCAGCGACAGCCCATTTGAGATCAAATCGTGAAGCTGATTGGTGGTCACGCGGGCGGTTGCGGGTATCTCCAGCCCGGCAATGCCGTTAAGCCTTTGATACAACCGGTCGCGGTCCAGCAATCCGATGTTTGCCGGCAAGTTCAGAATCGGGCGCGGCCAGATGGATGCCAGCGCTTCGATCGCCAGCATGGAGGCGCGAGCGGCATCTCCATCCGGCGCCACCACGATCGCCACGTCATGGTCGGGCATGGGATCGGGCAATGGCATGCCCGGCACGACATAAAATGTGGCAAGCTCCATGTCCGAACCTTGCAGCAGGAATTCCAGCGGCGTGTTGCCGCCGATATCCATCACAGCGGCAAGGGCCAGTACGCGCAAACCGGGCCGGTCTGTCGCGCAGGGCGAACGGTATAACCGCTGCAGCGCCAGCATGTCCTTTTGAATCGCAAGTCCGGTCGGCTGGTCCCCCAACAGTTGCGAAATTACGGACAGGTCCATCCCTGTGCCCGAGCCCGCCACGTCGTCGGTCGCGCCCTCCATCAGCTCATGCCACAGCGAACGAATGTCGCGGCCTTCAAAAGCCATCTGGGTCAGCTGAGCCACGCCAATGCGCGACGTACAGACCCTCCCCCAATCCTTGCTGAGAACGATGCTCATGGGGATTCACTCTCATACATCTCGGGATGGCCGATCAGCCAGTCCAGTTTCTGGATCACAGTCGAAACGTCTTCCAGCACCACGGTCATCGACTTTTCCACCGTCGCCATATCATGCCAACAATCGGCGACCAGCCGTGCCGACGCGCAAATCCGCAAGGCCGCCCCAGGACGGTGCCGCAAGGCGACGGGTTGGCCGATCTGGCATTTGCGCGCTGCAAGCCGGCGCACGTTTTCCGTGGCATCGTGCGGCAACCGGTCGGACACGTCATGGCCCATCGCGCGGTACAGCGCGATGGCATGCTCCAGCGACAAGGGGTTTGCGTCCCGTTCGGGCACAAAGGAAAAGATGGTGCGGTGGCACATCTCATCGCTCAATCGAGGATCAGTGCTTCCACACATTTCCGTCAGAAGTTTCAGGTTTGGCGAGGCGCCTATCAGGCACGGCACCTGTGCGGCAAACTCCTTCAGTATCCCGTCGCGGAAGGCTTGTGGCACCGCAAAATATGCATCCATTTCCTCCAAGGTCGCTTCCCAGCGCAGCCATTGGCCATAATTGGCATGCGCCGGTAGCGTCTCGCGCAGGGAATGCCAGCGGCGGGGCCAATCCCATCGCGTGGAATAACTGCCCAGCCCCTGAGGTGCAGCCGCGATATTGCCAATGATATCGGCCTGCGATGCCGGCACCAGCAGCGCACCGCTGAATGCGGGGCCGGTGAAGAATTTGGAACCGGTTAGCAGCAGGAAATAGCCTCGGTCCAGATAGCTTTTCAATTGTGGCCGACCCAGGCGCATCTGGCAGGCATCCACCACGATCCGCACATGGTTTGGCCAGGCGTCCGCAATCGAGGCGATGCAGGCGGGACTGGGTCCGCGCCAGCCCAGCTTGGATGAGTCCATCACCTGAAGCAGGACCTTGTCACCTCGCGCGATCGCATTTGTTACCGATTCTTCTACCGCGGCATCCATTTGGCGGTCCGTGCGCAGCCTTCCCGCCTCGTCGCAAAAGGGAATGGCGATGGTGCGAAGCTGCTCGCAAAGTCCCGAAATTTCCGTGCCTTTTTTTACGCTGGTTCCCAACGCGGTACGGTCGCTGAAATGACAACCGCGCGCGGTATGGAGGGTGCCGCTGCCGGTCTGGTCGGCGCCGACGATGATGGTGGTGAGCGGTGCGTCCAGCAGGGCTTTGACCAGGAATAGCGCTTGCAATTGCGCGTCGGTGCCTGATGGCGAAAAAACAACTTCGGCGCCTTCCGCACCGAGATGACGGCGCAGAACATGACGCGCCTCTTCCACGCAATCGTCGAAAATGTCGGCAGGATCGTTCCGAACGACATCCAGCCACATCTGTGCCTGCGCCGCCTGTACCCGGCCATAGGCCCGCGGGGAAATGCTGCTGGCGGTTGATGAACCGAAGTCCAGCAACGCAGGGCGAGGATACAGCGTGCAGCCGTAGCTGTTGCGCCGGTCCTGCGAATTCAGGGTGAGCCGGCCGTCTCCGCCACTGGCGAGCAACGCCTCCAACGGGCGCAGGGCTGCAAGCAAAGCGGGCTCTTCCTGGCGAGCAGGGCGATGATCCGGCTTTGGCTGTCGCAGTGGCATTCGCCCCCCCAATTCGCGGCCGAGAAAATCCGCGCGGTCTACGAGTTTGAAAGTTCCCCCGGCATGGTTAAGGGCTCTTAAAGGTCGCGAATTCGGGAAAGAGCGTGCGAGAAATTTCCAGTTGGAACAGCGCGTTAGGTATAGTTACAAATTCCCCATGTCGTGTCTGGAGGTTTCTTGTCGGGAATGAGCCGCGATCTGACCACGCAAAATCGCGATCGCAGATAAGTCTGCTTCGGGTCAAAAGCGGACATCTTGAAGTTCTTCGATCCGGCTGGATCCACCCGGACCAGTCCCTCGCAGGAAGGCGAAGCCGAACTTGGTTTTACAGGCTGTTCGCCGCGCCCAGCGCCGGCAGCGGCGCAAAACCCAGCGCCGCATTCGCCGCCAGCTTCACATCCGACGCGTTCAGCTGCCCCCGCAGCACCTCGGCGCGTTCCTTCGACGGCGCATCGCCCGAAAGCGCGGCGATGGCATACCATTTAAGCGCCTGCTTCAGGTCCTCCTTCACGCCGGTGCCGCGCTCATACAGCACCGCCAGGTCGAACTGGCTGTCGACATAGCCGCGCTCGGCGGCGCGGGTGAACCATTCCGCCGCCTTGCGCTCGTCCTTGTCAGTTCCCAACCCCTGGGCATAGGCGATGGCGAGATTGTGCATCGCCTTGAGATTGCCTTTGGCCGCTGCGCTGGCGAACCAGGCAAAGGCCAGCGCCGGATCGGCCTTGAACTTGTCACCCTGCTGGTACAGCGCGCCCATCAGATATTGCGCCACCGGTTCGCCCGCCTTGGCCGCCGCCGCGCTCCAGCGCAGCGCGGCGCTCGGGTCGCTGGTCACCCCCTGGCCGCGCAGATAGGCCAGGCCCAGCTTGGCCTGGGCCTTGGAATCGCCGAAATCCGCCAGTGCGACGGTGCGCGCCAGCGCGCCCGGCGCCGCCCGGCGGTGGCTGATGCCGTCACCGCGCATCTGGGACGCCCCGGCCGGATCGCCCAGGGTGAGCCCGATGCACAGGAACAACGCCACCAGCGACAGCGCCCCGATCGCCAGCCAGCGCGCACGCAAATTCTTGTCCAATGACGGCGCCTCGGCGATCACGGCCGACGCGGCGCGCGCCGCTTCCCGGGCGCTTTGCAGCACATCGGCCATTTCTTCCCTGGAAATTCCGCTCACCGGCAGCGGCGCGATCGCCAGCAGTTCCGGCACAGGCTTCTTTTCCGCGTCCGGTTCCGGTTGCGCCTCTTGCCTCGCCGCGGGAGCCGCCACGATGGCAACCGGCGCCTCGAGCGGCGCGCCAGGCTTTTCCGTCACCGCCTGCGGCACGCCGGTCAGCCGCTCTTCCAAAAGTGCGATGGCCCGCGCCTGCTGCTGGGCCGTGGCCTCGGCCTTGGTCTCCAGCGCATTCAAGGCGCGTTCAAAGACCCTAAGACGGCGTTCGAGCCATGCGTCGGGTGTGGAAACAGCCGACTCGGACGTGACTTCCGCCTTAGGGGTGGGTGTGGGCGCCTCGGCGGGCGCGGGTTCGGGCACAATATTTGGTGCGGGGCGGTCCTGCATCAGCGCCGCCATCAGCGCCGTCTTGCCGCTGAAATGGGCGCGAAACTGCGCGCGCTCCACCCCGGATTCCGCGCACAGCGTCGCGATGGAAAACTTGTTGTCGCCGCGCAGCACCAGCGCCCGCGCCGTTTCCAGCAGCAGGTTGTAAGTCGTCTGTTCGTCGTTTGGCAGCTCTTGCCCCATACCCATACTCATCGTGCCCCGCCGGCACGCTAGGGCCTTGCGCCTTACCATCGCGGTTCCACAACCTGCGCAATTCGAATTGGATTTTAGGCGTGTTTTACGCGGGCGCCCTTATTGCCCTGGGGAACCAGGCGCATCAGGACCAGGATCACCAGGATGGTCGCACCATAGGCGATCAGCTGCGCCCCATTAGGTGCCTCGCTATAGCCGACCAGGGTATGCAGCAGCCGGCCGGTGATACTGTCTTCTTTCACTAGCCAGGAGGTGTTCCACACCGTGGCGGTGAAATAGTTCAGCCAGCCACCATTCTGTAGGAAGATCACCGCCTGTGCCGCCATGCCCGCCGCCAGCAAGGTGATCAGCCCGCTGGTGACTTGGAACAGCCGGCCGGGCGGAATGGTCAGCAGCCCGAAATACATCAGCCCCGATACCGCGCCGCCCGCGAGCAGACCCAGCACGCCGCCCGCCACCATGCCGCCGCCAGTCGTGCCGCCTTGGGCCGCGATGCCATACAGGAACAGCACCACTTCCGAACCTTCGCGCAGCACCGCCACGCCGACCACGATGGACAGCGCCATCAAGGTGCGCTCGCCGCTCTTGACCTGGTGACCGGCCGCCTTCAGCTCGCGCGCCATCTCGCGGCCATGGCTGGCCATCCAGACATTGTGCCAGGTGAGCATGCCCACCGCGAGCGCCAGGATGGCGGCATTGAAGAACTCCTGTCCCGATCCCTGGAACAGGTTGGCCAGTTCGCCCGCGAACGCCGCGACCAGGCAGGCGCCCAGCACCCCTGCGATCACGCCAAACGCCACCGCACGGCCGCGATGCGGTACGCCCGCGGTCGCAGCCAGCACGATGCCGACGATCAATCCCGCCTCGATGACTTCACGGAAAACAATGATCAATGCAGAAATCATTCCGCGATCACCACGCCCTGCGCGGTCGCCGCATGAAATTCGCCCATGAAGGGATATTTGCCCGGCGCCAGCGCCCGCAGGCGGATATTGGCCTTGTTGTGGCCCGGCACGACCCGCTCGATCTTCAACGCCGAGGAATCGAACTCGTCCGCCGAGTCATCGTCATTGTACAACATGATCATGGCGGGCTTGTTGGCCTTCACCTTGATGGTCGACGGCGTGAATTTGTGGTTCTTCAGATGAACAACAATCGGCTCGTCGGCCAGCACCGGCGTGGCAACAATCATCAGCAGGGCCAGCAGGATTTTTTTCATTTGGCGCTCATGGGATAGGTGAAGTTCCAGCTCGCGGTGATCGGCTTCCACCACTCCGCCACGCCCTCCTTGCCGGTCTGGCGCATCATCCCGTGCGAACTGGGCGGGGAGACGATGTAGCTGAGGTGATAGGTGCCCGGCCCGCCCATCTCGGTGCCGGCGCCATAGCGCGGACCCGCCTTGGTGGCGACGGGGAACAGCAGCCCCACCTTGCGGAAAGTGGGCGCCCCTTCCTTGGTCAGGACATAGCTGACGGACAGATAGGGAATGAAGGCATGCTCGGCAAAGCCGTGCGCCTCGCCCGCGCCGGCATGAATGTCGGCGGCCAGGAATATGAAATCGGCCGTGCGGATGGCGGAGCCCTTGTCCAGCGCAACCTCGGTCAGGGCGGCGGGAATGATCTCCACCCCGTCACGCAGCAGCGGCCCGCCGATTACGGCAGCCCGCGCGGGAAGAATGGCCATCAGGACGGCCGCAACAGCCGGGAACAGACGCATGGGGCCATTCTATAGATGCGATTAATTCTCATGTACAGCCCAATTGCCGCTCACCTGTTGAGGCCTCCGGCTTTGCGCCCCGCCGGGCTGGGCTATGCTCCGCGCCAATCAAACAACAAGGGGAGCGCCATGCAGGCCATCGTCGAGAAGATGCTGAGTGATTTCGAACGCGGGGTGCTCAGCCGCCGCCAGCTTGCCGCCACACTTACTAGCTTGGCCGGCCTGGCGGCCGGCGGGGCGGGCCTCGCCGCCGCACCTTCTCCCAGCCTCAAGGCCATCACCCTGAACCATGTTACGGTGCGGGTGCCGGACCTGCAAAAGACCTCGAAGTTCTACCAGGAGTTCTTCGGCATGAAGCTGGCGCAGCAGTCCGAGAAAATCCACATCCTGTCGGTGGGCGAAAGCTTCTTCGGCATCGAAGGCAAGCCCGGCCCCGCCGCGCTGGATCATTATGACTTCGGTGTGCAAGGCTGGGACGCCAAGGCGATGCGCGCCAAGGTTGCCGCCCATGGCCTCAGCATCACGCCGGGTTCGCGCGGCGACGACGAGTCCTTCAAGTTCAACGACCCAGACGGTTTTGTGGTACAGGTGAACGGCCCCAAATACACCGGCCATGTCGGTGTCGATGTCCCCAAGAAGGGTTAGAGGAAACGAACGATGAAATTCACCGCCGCCTTGTTGTTCACCGCCGCGCTGTGTGTTCCGGCGCTGGCGGCCGACCAGACCCAGATATTCGCCACCCAGGCTAGCGCCTTGCGCATCACGCCCATCTATCACGCCACGGTGAAGATCCAGGCCGGCCAGGACATCATCTATCTGGACCCGGCCAAGCCCGCCAAGATGGACGGCATGGGTCCGGGGGGCCTGATCCTGATCACCGACATCCATGGCGATCACATGGATGCCGATTACGTCACCAAGCTCAGCAAGCCCGGCACCGCCGTGATCGCGCCCGCCGCCGTGGCCAAGACCATCACCCAGGCGCGGGTGCTGGCCAATGGCGAAACCACCCGCTGGCATGATTTCAAGATCACCGCCGTGCCGATGTACAACATCAGCCACAACCAGCCCACCGGCCAGCCCTTCCACGACAAGGGCCGCGGCAATGGCTATGTGGTGAATTACGGTGGCAAGAACATCTATTTCGCCGGCGACACCGAAGGCGTGCCGGAAATGCGCGCCCTCAAGGATATCGACGTCGCCTTTATCCCGATGAACCTGCCCTACACCATGACCCCGGCCGAAGCCGCCGATGCGGTAAAGGCATTCCATCCCAAGATCGCGATCCCCTATCACTACAAGGGCCAGGACGTGCAGGCCTTCAAAAAGGCGCTCGACCGCAGCGGCGTGCAGGTGCGCTTGCTGGAGTGGTATCCGGAGTAACACTCCCATGTCATGGCCGGGCTTGACCCGGCCATCCATGGCGACACTAGACTGGCTTTGAGATGGATGGCCACCAGTGAGTAGCGACACCGTACGATCGCGGCCATGACAAATTGGGGGGTGTCATGAACAAAGTTGCAATCCTTGCAGCCATCCTGCTCGCAACACCCGCCTTCGCCCAGGACAACGCGATCACCCTGAAAGGCGCAGTGGACATCCATGTCCACCAGGATCCCGACAGCGCCCCGCGCGCCATCGATGCCGATGACGTCGCCCGCCAGGCCAAAGCCGCCGGCATGCGCGCCGTGGTGCTGAAAAACCATTGGGAAGACACTGCCTCCCTCGCCTACATGGTCCGCAAGATGGTGCCGGGTGTGGAAGTGTTCGGCGGCATCACCCAGGACATCGCCGTGGGCGGCATCAACATCGAAGCCGTCAAGCACATGGCCGACATGAAAGGCGGCTATGGCCGCATCGTCTGGCTGCCCACCTTCGACGCCCAGAACCAGGTCAAGGGCAAAGGTCCCGAAGTCAAAGTCTCCGAGAACGGCAAGCTGCTGCCGTCCGTGCTGGCGCTGCTGGATTACATCGCCACCCGCAAACAACTGGTGCTGGAGACCGGCCATGTCTCCGCCGAAGAAGCCTTGATGGTGATCAACGAAGCCCGCGCCCGCGGCATCGCGCATGTGGTGGCGACCCATGGCATGGCAGGACCCACCAATCTCTCCGTCGCCCAGGCCCAGGAAGCGGGGCGCATGGGCGCCTATATCGAGTTCGTCTATGGCGGCACCCTGGAAAAGGGCAGCACCCTGACCGTCGCCAAATACGCCGAATGGATCAAGGCGGTCGGCCCGACCCATTGCATCATCTCCAGCGATCTTGGCGGCGCGCGTCCCTATCCCCGCCCCATGCCCACCGCCGGACTGCTGGAATTCATGAACGCCCTGCACAAGGAAGGCCTGTCGGTCGCCGACATCAACCTGATGGTCAAGACCAATCCCTCGCGCATTCTCGGCCTGGAGCCTTAGCTTTGCGCTTTCACATCCTGACAGCGGCAGTGGTTTGGTTGGCGCTACCGCCCATGGCGCAAGATCATCTGACGCCAGGTCAAGGCAAATGGACCGACCTAGGTGGCGTCGGCACCCTGATAGACCGTCAAGCCGACGCTTATGTCGCCGCAAATGCGGCTCTCTTCATGAGCCCCAGTTACGGGCTTGGCATAAAACGATCTGGTCAAGGCTGGCTGCTCGCCGGAGGCACGGAATATCTGAGCCCTGAACGTGGAGGCACTGTTCACCGTGACAAGTGCCGTGCAGTGGTTCCCATCAAAACCGGAGACAGGATACTGCAGCTTTGGAAGAAGGCTTTGTCACATACAGCCCCAAGCTCCACCGAGATCGTGCTGGATGGCACCTATTACACCTTCGCAACACGTGGTGGCGCACTGACCGGGACGATCGTTTCTCCCTTGCCGACTTCGCGTAAAATGACAGCCTTGGTCGCCGTGAGCAACACGCTATTGGATGTTTGCCGTTCGGCCAAATATGTGCCCGAATTGGAGCACCAGATTGATCAACTGCTTCCCGTGATCTGACGCCGTAAGTTCCGAGAAGCCAAGGCATACAAGATGAACCTCTCACGCCGCACCCTTCTCGCCGCTGCCACCGCGCTGCCTTTTGCGGGCGCCGCCCGCGCCGCCACGCCGGTTTCCATCCGCATCGATCCCTCTCGCCGCCTGCGCACCATTCCGTCCAATTATATGGGCCTCGGCTATGAGGCGTCGTCGGTCGCGACGCCGGGCCTGCTATCGGCGGACAATCGCGCCTACGTCCAGCTGGTCCGCAACCTGGGGCGCGACGGCGTGATCCGCATCGGCGGCAATGTCTCGGATTTTTCTATTTACGACGCCAACGGCACCTCCAAGTGGGAGCCCAAGGACACCGTTCTCACCCTGGCGAACCTCCGCCAGTTGCGCGGCTTCCTCGACGCGACCGGCTGGAAGCTGATCTGGGGCCTCAATCTGGGCGGCGACAAATTGGACAATGCGGTGGAAGAAGCCAAAGCCGTCGCGCAGGTGATGGGCGACAAGCTTATCGCCATGGAGGTCGGCAACGAGCCCGATCTCTTCACCCGTTCCGGCCATCGCAGCGGCAATTACGATTACCAGGCCTGGGCGCGCGATTATCGCCGCTACAAGTCGGCGGTACGTGCTGTGCTGCCGCGCATGCCCTTCGCCGGACCCGATATCGCCTTCCGCACCGAGTGGCTGGAATCCTTCGCCCGCGATGAAGGCGGCGACATCGCCCTGCTGACGGCGCACCACTACATCATGGGCCAGGCCGATCCCGCCACCAGCATCGAACTCATGCTGGCGGAAGAAAAGAAATACCAGCCGGCGCTGGGGAAATTCCAGGCGGCCGCGCAAGCCGCGCACGTTCCCTGGCGGATGTGCGAGACCCAGTCCTTCTCCGGCGGCGGCCGCGCCGGTGTCAGCGACACCTTCGCGTCCGCGCTCTGGGCGCTGGATTATCTCTTTGTGCTGGCCGGCTATGGCTGCAGCGGCGTGAACATGGAAACCGGCGTCAATCACCTGGGCCGGATCAGCAAATACACTCCCATCACCGACGACTTGATGGGACATTATGCGCCGGCGCCGGAATATTTTGGCCTGCTCGCCTTCGCCCATGCGGCACGCGGCGAACAGATCGCCGCCACCGCCGATACCGGCGGCCTCAACCTCACCGCCTATGCCACACGCCAGGACGGCAAAACCGTCCTGACCGTCATCAACAAGGACATGACCCGGGATGCCTCGGTCGAAATCACCGGCGCCGCGGCCAAACGGGCCAGCGTGATGCGTCTCACCGGGCCGTCACTGGCCGCCACCAGCGGTGCAAGCCTGGGCGGCGCGGCCACCGCCGACGACGGAACCTTGACCGGCGGCAAATCAACCCCCGTCCGGACCCAAAACGGCAAGGCTTTGCTGGATGTTCCCGCCGGCAGCGCCGCCCTGGTCAGCCTCAACGCCTGACGGAAACCATCCCGACGCCAGCGCCTTGGCGGCGTATTTGAAAGCGTCTAGGCTGAGGCCCATGAGAAATCTGACCTTGATCGGCGCCGGGATCGTCGCAGGCGCCGCGGCCGCGATTGCGCTCAGCGCCGCCCATGGCGCCGACCCCGCCTATAGCCAGCTGGAAACTTTCAGCGTCGCCTTCACCAAGGTGCGCGACCAATATGCCGTGCCGGTCAAGGACACCGAGCTGGTGGAAGGCGCCATACAGGGCATGGTGACCCAGCTGGACCCCCATTCCAGTTACATGACCGCCAAGGCCTATGCCGGGGAGTTCGAGATCACCACCCGCGGCCAGTTCGGTGGCGTCGGCCTGACCGTGATGCCCGAGGAAGGCATGATCAAGGTCATCACCCCCACCGACGCCATGCCCGCCGCCCGCGCCGGCATCAAGACCGGCGACAAGATCTCGGCGATCGATGGCAAGTCCATCACCGGCACCGATTTCACCGAGGCGGTGAACAAGATGCGCGGTCCCGCCGGCACCAAGGTCACATTGACGGTGCTGCGAGCAGCCGAGAAAAATCCCTTCGACGTGATCCTGATGCGCGCCAATGTGCCGGTGAACGCCACCACCTCGCGGCGCGAAGGCGATGTCGGCTATATCCGCATGCCCGGCTTCAACGAGAAGACCGCCGAGGGTCTTGAAAAGGCGGTGAAGGATCTCAAGAAGCAGATCGGCCCCGGCATCAAGGGCTATGTGCTGGACCTGCGCAACAATCCCGGCGGCTTGGTGGACCAGGCGGTCCAGGTGTCGGATGATTTCCTCGCCAGCGGCGAGATCGTTTCCATGCGCGGCCGCCGCACCGCCGACACCCAGCGCTATGACGCCAAGGCCGGCGACATCACCGACGGCAAGCCGATCGTGGTGCTGATCAATATCGGCAGCGCGAGCGCCTCGGAAATCGTCTCCGGCGCTCTGCAGGATCACAAGCGCGCCACCATCATCGGCATGACCAGCTTCGGCAAGGGCTCGGTGCAGACCATCCTGCCCATGGGCGAAGGCCGTGGCGCGCTGCGCCTGACCACGGCGCGCTATTACACCCCGTCCGGCCACTCCATCCAGGCTTTGGGCATCACCCCGGACATCAAGGTGGCGCAAGGCGACGAGGACAATCTCTCCCGCCTGCTGCGCCCCTCGGAGTCCGACCTGCAGGGTCACCTGGTCGGCGAGCCCCTGCCCGACAAGCGAATCAACTCACCGGTGATCTATGCCGCGCCGGGCAAAAAGTATGACGACTTCCAGCTGGCCTATGCGCTGGACCTGTTGCGCGGTGAAATGACCGTCGCCTCGGTAACCAAGAGCACGAACGGTTAGGCTGGCCTAATAGGCCGGAGGAATTTTGTGGCGTGAGCAGGAGCGCCTAGCGACGTGTACAAGACGTACCCGAGGTTCGTAGCGGCAGTGTGCGAACGCGCGACGACCGCTAGCGACAGCGCAGTGCGACACGACGCAAAAGACCCCGGCCTAGCGCCCCGCCAGCTTTTCCTTCATCCCAAAGGCGATGGAGTCTTTCGCGCCGCCCAGCGAAGCGCCCGGCTTCACATGATAGAGGCCATAAAGAAACCCGCTGTCATTGGCGCTCATCGCAGGCAGCTTCGCGGCCGCGGTGCAGCCCGTCAGCGCCAGGTTCTCGATACTGGGCAGGGCCGTGCATTCGTCCAGGGTGCTGGGCTGGGACAAGGCCAGCATCGCGACATTGTCCGCCAGGGCCCCGATCTCAAAGGCACCCAGCTTGCTGGGATCGGCCACCACCGTGATGCTGAAGAAGGCGCTGTTGAGGCCGTCGCCGACACGGGTACCGTTGCTTGCGCTTGTTTCGTAGTTCGCGCTGGAATGGAGATAGCGGCTATTGGCATCGATGGTCCATTTGCCGCGCAGATCCACCGTCTTGGTGACATACCAGGCCTGGATGGGATGATTGACCTTGGCCAGCTTGTCGGCCTGGTCGCTATTGTCGAAATAGCCAAGCATCACCGGATCCTTGGCGCGCAAGCCGTCGATGAGGGCCTGTGGCGAGGTGGTGAAGACAATGCTGATATTGGCCCTGCAGCCTTCCGGATCCACCTTGGCGCCGGCGGCGGCGGCCACGGTGCGGATGCGCTCCAGGATGAACTTGCCGAAGTTCGCCGGCAGGCCGGCGATGCCCGGACAAACCGGATCATCCCAGCGCGCGATCCTGCCCAGATGGGTGCGCGCGGTATGGGATTCGACAAAGGCGTTGATCGCCGTGTCGTCGGCAGGCTGCGCGATGGCGGCGCCCGCGCATCCCAGGGTGATGGCGGCAACGATCGAAAAACACCGTGTCATGGTCTTGGCTCCCTTAGCCCGGCCACCCTACTATCTGTGTAGGCGTAACGACAGCCGGCAATGCCGTCCTACCCCAGGCTAGCATGTAATGCAAGGTACCGAGGCAGGCCGGAATGGATTGAGCTCAATGCGTCCCGCCGGTTGCATCAGCCATGACGGTCTGCAAGTAGCGGAATTTCGCCCGCGTCCGGCCAAGGTGGCGGCCATACCAAAACAGGCCCAAGGCCAGAACCGCTGTCACCCCCAATGCCCAAATTGGCGACATCGCCGGTGGCTTGCCGGAATAATTTCGAATTGCCGTGCCGGCCAGTCCCAGCACCGTTGTGACGGCGCAAGCGGCAAATCCCAGCCTGACCACCCTCACCAGTCTTTCCGCCCGCGCGATGGAAAGGTCAATCATGTCTGGCAATGCGGTGGCTTGCTCGCTTGCCATGACGGGCAGCAATTGAAGGGAGGCAACGATCATAATGGCCGAAACCGCCACCAAGGCGGTACCCCGCGTGACAAAAAACCACGCCTCACGGGTCCAGCCCATCCAAAGCGTAAAAGCGCCGAGACCGGCACTGGCAATACCGAGCAGCAATCCTGCCGTCACATACAATCCGATCAGCAGCGACTCGCCCCGCAGCCGCGCCTTGAGGCGTGGGATGACGATGTCGAGCGGGGAATGAACCGCACACCAGGCAATACCCAGCTCGTCCCAGTAAGCGCTTTTCGTCATGGCATGTCTCCCATCTGTTTGCGAAGAATCTCCCTGGCGCGCGAAAGGCGAATAGCGACGGCGTTGGTGCTGAGACCCAGGAAATCGGCGATCTCCTGTGGAGTCAGCCCTTCCAGCGTCAGGGTCGCGGCTTGGCGATAGGACAGCGGAAGGCACCGCACCGCCGCAATCAGTCCCGCTTGCCGATCGGCAGCGATGGTCTGGCCCTCGGGATTGTCCTCGGCAGCAGGAATTTGCTCATGGAGTTCCAGGGCCGGCGGCATTTTCAATGCGCGCGCGACATGCGTTATGGCGCGATTGGTTGCGATCCGCGCCACAAAGGTCCGTACCGACGAATCGCCGCGAAAGCCGGGCAATGCCCGCCACACCGCAAAATAGATTTCCTGCACCAACTCCTCGGCCAAAGAGCCGTCGGCTTCATAGCTGATCGCAATACGCTTTATCATGGCGCCATGATCCCGCACGATCCGGTCGAAGTCCTGACGGCCCGTCATGGGTCTCGCATCCGCCTCCGTCACCCTCAGAGCAACAGTCTTCCCGCGCGGACATTTCTTTCAAAAAAGACGGCGGGGGACGCGCGGGTTCAACGACACCCCGGCAGAGGCGTCAATCCGGCTTCAGCGCCCGGGTCAGAAAGCGGGTGAGATTGGCCACCAGCGCCTCGCGGCAGCGCCCGGAGCGATGCGCTTCGCGCCCGGTCTGGTGCAACGCCCCGACAATCGCCTGGCCGATGATCTCCGCGTCATAGGACGAACAGGCGCTGCCGTCCTGGGCCGCGCCCCGGATCAGCTCCGCCCATTCCCTGCCCCATTGCATCAACAAGGGCTGCACCTGATCGCCTTCGGCATCGATCATCGCCGCATCGGTCATGGCGGCGCGCAGCACGCCGGGATGAACATCGGCATATTCATAGATTGCCCTGAGGGTCGCGGCGATGCGCTGCTCGAAAGTCTGGTTGCCGGCGCGATAGTTCTGCAGATGCCCATCCAGTTCCTGGCGGGCATCTTCCACGAAGGACAGGAAACAGGCGCGCTTGTCGGGATAGTGCAGATAGAAAGTGCCGTGCCCCAGTCCCGCCTCGCGCGCGATGTCCTGCGGACGGGTGGCGTCATAGCCGCGTTCCACAAACAGCTTGCGCGCCGCCTGCTTCAGCCGCGCCAGGCTTTCCGGCTTGCGCCGCCCATGGCGCGCGCTGTCGATGCTGATGGCCTGCCCCGTCATGCTGCCCCCCAAAGGCGATGCAGACTGTCAGGCGGCATTACGGCACTGTCAATGTTTCTGGTTGTATACAGAAGCCGCTACTGCACGCGCGAAACAGCGTTCTTCCAGCCGGCATACAGCCGGTCGCGTTCCGCCTTCGCCAGCGCGGGCTTGAAGCGGCGGTCCAGCGCCCACCGCGCTGCAATATCCTTCTGATCCTTGAACAGGCCCGCGCCCAATCCCGCCAGATAGGCCGCGCCCAATGCGGTGGTCTCGGTGACCTTGGGCCGGTCCACGCTGAGACCGGTGAGATCGGCCAGCCGCTGGCAGAACCAGTCATTGGCCACCATGCCGCCATCCACTTTCAAAGCGCGCAATCGCGTCAGCCTTGCCGCAGACATGTCACGCCGCATCGCTTCCAACAGATCGCGCGTCTGGTAACAAACCGCATCCAAGCCTGCGCGCACGATTTCCGCCCTGCCCACGTCGCGCGTCAGGCCCAGGATCGCGCCACGCGCCCCAGGATCCCAGTAAGGCGCGCCCAGCCCGGTGAAAGCCGGCACGAAATAAAGGCCCTCAGCGGGCTTGGCGCTTTTTGCCAATGCCTGGCTTTCCGGAGCGCTGGCGATCACGCCCAGTTCATCGCGCAGCCATTGCACCACCGCGCCGGCGATGAAAATGCTGCCTTCGATGGCATATTGTTTCTGCGCCAGGGCGGTGGCCAGCAGCCGGTTCCGGGATCGCGGCACCGCCTTGCCGGTGTTGACCAGCGCAAAGCAGCCGGTGCCATAGGTGGACTTCACATCGCCCGGCGCAAAACAGGCCTGGCCGAAGCTGGCGGCCTGCTGGTCGCCCGCCACCCCCAAGATCGGAATGGCCGCGCCCAGGAGCATCGGATCGCAGGCGCCGAAATCGCCGCGGCTTTCTGCTACCCTCGGCAATATCGCGCGCGGTACGCTGAACAGCTTGAGGAGGCCCGCATCCCAGTCGCGGGTTTTGAGATTCCACAACATGGTGCGCGAAGCATTGGTGACATCGGTGGCGTGGACTTTGCCGCGGGTCAGATTCCAGATCAGCCAGCTATCGATGGTGCCGAAGGCAATATTCCTCTTCCTGGCGCCTTTCACATTCTTCAGCAGCCATTCCAGCTTGGTGGCGGAGAAATAGGGATCCAGCAGCAATCCGGTCTTGCGGGAAATCTGCGGCTCCAGCCCGCGCTTCTTCAAAGCCGCGCAGCGCGCCGCGCCGCGGCGGTCCTGCCACACAATGGCGTTGTGCAACGGCTTGCCGCTCGTCTTGTCCCACAGCAGCGAGGTCTCGCGCTGGTTGGTGATGCCAATGGCGGCGACATCGCCGGCATCGCGCCCGCCCAGCACGGTGCGGCAGCAGGTCAGCGCCGCCTGCCAGATCTCGCCCGGGTCATGCTCGACCCAGCCATTGGCGGGGTAAATCTGGCGGAGCGGCACTGCATGGCTGCGCAAGGGGCGCGCCTGTCCGTCAAACAGGATCGCCCGGGTCGAGGTGGTGCCCTGGTCAATGGCCAAAAGGCAGGATTTGCGCCCGTTCATGCGGCAACAGGGCACACCGTTTGACGCCTCCGTGCAAGAGACTTAATCGGCTGTTAAGGGTCGGGCTGATAAAAGTTTCCCCAGAAAAGGCCGCAAAAGCGGCTGAATATTGCAGAAGCATGGGGCATGCCTTGGGGCTTACCGCGCACGATATGAGTGACATGGGCCGCCTGGCCCAGCTGGCGATGAACCCGCAATCGGGCGCCAGCCGCGAGGAAATCTATCTCGCCGTCGCCTCCCTCTACCGCATCCAGGGCGCCGGCCTGAATGAGCGCGAACGCGAGTTGATGCGCGAGATCCTGCGCCGCCTGACCCGCGATGTGGAAATGGCGATCCGTATCGCTCTGGCCCAGCGCCTGGCCGAAGATCCCACCGCCCCGCATGACCTGATCCTGCTTCTGGTGGACGACACGATCGAAGTCGCCCGCCCCCTGATCATCAAGTCCCCGCTGCTGACCGAAAGCGACGTGCTCAGGCTGATCGCCGAAG
The DNA here is from genome assembly GCA_013697055.1 of Alphaproteobacteria bacterium. Classification (GTDB taxonomy): domain Bacteria; phylum Pseudomonadota; class Alphaproteobacteria; order Micropepsales; family Micropepsaceae; genus Rhizomicrobium. The sequence goes on from JACCXK010000158.1 coordinate 62,863, forward strand.
CCGGCATCGGCCACCAGGAAGCGTGTGCGGGCCGCCCCCATATCGGTGTCCCTGTCACCGACGCCCTGGTCCGTTCGGAACATGAATCCGTGCTGCTGGCGCTGGTGCGCAACGTCACCGCCAAGATTTCCAACACCAGCTACGAGACCCTGGTGCAGAAATCGCGCGCCCTGACCGGCTTGCAGGAACCGTTGGCCAAGCGCCCGGACCTGCCGCCGCAACTGGCCACCAACATGTGCGAATGGGTGTCCGACGCGCTGAAGACCTACATCAAGATCAACTACACGATCGCGCCCAAGAATGTGGAAGCGGCGCTGCAGGACGTCCAGATCGTGATGCAGAGCGAGCCGCCGGGTCCCAAGTACCCGCCCGCCGACAGCGCCATGAAGTTGATCGAAAAACTTGCCGCCAGCGGCCAGCTCAAGGCCGGCTTCCTGATGCGCGTGCTGAGCCAAGGCCAGGTGGACCTGTTCGACCTCGCCTTCTCCAAGCTGGTGGGCGTGGACTTGAACTGCTTCCGCAAGGGCTTCTATGACGAAGGCGCGCGCATTGTCGCCGTCGCCTGCCGGGCCGCCGGCATAGACCGGTCGGTGTTCAACACCGTCTTCAATCTGTCGCGCCAGGCGCGCAACCTGCCGTCCAACCTGACCAGCCAGGACAGCAAGGAAGTGGACCTGGTGTTCACCACCCTGACCCGCCAGGCGGCGATGGATGAGCTGCGCGGCGCCTTGACCGCCTGATTTCCCGCCTTTTCCGCCCTGTGCTAGGTTGAAGTCTTCCCAAGGGCCGTTCCATGACCAAGCTGCATTTCGTCGCCGTGCACCATGCGGCCGAGTCCGTCGCGGCCTTGCGCGAACGCTATGGCGATTCCGGTCCCGAAGATGCCGACATTGTGGTGGCGCTGGGTGGCGACGGCTTCATGCTGCAGACCCTGCACAGCTTCACCGGCAAGGGAAAGCCGATCTACGGCATGAACCGCGGCACCGTCGGCTTCCTGATGAACGAGTATCACCAGGACGAGTTGCCGGCCCGCCTGGAGGCCGCCGAAAAAGCGGTGATCCATCCCCTCAAGATGACCGCGCACACCCAGTCGCGCGCCATCGAGGCCCGCGCCTTCAATGAAGTCTCGCTGCTGCGCGAGACCCGCCAGGCCGCCAAGATCCGCATCATGGTGGACGGCCGCCCCCGCATCACCGAACTGATCTGCGATGGCGTGCTGGTCTCCACCCCGGCCGGCTCCACCGCCTACAACCTGTCGGCCCATGGCCCGATCCTGCCGATCACCGCCGACCTGCTAGCGCTGACGCCGATTTCCGCCTTCCGCCCCCGGCGCTGGCGCGGCGCATTACTGCCCCACCGCTCCAAGGTCCGCTTCGAGATGCTGGAAAGTCAGAAGCGCCCGGTCAGCGCCGTGGCCGATGATTTCGAAGTGCGCGACGTCACCGCCGTGGACGTGGCCGAGGACCGCAGCATCTCCATGACCATGCTGTACGATGCCGGACATAGCCTGGACGAACGCATCCTGGCCGAGCAGTTCAGCGATTAAATCCCGACCTCCCCCGGGGGCGCGCGTCAGCGCGCTTCCAAAGGGGAGATGGCCGGTCCATAGCGGCAGCGTATGGACGGTTCTCGAGCCAGCGAAGGCCGGAGGGGTAATGCGCGGGTTCACGAATAGTTAATCCCAGTTAAGTTAGTCTGACGTCTGGACGCCTCACTCGGGGCGGTTTGGGCATGGGCAATGAGCAACTACCGTTTTGACCGGCTGAAGATTCTTGTGGTGGACGACAATGCCCACATGCGCAAGCTCGTGGTCACCATCCTGCAGGCCTTCGGCGTCATCCAGATCTACGAAGCCGATAGCGGCGAGCGCGCCTGGCACATATTGCGCGAATCCAATCCCGACGTGATCCTGCTGGACTGGGTGATGGAAGGCATGTCGGGCCTGGATCTGGTCCAGATGATCCGCACCAATCCCCAGACCCCCAACCCCTTCGTGCCGGTGATCATGCTGACCGGCCATACCAGCCTTGATCATGTCGCCCGCGCGCGCGACGCCGGCGTCAACGAGTTCATCGCCAAGCCGGTGTCGGTCAAGACGGTGATGTCGCGGCTGGTGGCGGTGATCGAGCATCCCCGCCCCTATGTGCGCACCCTTGGCTATTTCGGCCCCTGCCGCCGCCGCCGCGGCGTCGAGGAATATCGCGGGCCCGAGCGCCGCACCGAGACCCCCAAACAGCAGGCAGCGGAGTAAGTCATGAAACGCCAGCAGCCGATCGAACTTTTCATGCCGCCCAACATGCTGAAGGCCAAGGTGGGCGGCGGCATGGGCGGCATCGACATGGCCGCCATGAAGCGCGCCGAAAGCGCCATGGACACTTTGAAAAGCCAGTTCGGCGACTGGATCGCGGACGATGTGCGGGCGCTGATCGATGCGCGCGCCGCCTATGCCAGGAATCACGATGGCGAAGCCCGCGGCACCCTGCTCAGG
>JACCXK010000217.1 GCA_013697055.1 Alphaproteobacteria bacterium
AGACAGGGTGGGGTCGATCTCGTTCTTGATCTTGATCAGCGCGTCCAGGACCATGGGGCCGCAATTGTCCAGGTCCACGCTATAGGTATCGACGCTGGGATTTTCGCCCGCGTCGGGATTGTAGCGATAGACCTTGAATTCCTTGGTGCGCTTGGGCTTCTTGCCATTGGCGTTTCTGTCGGCCGGCCAAACCTTGCCCTTCTTCACCCGGCTATTCTTGGGCAGCATGATTTCGACCATGAAAGGCTCCTGAAGGCGGGTGATTTGCGGCTGAGATTGCCAGTGCCGGACGCTGGGAACAACCCTTCGCTACGCAACGATTTGTTCAAACACCCATGCGATTTCGGCAGGGGCGTCCTTGACCGTGCCGCTGATGACGATCTGTTCGGCCCGGCGCACCACATGGCCGCCCAGATAGACGCTTTCCTCCACATCCAGCATCCCGCCTCCCGCCCGGAAGCGCCAGCCCTCGCCGCCCGGCAGCTTGAGCAGGATGCCGCCGCCGTCCAGCCGCGACACCCGCACATCCGGATGGATATGGAAGCGCACGGTGAAGCTGCAGCTGCCGGCCGCGGCGCCTTCCGCAGGGACCAGCCGGTCACGGCCGGTCACCATCAGCCCCTGTGGCGACATGGTGATCTGGCGTTCATGGCGCATGCCGAAAGCCTCGACATAGGCGTCATGCATCGCCTCCACCGTCCAGCCCTGGGAGGTCTCCACCCGGCGTGACAGGGGCGCCCTGGGGCCGCCCGTGAGGCGCGGACCCAGCAGGTCGCGGGCCAACCCGACCGGCAGGATCTGGGCGCTGGAGGTATCCGCCAAGGTCAGGGTGGAGTGGGCGGCGGTGGCGCGAAGCGCCCAGTTCCAAGGCTGGTGCGTCAGCCCGCCGGCGCCGCAATTGACCACGATGCGGTCATTGCCGCTCGACAGTTCAAAGGCGCAAGCCCCGGCATGGGCCTCCAGCGCAAAGGCCCCTTCCGGGGTCTTGCCGCAATCCAGGATGCACAAGGTGCGTCCCGCCGTCAGGCGCTGATAGGCGCTGTGGCGGGCATGGTGAAAAGGCTGGCCGCGCACATCATCGCGCGCGAGCAGGCCCGCGATCATGCGCGGATCGCCTTCCGCCCCGCCATTGAACAAGGCCAGCGCGCCATCGCCATGGCGGAAGAAGCGCAGCATCGGCGCCATGCGGTCATGGGCATTGCGCAAGGCATGCGGCGGCTCTTCGCCCACCGCGCTGAGGGATTCCAGGATCATGATGATGTGGCGATAGGCCGACAGCAGCTGTTCGGGCGAACGGCTGACATGCCCGCCATCGGGCAGGATCTGGCGCTCGATCTCTTCTTCCAGCCGGGCAAGACCTGTTTCGCGCCGCTTGGGACTGTCATCCAGGCACAGGCCCGAGAGCGCCAGCACCGCGGCCGCTTCCAGGCGCGGCAAGCCATCGGGGGCCTCGCGCGAGGTGCGTTCCAGCATCCGGCACTGTTCGCGCAACGACACAAACAGGCGCGAGCGCCACATCATATCGGAATTGAGGATCACCATACGGCCATGGGTGAAGATGGCGGCCAGCCGCCGCGCCATGATGTACGGCAGCCAGACCGGCTCGGAATAGGCGCCATAACGCCTGACCCACTGGCCGATCAGGTTGGTGGCCAGCGTGCGGGCATTGTCGCCGCCGGCATTGGACAAGGCCGGCAGCCACGCAAAGCTGTGCAGCCCCATCTGCCAGGCCGGGGTTGGCGGATTGAGATCAAACACCGACCCCCCTTCGGGCACATCCACCGACACGCCGTAAAAACGGAAGCGCCCGCGCAACAGACTGTCGGCTTCTTCCAGCCGGCGCGGCGCCGCGTCCCAGGGATGGAACACGACATGGTCCGCCAAGGGGCCCTTGAGGAAACGGCGATAGAACCAATTCTGCCGCCACCACACCCGAACCGGCGCGGCAGAGCGGCGCGAAGCCGCCCGGCTCAATTCCGGCAGGAGCGGCAGGAGCTGCTGCGCCTGCACGTCAGCCTCTCAGGGCGGAAATATTGGCGGCGTATTGCGACGGCCCGCCCTGGAACACCGATGTGCCGGCCACCAGCACCGTGGCGCCGGCGGCAATCGCGCGCTTTGCCGTTTGCGGCGTGATGCCGCCATCCACTTCCAGCGCGATGTCACGGCCATCAATCAATTTCTGGGCGTCGATGCGTTTGCGTGCAGCTTCGATCTTCTTGAGCTGGCTTTCGATGAAACTCTGGCCGCCGAAACCGGGATTGACGCTCATCACCAGGATCAGGTCGATCAGATCCATCAGATTGTCGAGCGCGTCCACCGGCGTGCCGGGATTGAGGACCACGCCGGCCTTCTTCCCCAGCTTGCGGATATGCTGGAGGGTGCGATGGACATGCGGCCCGGCTTCGGGATGCACCGTCAGGCCGTCAGCGCCTGCTTCGGCGAAAGCTTCCAGATAGGGGTCCACCGGCGAGATCATCAAATGGACATCGAAGGGTTTCCTGGCATGTGGCCTGAGCGCCTTCACCATTTGCGGCCCGATGGTGATGTTGGGCACGAAGTGGCCGTCCATCACATCGACATGGATCCAGTCGGCGCCGGCGGCTTCAATGGCCTCGATCTCCGCCCCCAGCTTGGAGAAATCGGCGGAAAGGATCGACGGCGCGATGCGGACGGACTGGGCCATGAGGGTTAAGTGCCGGATTCCGGGACCGGTTGCAACGCGCGGCGATCACGGGCGACAGCCAGAAGCAGGACAAGGCTGGGCAGCCAGATCACCCGGGACTGGTAGCGGTCATGGGGATTGGAAAATGTGCCGCAGATGATGGCATTGCCCACCAGCCCCAGCAGCACCAGCGCCGGCAGGCTGGCCTGGTCCCAGGACCGGCGCGCGGACGCATGCTGGAGCAGCAAAAGCAGCCCCAGCACCGACATCGCACCCACCGGCACATGAATCAGGTTCAGCACCTTGAAGCGGATCAGCCCGTGCTGCTGGCGCGCCTTCAGATAGGCGGGCAACTGCTGCGGGATCATGCGGCGGAAGTTCGGTATCACGATGGACTGTTGCGGCTCGATGCCGTCACCGGTCTTGAACTGCAGGAATTGCAGCAGCGAATCATAGACCGCGGCGCGCAAATGCATCGCCGGATAGCGCTTGAGGCTTTCGGCGATGATGCGGCCATCCTCCTTCTGCTGCGTCTGGCTGATGAAGCCGCCCAAAGCGTGAAAGCCGCTGCCCGCCCCCCACAGCCAGCCATTGGCGCTGGTCGCCAGCCGGTTCTTGTATTCGCAAAGCCGCCAGGGGATATCGCCTTGCGGCGGACAGGTGTCCTGCAGCAGACGCTTGACGATGCCGTCCTGCATCAGCCGGGCGAAGATGAAAACCGAGCCGGACTTGCTGATGAAGAAATTGCCGGTGAGCGCGAAGTTGCCCACCACGATCAGGCTGATCCCTGTGCCAAGGCCGATCAGGCCGCGCCTTATGTCGGGCCTGGGCAGCCGCCAGTGGCGCATCCCGAACTTGAGGACCGCGGCGCAGATCAAAAGGCCGCCCATCAAGCCCAGATGCGAGGGATGACAGGCCACCGCCAATCCTGTCAGTCCCGTTACCCAATACAGCCGCGTCCTACCCAGCTTGCCGGAGCGAAACAGCAGCAGCCAGCTTCCCAGGATCACAACGGGCGTGAAGATGTCCGGCTCGACCTGTCCCACATACCAGGCGATACCGGTCAAAAGGCTGAGGGCCGCGCCGATGCCGATCAGCCCCTTCAAGGTCAGGCCCGGCACCTCGGCGCGGGCCACTTCCAGGATGAGGTAACTGGTCATCAGCGCCTGCAGCACCACGGCAGGCCACAGGCTAAAATGGCCACACGCCAGGAACAGCAGCTCGGCATAGATCGGTGCGCGCTCGACCAGAAAGATATGGCCCAATCCCTCCAGCAGATAGGCGCCGGTGTCGAAAAAAATCAGGGGGAAGCCGTTCCAGAAGGCAACCGACAAGAACATGACGCTGAGGATGACCATCCCGGCCGCGCAGACAGCCACGCCCTCGACCGGCAGAGCCAGCCCAGTCCGTTGCCAAACCCCTGTGTCCGCCGTTGATTCGCGCATTTGCCCCCACCTGGGAGAATTTGACGCAAGCTGCGTCCCAAAGCGAGTGGGCCTCGCGTGCAACGGTTGACTGGAAGCGCCCCGCCCCTACACTCCGCCCCGTTCTTCGGTTTTTGCCTTCGGAGGGGGCTTTGATGGCGGACAATCCGCAAAAACCGGTCGCGTCTACGCGGCCGCTTTCGCCCCATCTCACCATCTATCGCTGGCCGGTCACGATGGCGACATCCATCACCCACCGCGCCACGGGAGTCGGCCTGTCGGTCGGCGCCGTGATCCTGGCCTGGTGGCTGGTTTCGATCTCCAATGGCCCGGAAGGCTGGCAGAGCTTTCATGCCTTGTCCGACACGCCCATCGGCCTGCTGGTGGTGTTCGGCCTGACCTGGTCGCTGGTCTATCACTTCCTCAACGGCATCCGTCACCTGGCCTGGGACCTGGGCTATGGTTTTGAAAAGAACCTGGCCGAACGCAACAGCATGATGATCCTGGTGGGATCGGTCGTGATCGCGGTGGCTCTCTTCGCCCTCGCCTGGACCGGCCACGGAGGATATCTGCGATGAACTCCGCTGAGACACCGCTGCACAAGGTCCGCGGCATGGGCTCGGCCCATTCGGGCACCGGCCATTTCTGGCACGAGCGCGTCACTTCCGTAGCGCTGATCCCGCTGTCGCTTTGGTTCGGCTACGCCATGCTGGGCCTGGCCGGCACCAGCGAAGTCACCGCGCTGCAGTTTCTCACCCATCCCTGGAACGCGATCCTGATGGGCGCTTTTGTCGTCTTCTCGCTATGGCACGCCTATCTGGGGTTGCAGGTGGTGGTGGACGATTACATTCACACCGCCGGCAGCAAGATATTCCTGATGCTGACGATCCGCTTTTCCGTCATCGCCGTCACCGCGACCTGCCTCTTTGCGATCGTCCGCATCGCCATAGGATAATCCATGCCCGCCTATACCATCGTTGACCACACGTTCGACGTCGTCGTTGTCGGCGCCGGCGGTGCGGGGCTCCGCGCCACGCTGGAATGCGCCCTGCAGGGTCTCAAGACCGCCTGCATCACCAAGGTATTTCCCACCCGCAGCCATACGGTGGCGGCGCAAGGCGGTGTCGCCGCATCGCTGGGCAATATGGGCGAGGACAATTGGCGCTGGCACATGTACGACACCGTCAAGGGTTCGGACTGGCTGGGCGACCAGGACTCCATCGAGTATCTCTGCCGCAATGCGCCGGACGCGGTGTATGAGCTGGAGCATTTCGGCATGCCCTTCTCCCGCACCGATGAAGGCAAGATCTACCAGCGCGCCTTTGGCGGCATGACCGCCAATTATGGCCAGGGCATCGTGCAGCGCACCTGCGCCGCCGCCGACCGTACCGGCCATGCCATGCTGCACACGCTTTACGGCCAGTGCGTGAAGCATGAAGTCAATTTTTTCATCGAGTATTTCGCCCTCGACCTGATCATGGAAGGTGGCGCCTGCCGCGGGGTGATGGCATGGAACCTGGATGACGGCGTCATCCACCGCTTCCGCGCCCATCAGGTGATCATGGCGACCGGCGGCTATGGCCGCTCGTATCTGTCGTGCACCGGCGCCCATACCCAGACCGGCGACGGCAACGCCATGGTGCTGCGCGCCGGCCTGCCGCTGCAGGATATGGAGTTCGTGCAATTCCATCCCACCGGCATCTTCGGCGCCGGTGTCTTGATCACCGAAGGCGTGCGCGGCGAAGGCGGCTATCTCACCAATTCCGAAGGCGAGCGCTTCATGGAGCGTTACGCCCCCAACGCCAAGGACCTGGCGTCGCGCGACGTCGTTTCGCGCGCCATGACCATCGAGATCCGCGAAGGCCGCGGCGTCGGCCCCGGCAAGGATCATATCCATCTGCATCTGTCGCATCTGGATCCCAAGATCATCCATGAGCGCCTGCCCGGCATTTCGGAATCGGCGCGCATCTTCGCCGGCGTCGACGTCACCAAGGAGCCGATTCCGGTGCTGCCGACGGTGCATTACAATATGGGCGGCATTCCGTGCGCCTATACCGGCGAGGCATTGACCCTCACCGGCGGCAATCCCGACACGGTGGTGCCCGGCTTGATGGCGGTGGGCGAAGCGGCTTGCGTGTCGGTGCATGGCGCCAATCGCCTCGGCTCCAACTCGCTGATCGACCTTGTGGTGTTCGGCAAGGCGGCGGGTGTGCAGGCGGCCAAGTCCCTGCAAGGCGTCAAGACCCATCAGGAACTGGGCAAGAATGCCGGCGACGAAGCCATGGCGCGCTTCGACCGCTTGCGCAACGCCACGGGCGGCACGCCCACGGCGGTGATGCGGCTGGCGATGCAGAAGGCGATGCAGGAAGACGCGGCCGTGTTCCGCACCGGCGACACGCTCACCCAGGGGCTCAAGCGCGTCAGCGACATCTATGCCCAGCGCGGCGATATCGGCATCACCGACCGCTCCATAATCTGGAACACCGACCTGGTGGAGACGCTGGAGTTCGACAATCTGATCCAGCAGGCCGTGGTGACGGTGGCAGGCGCGGTCAACCGCCTTGAGAGCCGCGGCGCTCATGCCCGCGAGGATTATTCCAATCGCGACGACGAAAACTGGATGAAGCACACCCTGACCTGGCTGGATGTCGAAACCGGCCGGACCAAGATCGATTACCGCCCGGTGCACACCTACACCCTCACCAGCGACATCGAATACATAAAGCCCAAGGCCAGGACCTATTAAGTATCGGGTGAACCGCGCGGCATCTTGCGCGTTATCCCTGCGATAGATTGCGCATATTTGAGGCCGCTCATGTTCATTCGTTCCCTGCTTGCCGCTCTGCTGATTTCCAGCGTGCCGGTTCTTGCCCAGACCAAGAAAAATCCGGTCAAAACGCCGTCCGCGGCGCCTGCCAAGGTCCAAACCCCGCCGGTCACCAACACGCCCATCACCGGCAGCAAGACTGTATCCGGTGCCACTCCTGCTCCCGATGACCGGGCCAAGCAGTGGCTGGTGCTGGTGGACGACAAGAATTATGCCCAAAGCTGGAGCGAGGCCGGCAAGGCCTTCCAGAACCGTCAGAAGACTGATGCCTGGGCCAAGGACGCCGGATCGCGTCGCGAGCCCCTGGGCGCGATGGCCAGCCGCAACCTGAAATCCATCGACCTCAGCAAAAGTAATGTCGCGGTTATCAAGTATGATTCGGTTTTCGCCCATAAGGCGGCGGCCGTCGAAACCGTCACCCTGTCATTTGAAAGTGGCGGCTGGGTGGTCACGGATTATTCCGTAAGCTGACTGCGTTTCGTCGCTGACGGGCCCCATTCCGTTCATATGGGGTTCAGGCGGTGGCGGCCAGCCTGAGTGCCGATGAATTAGGGAGAGACTCATGTCCATCAAGAAAATCCTGCTGAGCGCCTGCGCAGCCGCGACGTTGCTGTCCGTCAGCGCCATGGCAGCACCGTCCTGGGTGCCGCCCGGCAATGATCCTGGCGGCTTTTATTCCAACCAGGATACCAACGGCTATTATGACCGCGACGGCCGCTACCAGCGTATCCGGGGATTGGGACGCGACCGGGACCGGCTGCCGCAGCAGCCCAGCATGGCCCCTCCCGGCAATGACCCCGGCGGCTATTACAGCGATGCCGATCGTGACGGCTATTACGACCGCGACGGCCATTTCCAGCGTGTGCGCTTCGCCCGCCGCGATCGTGATTACGGCCCGCCGGATCGCGCCTATGGTCCGCCGCCGTCCACGCCGCGCTATGACGCTGGTCCGCCACCCTCTCGTTATGACGGGGCTCCGCCCCCGGGGGCCTACGCTCCGGCCCGCGATTGCCGGCGCGACAATCGGGCCACCGGTACCATAT
>JACCXK010000248.1 GCA_013697055.1 Alphaproteobacteria bacterium
GCACTCCATAGGGGCGTCGCTCATGGGCCTTAAGCCCACTTCGCTCCCGCGCTCCTGCTCAGGCCACAAAATCCCTGGTCAAAAATGGCGCTTAGTTGGCGGAAGCCACGCGCGCGGCGTTGAGCGCTGCGATTTGGGGCTGGTCGTTATCGGCGACCAGCACGGTGCCGTCAAAAGAGACGGCAGCGGCGGAGATCACCACGGTGCTGCCATTGCCGGCGCGGAAGGCCAGCGCGGACGGTTTGCCATACTGATCCGTCTGGATGCCCGTCGCTTGGCCCAGCGCATGGCGGTTCTGATCCATCACCTTGGCGGAGGTGATAGAGGGCGCGAAGACAGGCTGTTCAGCGCCACCGGCGCCATCTCCTCTGCGCTGGCCAGCGCGGGGACCACTATAACGACGGCGCAAACGACGGCGCATAAAGCAAGCGTGCGAAAATGGAACATGAGGAACCCCATTGGGGAGTGCCCCTTAAAAACGCGTCTGCGCCGCGCGGGTTTCAGGTCCCGGACTCTATTCCGCGGCTTGCGGCAATTGGCTGGGGCCGCCTAGCTGCGACAGCGGGATCGCCGTCAGTGTTTCCATCGCCCGGGTCAGCCGGGCGCGCAACGATTCAAACACCGGCTTTTTGGTGATCTTGTCTTCATCCAGGTACAGCGCGCGATTGATCTCGATCTGCAGCGCGTGACAGCCCGCCGCCACTTTGCCGTACTGGGCCGTGGTGTGGCCGCCGGCATAAGGCGTGTTGCGCGCCACCGAAAAGCCTTCGCGCACAAAGGCGGCCTCGGCGCGCGCGGTCAAGGCCGGCGCGGCGCTGGCGCCATAGCGGTCGCCCAGCACGATGTCGGGCACTGACAGGGCGGACGGCATGGAATGGCAATCCAGCAGCACCGCCACGCCGAAGCGACGCTGCGTTTCCGCCATCAAGGCGGTGAGGGCGGCATGATAGGGCCGATAAAGCTCGGCCAGGCGCGCATCGGCTTCCCCCCGTCCCAGCTTGCCGCGATAGATCTCGGCGCCGTCGCGCACGATGCGGGGAATGACACCCAGCCCGGCCGAGACGCGCGGGCTTGGCGAATCCACCGGTACGCCCACCGCGCCGTCAAACATGCCGACATCCAGCTCGGCCATGCCGCGATTGACGTCCAGGAAGGCGCGGGGAAACAGCGCCGCCAGAAGGGGCGCGCCCAGGCCAACAGCGCCCGCGAACAGCTCATCGACGAAGGCATCCTCGGACCGGCGCAGAGTGATGGCGTCCAGCCGGCTCCGTTCCAGCAGGCTGGCGGGATAGCGCCGCCCCGAATGGGGCGAGGCAAACAGGAACGGCACCGTCTGGCGCGCTGGGCGGTCCAGGCGGAAAGGGGTGTTTTCTGCGGGGTCTGTCGGCAATTCCATGGCGTTAAGACTCGTTACCGGCCCAGAGGGTTGCACCGGGCGGGGGGGCTGGCAAGGTTCCTCGTTAACCGCAGTTTACAGCTTTGCCCTGTATAGGCTCTTATAGGGGCGGGCAGGCGGGCACACATGGCGCATATCCTTTTGGCGGAAGACGATGAATCGCTGCGCAAGTTCCTTGCGGCTGCGCTGGTCAAGGCCGGCCATGCGGTAACCGATTTCGGCGATGGCGGCGACGCCTATGAGTGCATCAAGGGCTTTACCTTCGATCTTCTGCTGACCGACATCGTGATGCCGGGCATGGACGGGATCGAACTGGCCAAGCGGGCCGCCGAACTGAACGCCACCCTGAAGATCATGTTCATCACCGGCTTTGCCGCTGTTGCGCTGCATCCAGCGAGCGGCGCGCCCAAGCAGGCCAAGGTCCTGTCCAAGCCCTTCCACCTGCGCGAGATCGTGGCGGAAGTGGACCGGATGCTGGCCGCCGCTTAATCGCGATCCCTTCAAGACATCGGGAAAGCCGCGCCCAGCAATGGGCGCGAAACGATGCCATTCCAGAAGGCGCGCATCCGCGCCTGGTGGGCACTGACATCTCATAATATCCATAAACGACGGGCATTGAAAGGTGTAACATTTCACGGCCCGGACATTTTCCGGCGTCACAGGAGGGAATAATGGAGCGTCCTTCACACATCGAAATGTCGCTGCATCAATCGCCGCTGCAGCGCCTGCCAATCCTGGCGTTGGCCATCAGTCTGCAGATCGCAATTGCCTGGTTGTTCACGAGTGGTCTGGTCAATCACGTCACGCATATCGCCGACGGTGTCATAGATCTTTTGCCGATACCCGAGCCGAAGGCGACGCCGGTCGAACCGCCAACGCCGAAGCTCGTTACACCGCCCAAGGTGGTTGTTGATCTGCCGCAGATCACGGTCGCGCGTGAGCCCAGTGAAAACACCATCACCGCGACCTCGACACAGCCTGGCAAAACCACACCGTCTGGCACAGGCGCAGGCGTGGACCGCGCGCCGGTGAGCATCGCATCTACCCACACCACGCCGCCTTATCCGGTGGCGGCGCGGCGCGCGGGGATGGAAGGCAATGTGACCTTGTGCCTGACCGTGCTGGATGACGGCCATGTCGGCCGGGCCGAGGTGGCGGTTTCCAGCGGGCACGCGCTTCTGGACGAGGCCGCGCAAGCCTGGATCGTGGGGCACTGGGTCTACAAGCCCGCCCTCAAGGACGGCGCGCCGGCGGTCAGCCATGCCACCGCCCTGGTGACCTTCAGCCTGGAAAATAGCCGTTAAGCCAAGGGCTTCAGCCTGGAGCCGGCGAGGGGGCCGGTTCCGGCGGGGGCCCGCTTGCCCCCCGGGAAGCCCGACGTTATAGAAGCCGCCTTCCTGCCGGTGGGGCGGCTAGCTCAGCGGGAGAGCACTTCCTTGACATAGTTAGGGTCGCCCCTTACTCGGCAAGGTATAAAGACTAATAGATCCGCTTAGCGATATGCGGAAGATATGTTGAATTACGGGCGGTTAGCTCAGCGGGAGAGCACTTCCTTGACATGGAAGGGGCCACAGGTTCGATCCCTGTACCGCCCACCATTACCCCTCGGGGGGCTAACGGGGGGCCGTTTTTCAATATACGGCCACGACCTTCCCGGAATAGTCGGCCGATCCAAAACCACGAAAATCAAAGGGTTTCTAAGGATCGGTTGGACGTAAATCTGGGGCCCTTTGAGGCGCTGCACGCCGCAAATGGGCGGTCACCATTCTGGCGCCTCGCCTATGGGTCAAAGCCGACATTGGGCTGGTAGGGGACGAATGACCGCTTTGGGGGGTAAAGCAGCCATTCAGCTGACCGGGGTCGAATGACCGCTTTTGACCCAAAGCGGACATTCAATTTGTCGGCATCGCCTAGCCGATTTACTGGCCGGTCTGGCTCTCCGGGCGCTACGGGGTAGCAGCCTAAGGCCCTGAAACAGCAGTCAATCCCTTCTGTTTGTGCAGGTTGCTAGTTAGGGCGCGCTCTGGCTCAATGGCCAGGACAGGGCTGAGGGGCTCCTGGTCTCTCAGCTTCGCACCCGATGGGACCCTGGCTTTCTTGTCCAATCGCTCGGGTACCAATGCGATCTGGCTTTTGAAGCCGGGCGCGGCGCCCACCATGCTGCTGGATGCCGGGCTTTCGGTCATCGATCGGGTGCGCTTCTGGCCCGACGGGACAAAGCTTGCGGTGGTCAGCCAGACCACCAAAAGCGTGACGGTGAAAATCATCACGCGGGCGGGCGCCAGCCTGTCCACTTTCGAGATGCCGTCGCGAGGCCTGGGCCTGCCCAGCTGGATGCCGGATGGCCAGTCGGTGCTGATGTTCGACCGAAGCACCCTGCGCACCATGCGGGTCCCCATCGACAATACCGCGGAGCGTAAGCCCTTCGCACCGCCGCATTGGGTGGGCATCGCCGTTCGCAAGAACGGCAACTAAGTGCCAGAAGAGATCGGTCACTGGCTAACTGTTTCTCAATGTCGAGCCTGCGAAGCTCGCTTGAACGCCTCGCCTTATTTGGGATAACGTCTGGAATAGCAGTGCCGGAGCAAGAGCCAATGGCGAAGAAGGCAAAGAAGAAGAAAGCCGCAAAGCGGGTGGCGTCCAAGTCTTCGAAGAAGGCTATTCCCAAAAAGGGAAAAACGGCTGTGAAGAAGGTCAAAGTTCGTGCGCCTAGCAAGAAGAGGCGAGCCGCGCGGAAGAAAGCCAGGAAGGCGACTCGAAAAGCTGGAATCCCGACCCTCGACCAACTCGTGCACAGTGGAGAGCCAACGTTCGTTAATCCTCTGGATCAGGTGTAGCCGTTTTCTCCATGTTTCTTTGCGCTAAATGGCACTGACCGAAGAACGGTAGTAAGTTTTTTAACTGGCCACGCGCAACGCAATTTTAAGACCCACAGGCCTTTACCCAAATGGCGAGGGCCGGATTTCATGCGGGCGTTTATGATAAGTCGATCATTTAGTGAATGGCCGATCAGCGGCGGGCAACTATTAGCAACCATCGTTCGGTCAGGTCTTAATCCTGCCACTCGCAATTCTTATGCAGGACCGATGGGATTGTCTCCATATACAGCTGCCACGCTTGCAACCGAGGGTCATGTGTTCTGCGTAGGTACCCTTGCGCAGTGTCTTCGGCGTTGGAACCTCCTTCCCAGCGAGGATAGGGCTGACACCTATTTGAAAATGGGCCGCGATGGCCTGGCCCCTACTATACTGCGCGGGGAACAAATAGCGGAGCTCGCAACCAACGCAGAACTGACGCGGGGCTAAGATTGGCGCTCTTCCCATCTGTTGCCGCCATCACAGGGCCGCATGGTTTTATCGGATGCCGTCATTTCGATTCGCGCCAAGTTGGATTCAGGCACTCGCATAGAGGCCTTCGTTCTTCTCTGCTGCAACAATCTTGACCGTACCGCGCGCCGGTGGCCGTTGGAGCGTCAACGCGAGTTCGACCGGCGCGTTCATCCACATCTCTCGCTCGTCCACAGTGAAAAGGCACACCGGCGTGGCATCAGAATGGACGGGAGCCACGTCATGGCTGGCATCGGTGGTGAGGAAACTGAACACCAGGTGCTTGCCGACATCAGGAACGGCCTTATATTCGCGATCGGGCGGCAGCGTGGAGGGATCCAGATCAATAAGCCCCGGCCGTAGCGGACTGCTGTAAAACAGAGGTGGGAACGCGGCCATGACGAGCGGGCCATGCAAACAAGCAAAAAGAGGATGCTCGCGCCCCTAATAGATATTGCATCGGCCAAGGCGAAGGATGCCCCAACTTTTGATCGGGACCCGTCGCCGCTAGGGTTCGATGGATATCCCGAGCTCTCCGAGCCCCTCGAACGACGCGCCGATATGCGAAGCGCCCTGCGCAGGGTGCGCCGA
>JACCXK010000251.1 GCA_013697055.1 Alphaproteobacteria bacterium
ATATGCACCAGGGCAAGCAGTATCTGGTCTGCGCCCAGGGCGGCGCCTATGGCGCGGACCTGGTGGCCTATAGCCTACCGGGCGCGGCTCCGGTGGCGGTGCGGCCTGAAGAGCGCTGAGCCGCGTCTGGTTTTGGAAATCAGGGCCGGTGGCAACACCGGCCCTTTTTCATTTTGATGTCTTGGAATGTCCGCTTTTGACCCAAAGCGGACATTCCAGGTTGCCACTCGGCTTTGGAGACCTGGCCTGCGCTGAGTCAGGCTCGGCGGTTGCGGCCCGTTCGTCTGCCTGCATTGAAAATGCAATGTGCCAAGCGAACTGCTAGCAAGCGTTAAGGGAGGTGCAACTCACCCGTGACACCTTTGCTCGGCCCCAGGTTCACCAGCAGGGGTGCAAGAAGCGGATCTTGCGGCCGCCAGCGATCGATCGCGCTGCGATAAAGTGGCTGGCGCACTTGGACGGCGCTGGCGGTGCGAACGGTCCGCTTGTTCCGGTGAAATGCCAGACATGCATTGTCCCACTCCAAGCCACAGTGCGCGAGGATACGGCGCGCTTGAGATTCGAAATCCTCAACCAAGGCTTGATACTGCACGTGTAGCACCCAATGCGCCGGCAGAACGTTATCCCAATAGTCCATCAACGCGGAATGCGCGCGGTAATAGCGGCCCAACTCAGCCAAGTCGTAGGTGAAAGGCAGTTCATCCTCGAACAGTTTGGAGTAGCAAGACAAGCAGGTATCGACCGCATCCCGCCGGATATGAATCACATGGGCGTTGGGCAGTGCCAGCCTGATCAGGCCCAACAAGTTGGCGTGCATCAGGGTTTTGTCCGTAATTCGCGTTGGCTGAGAGCCCGCCTGCGCAGCGTTTGTCTGGATACGCTTCAAATACGACGCACCAAGCTCACGGAACCGGTCGGCGGGTAATGCGCGCATTGTGTCAGGAAAAGCAACCGCACCGCCATCTGCGCCAACCTCCTGGATCGCGGCGCGAAGATCTTCGCGTTCGCCGCCTCCGAACACCGCCGGATGCGTGGAAAGGATTTGCTCAACCAGCGTTGAACCTGAACGCGGCATACCGACGATAAATATCGGAACAGCCGAGGAATGACCGTACCCTTCCCGCGCCTGCATCATTTCGGGGGTAAAGACGGCACGGATACGGTCGAACAGGGCCAGCGTGCCAACCTCGTCATAGGCGAGACGCGCCCGTTTCAAATTGTTGCCTTGGCACAGATGAGAGAAGGACATGTCATGATCGCCAACGTCTGACAGGGCCTTGCCCAGCGCGAAATGGAGCTGTACCTGCTCCTGCTCTTCCAGTGCCGACATGTCCAACGCCAGCTCTTTCATCGTTTCAAGATAGGGGTCGTCCGCAGACATTCGCGCTGTATTGGCCAATCTGAAATAGTGCTTGGCACGACGGGGTTCCAACCCACAAGCCTGCCGGAATGCG
The DNA here is from genome assembly GCA_013697055.1 of Alphaproteobacteria bacterium. Lineage (GTDB taxonomy): Bacteria > Pseudomonadota > Alphaproteobacteria > Micropepsales > Micropepsaceae > Rhizomicrobium. The sequence goes on from JACCXK010000251.1 coordinate 1,455, forward strand.
TCGCGGGCCTGGTCGATTTCGCCGGTTACCTGCAAGGCAGCGCCGCGATTGACGAGCGCCTCCATATAGCCCGGACGGATCGCCAAGGCATGCGCGAAACAGGCGAGCGCTTCCGCAGGGCGATTTGAGGCATCGAGCGCCAATCCCAGGCAGTTGTATGCCTCGGCATAGTCCGGTCGCAGGGAAATTGCCGTCCGGGAATGTGAAATGGCATCATCAGGGCGCTTGGCGTCCAGGCAGCAGGAGGCCAATGCGAAATGCGCCTCGGCATAGTCCGGATCGATGGCAAGCGCGCTTCGGCAATGCCGTATGGCTTCGCCGCCTTTTTTGGTCAGGCGGAGCGCCATCGCAAGGGCGCAATGTGCTTCGGCATAGTCCGGATCGGTGAAAATGGCGCGTTGAAGGCAGGATATCGCTTCATCGATTCTGGCAAGCGCCAGGAAAGCTGTACCCAGGCCGTAGTGTGCTTCTGCAAGATCTGGATCAATAGTCAGCGCGTTTTCGTATCCTGCAATGGCTTCGTCATGGCGGGACAGCACGTTCCATGCGGTCGCTAAGTCACATCGGGCAGCCGCGGAACCGGGATATTCGGCAATCGCGCGGTTCAGCAATTCCGCGGCTTTGGCGGTCTCGCCTCTTTGCAGATGTAGAATTCCCAGTTGATGCATCGCACCGAAATGTGCCCCATCCGCCGCCAAAATCTCTTCGAAGTGCTTTTGTGCCGCCGGCAGATCGCCTTGGCGATGCAACGCCATGGCGTGGTCCAGGAGAGCGGCAAACGGCGCGGCTTGGCTGCCGGCATCGTTTTCGGGAGCATCGCTCACGGAAACGGCTCCTTGCGCATGTTGAAAGCGATGGAAATGCGCGGCCTGTCGCCACGATGCGAGAACACCATATGGGGGAGATAGCTGGGAAACAGCACCATCATGCCGGGCTCGGGTCGCTGCAGGACGGTCGTGTTCACCAGTTGAGGTAGAAAAGTGTTGGCGCGGCCCTGACACGGATCGATCAGATGGATGGGCGTTCCCTCATTGGATTCCGGTTCTCCCGTATCGACGTAGTAGGTGCCGGACCAAGTCGCGCCGGGGTGGGTGTGAACCCGGTTGAAGTCGCCGCAGCGGTTGACATTGGCCCAGGCATGGAGCGTCCATCGTATCGGCCGCCAAGGCTGGCCGTTCTCCGCCAAGACGAGCCGGGTCGCCTCGTCCGTCATCTCATACATATGCCGAATCAGCCGGCGGCCGGCGTCGCCGCAGAATTCCAGTTGTCCGGTGGACGAATGCCACCCCCCGACATTGCTTTTGCGTTCGCCGGGATTGTCCCGCTCGTAGTTGAGTATTGCCGGACCAAGCTCCTGGTTCATCGGGGCCGCATCCGGCCAAGTGTGCGCCAGAAACGGGGTAGGAAAAAGGTTGGCCAGCTTGATCTGTTCCAGCCCCGCCATCACTTTTATCTCCGCCGTAAAGCGAATTCCGCATGGAAAATCGCCTTGCGTTTGTGACATGCCGCCCGCGTCCCTGGCAACGCAGCCCAAAAAGACAGAAC
>JACCXK010000021.1 GCA_013697055.1 Alphaproteobacteria bacterium
GCGCCCACCGGCGCAATGCGCGGCGGCGCGTTCGCCGTCTCGCGCGCAGCGGCAGGCTTGCCGAAGGCAGGCTCAGGAGCGGTGCGCTTGCCGAACATGGATTATCAGGCCTGCTTCTTGCCCTTGAGGAACGAGAAGATTGACGTCGAATTGCGGTTGGCGGCGCCCTGCATGGTGCGGCCGGTCAGCAGCCGGCAGAGGCGGCGCACCGATTCGGACACCGGCGCCTTGGGGGCGAGCTCGATCACCATCTGGCCGTTGTTGGCGGCTTGGCCGAACAAAGCCGGCTCGAAGGCGATGATGGCGCTGGGGTCGATGCCCATGGTCTCGGCGAAATCCTTGGAGGGAATTTCCGGGCGCTTGGGCATGCCGACCTGGTTGATCACCAGGCGCGGCGGCGTGTCGTTGGGGCGGGCACTCTTGACCAGCTCGATGATGTTCTTGGCGTTGCGCAGGCTGGTGAGATCCGGTGTCGCCACGATCACCACGTCATCGGCGGCCAGCAGGGTCGCCTTGATCCAGGGCGTCCAGCCATGCGGCAGGTCCAGGATCACGCAAGGTGTGGTTTGGCGCACAGCGTCGATCACCGCTTCATAGGATTCCGGCACCGCGTCATAGTCGCGTTCCAGCGCGGCCGGCGCCGTGAACAGCGACAGATGCTCGCCGCGCTTGAGCAGCAGGCGGTCCAGCAGCACATCGTCCAGGCGTTCGGGGGCCGACAGCGCGTCGCAGACGCCCTGGCTGGCTTCGTCGTTGAAATCCAGGCCCACGGTGCCGAACGGCAAGTCCAGGTCCACCACAGTGGTGTTGATGTGCAGTTCCTCGGCGATGCACCAGCCGATATTGTGCGACAAGGTCGAGGAGCCCGCGCCGCCGCGCGCGCCCACCACGGCCACGACACGGCCGATCGGCGAGGCGCCGGGATCCAGATACAGGCCGGAGATCACTTCGATCAGCTGCAGTGGCTCCAGCGGGGCCACCAGATATTCGGAGGCGCCGCGGCGCATCAGTTCGCGGTACAGTTCCACGTCGTTGACGCGGCCCACCACCACCACCTTGGTCGCCGGATCGCAGACTTCCGCCAGCCGGTCCAGCTCATTCAGCGCATCGCCGCCGTTCAGCTTGGTCTCGACGATCAGGAGGTTGGGCGTGATCTGGCCGGTATAATGCTCGATGGCGGCATTGACGCCGCCCAGCTGCACCTGCAGATGCGCCTTCGAGAGGCGGCGATCACCTCCGGCGCGCTGAAGGGCCGCGCCGGTATCGGGAAACTCGCAAAAGGCGTGAATGGAAATGCGCGGCACCGGCCGCTCATGCGGGGCTGCGCCAAAACTTTCCACTTGCGGGGGCTTGGTGCTCATAACCTGTTCCACTTCACGTCTTACTGACCAACATTGGAGGCTTCGGCCGACTGTTCGGTCGACTTGTCCACGGTGCGCTTGTCGGCCTGGGTGACTTCGCCCTTTTCGTAATGGTCCATGACGGTGGCGCGGCGGGCCGTGTCCACCGGGCCCATCGGACCGGGGCCCAGCAGATCGCGGGGATCGGCCACCATGGCGGCGATATTGTGCTGCACCGAGCAACCGAAGTTGGACGGTGTGCGGTTGTCGAGCGTGTAGGCGAGATTGTCCGACCAGTCGCGGCCGCAGGCTTCGGCGCGGGCACTATAGGCGATGTAGCTGACATCCACCCTGAGATCGCCATTGGCAACGTCATGGGTCGAGACCAGGATCTTGTCACGGCTGATGCCCGTGGCGGCGGCGCGTTCGGCGAAATAGGTGATGGCGGCGTTGGCGGGTGCGCCATTGGGAACGCTGATGCCCAGGCTGCCATTGCCGTGAGTGCGATAATCGGCCAGGAAATTATCGAACTTGATCGCGTCGTCGGGGGTCATGCCCGCAGAGCCGGCGAACTGGACCTTCAGGTCCCGGTAGCTGGGCTCCACCGCGATGGGGTGATTGGCCGCGCCGTCCTCGCCCACGAAATTGCCGTCGTCACGGGCGGTCGAGCAGCTGCCCGCGATCAGGATCGACATCAGGGCAGCGGCACGCAGCAAATGAGTGAGGTTCATGTTCGGCCTCCTAGCGCACAACAAAGCCGACGGGAGCCGAGGCCCGGGGGGCCAGCGGCTTGTCGTCATTCTTCTTGTAGGTCGCGTTGAGGCGGCCCAGCAGAAGGGTTTCGGGATCGGACGGCGCCACAAAGCCGTCGGTCGGCGATGCGAAGGCGCTTTCGGCGTTGGGCTCGACCAGATAGGCGCTGACCAGCACCACCAGTTCGGTCTGGTCGTCGGCGAAATCGCGGCTGCGGAACAGGGCGCCCAGCACCGGCAGGTCCTTCACGCCGGGAAAGCCGTCGATCACCTGCTTGGTGTTGTGCTGCATCAGGCCGGCCACCGCGAAGCTGCCGCCGGACGGCAATTCCACCGTGGTCTGGGTGCGGCGTACGGTCAGGGCTGGAATGGTCAATCCTTGCGTGCTGTTGGAGCCTGACAGGGTGAAGGCGCCGGTGTTGCTGAGCTCGCTGACTTCGCTGGACAGCTGCAAGCTGATGCGGCCGGGCGCGATCACCACAGGTGTGAAGGACAGGCCGACGCCGAACTGCTTGAACTGGACGGTGATGTTGCCGTCGCGGTCGCGGCTGGCGGGAACCGGGAATTCGCCGCCCGCCAGGAACTTGGCGGTTTCGCCGGTGACGGCGGTCAGGTTGGGTTCGGCCAGCATATGCACCAGGCCGACGCGTTCCAGCGCCTGCAACTGGCCCTGGACATTGTTTTTGAGCAAGCAGTTGCCGCCGTTCGACAGGGCGCCGAAGGGGTTCATGGCGGTGGAGCCGAACCCGCAGACCTGACCGGCCTGGACGCCCGACAGGTCGCTCAGCGCCTGGCCCACCAGGTTGAACTGGTTGGCCGTGGAGAAGGCCAGCGGCGTCGAACCGCCGACAATCTTGGCGGCCGCCAGGTTGACGCCGAACTGCTTGGCGATGTTGCGGTCCATTTCGGCGATGCGCACCTTCAGCATCACCTGCTGGTTGCCGTTCACGCTGATCATGTTGATGACCTTCTTGGGATCACCAGTGAACTTGGCGGCCAGTTCGGCGGCGCGGCTGGATTCCAGCGCGCTGCCGACCGAACCGGTCAGCACCACATTGTCGTTCAGCGCCTGCACCGCAATGGCGGAATTGGGCATCGAGGCTTTCATCAGGGTGCCCAGGTCCACGACATCTTTTTCGACGCGAATATCCAGTGCCAGGATCTGCTTGCCGGCAGCGTCGAAGAAAAAGGCGTTGGTCTGGCCGACCTTGGTGGCCAGAAGGAAGATGCGGCGCGGGGTGCGCACCACCGCGTCCACCAGGTCGGGATTGGACACCAGCACATCGCGGGCATCGGCATCGAGCTGTACCACTGCGGCCTTGTCCAGCGGCAGGGTGATGCGCTGGTGGCTGGAAGCGCCGCGCGTGGAAATCTGCATTACCCGGGCGCCGGCTTCGTTGACCGGGCGGGCCTGAGCGATTGCATCGGGGGCGATAGCGGCGGACGCGACAAGCGCCAACGCCAGGCCAAGGAAAATCGAACGAGACAACATCACTGGCTCTCCTGCCGGCTGACGGCGCCGGCCATGCCGTAACGGATTATGGAAACCGGGCCATCCGTCATGCCGCGGCGCTTGCGGGTGGCTTCGTCGTTGTTGGCGACATTGTTTTCGCTCAGGGGACGCAGGGCCAGCGACAGTGCGCCGGTGGTTCCGGCGGCGGAAATCAGTTCGGCCTGTTCCGGCGTGACTTCCACGGTGGCGGTCTTGCCGACCACGGTGCGCTGATCCTTGTCCTGGCGGTAGGTCTGGTCCACCGCCAATACGCGCAGGTTGGTGATGATGGTCCTGGCGCTGCCGCGCGGCAAAGTCTGATCGGGACGGCGGGTCGCGATCACATCGACGCGGTCATTCGGCAGGATGAAGCCGCCGGCGCCGGCCTCGGCCGAGATGACGATCGAGATGGCGCGCATGCCCTCGCCCAGGGTCGCGGCCATGAAGCCGGAGGCGTCGCCATGCACGATGGCGTTGTGGTTGATGGGCTGGCCTTGCATGATCGGCGTACGCACCACGGTGCCCTTGACGGCGGCTTCCTCGCTGCCGACGGAGTCATGGGTGATGAAGGACGGATCGACCGAAGCGGTGGGCCATTTTTCCCAGCGCACGCGATCAGCGGCCAGCGCCTGGCCGGGCACGAGGTTGGTTTCGGCGACCAGCACTTCGCTCATCGGCATGGCGGGCGCGGCCTTGGCTTCCACTTTGGGTGTGCCGCCACCCAGCATGCCGCGCACCAGAAAAGCGGCGCCGCCGGCGGCGACCAGTGCAAGACCAAGAACGACAAGGCGTTGGGTATTCATGGCGGGCAAGCTCCCTTTGGTGACAATTCACCATGCAACCCTTTAGAATTTGCTTAATGCGAGCGTTGCAATTGGCTTGGACAAACAGCGCTTTCGCGACAATGTTATTTAAAATTTGCGCGGAACTTCCGCGGGCGCCGTTAAGGTTTCGTTAAACAGCCGCAGCCAGGCGGAAGATTTCCGTGGATGGCAGCAGCGCGAAAGCGCCGGCGGCAAGCGCCACGCCATAGGGAATGCCCGAGCGCGCGTCATGCAGCTTGACGATCCAGCCCTGGCGGGCGAGCGCGTCCGGCAGCGGCCATTGGCGCAGCAGCATCAGTGCGAGGGTGAGAGCGCCGCCGAATATGCTGGCTAAAAGCGCATAGGGCGCCAGATCGTGAAAGCCCAGCCACAGCGCCACGGCAGCAAACAGCTTGGCGTCGCCGCCGCCGATCCAGCCCAGCGTGAACAGCGCGAAACCCAAGAAAAGTCCCGCAAAACCGGCCAAAAGATGCCAGCCGATGACTGGCAGGCTGAGGCCGGCGGCCAGTGCGAACAGCGCAAAGGCGCCCAGCAGTGCGAGGGACAGGAAATTGGGAATGGTGAAGCTGGCCAGATCCCAGCCCGCGGCAATAGCCAGCAGGAGCGGCAGGGCGACGAGGACCAAGACTTCAGCAACCATGTTCAAACTTGATTAAAAAAGGGGGCACAAAAACGAACGGCCGCCCTTTGTGAGGCGGCCGTTCCTTGGCAGATACCGCCCAGGCCTTACTTCAGGTTGCCGGACAGATTCGTAAACACGGTCGACAGATTGGTACCAACGGCTTTTACGCCGGTGATGATGACGACGGCGATGAGAGCGGCGATCAGGCCATACTCGATGGCGGTGGCCCCCGATTCATCGCGAACGAAACGCGAGATGATGTTCATTGCAGTCTCCAACTTTAGTGACACCCTAGGATGCCCAACCCCGGACGAAATCTTTTCGTTCGTTGCGGACAATGGCCACACTAAGAGACGCCGCTTAATTTCGACTTAATCGCGGCGTCCGTCTTGCCGTGCTTTTGTCCCGGAGTGACACGGAAAACGCCTTATGGAACCGTCCTTATCGTAAACTTTCGCGCTTTATTCACCATGCCGGTTCTTTTTCATGGTCGTTGCGATCTCACGCCGCAAGTGCGCGTCACAGCGCCATCCCGATGGGCTGAGAGCCGGACGCTGCCGGCAGCCTGCGGGCGCTGCATCGCAGATAAATCGCTGCAAGACAAAAGGCCATCGCCGGAACGGCCAGGGGAATGAACGTGTACTGGGCGACGTTGCGCGCGATGGCGGGGACAAACCAAAGAGCTGCCAGCGACAAGCGTTCGTAGTCCTTGAAGCCCTGCACGGTGCCTTCCACGACAAGCAGCACGATTGCGGGCGCCAGCAGCATCAGGTCGTAATCCAGGCTGTAGGGCGTGACCAGCAGCGCGGCGAGGCAAAGCGCGGCGCCCTTGTAGCCGGTCGCGACATTTCCGCGCCATATGCGGACCAGGCCGAACAGGGTCATCAGCGCGGCGGCGGCCTGCGCGCCATAGGACAGCGTTACGC
>JACCXK010000025.1 GCA_013697055.1 Alphaproteobacteria bacterium
TCCCCAAGCCGCTGGCTGGCAAGACCGGCACTTCGCAGGACGCCCAGTCCGTCTGGTTCATCGGCTTCTCGCCCGACCTGGCCGCCGGCGTCTATGTCGGCTTCGACAATCCGCGCACCCTTGGTCCCAAGGAGCAGGGCGCCACCGTGGCGGCGCCGATCTTCCGCGATTTCATGAAAGAGGCGCTGGCCGATGCGCCGCCCACCCCGTTCCGCATCGCGCCCGGCATCGAGGAAGTGCCGATCGACTGGAAGAGCGGCAATCCGGTTCCGGCCGGCACGCCCGGCGCCATCACCGAAGCCTTCAAGGCCGGCACCGCGCCCGGCGAAGCCAATGCGCCGGTGCCGGCCGTCGACGAAAACGGCGCCCCGGTTGCCGCCAGCGCTGCCGGCCAGAGCGGTGCGCCCGCGCGGACGGTGGGTGAGGGTACTGGCGGCCTTTATTAAAGGACGCCAGTACGGTGGACTTTAGCCGCGGCGCGCGAAGCGCGTGAGCAGGTCCAGTGGACCTGCGAAAGCGGCGTCGAAACGACTTTACCTTCGGCTCCGATCTTCTTATACCCGCCGCCATGCGTCCCGAAATCTCCCGCGCCGCCGACGATATCCAGCAGGCCATTGCCCTGCTGAGGAGGCATCTTTGACTGGGATGCCGCCAACCGCCGCATGGACGAACTGAACGCCAAGGCCGAAGACTCCGCCATCTGGAACGATCCCACCGCCGCGCAGAAGCTGATGCGCGAGCGCCAGAAGCTGGAAAGTTCGCTGGGCGGCCTCCGTAAACTGGAAAACGAACTGGCCGACGCCACCCAACTGATCGAGATGGCGGAAGCCGAGAACGACGCCGCCATGGTGACGGACGCGGAAAAAAGCCTCCTGGCGCTCAACAGCAAAGCCGAGCAGATGCGGCTGGAATCCATGCTGTCGGGCGAAGCAGACGGCAATGACAGCTATATCGAAATCCATGCTGGGGCCGGCGGCACCGAAAGCCAGGACTGGGCCTCCATGCTGCTGCGCATGTACACGCGCTGGGCCGAAGGCCACGACTACAAGCTGCAACTGATCGAAGAGAGCGAAGGCGACGGGGCGGGGATCAAGTCCACCACCCTGATGGTCAAGGGTCCCAATGCCTATGGCTGGCTGAAGACCGAGGCGGGGGTGCACCGGCTGGTGCGTATCTCGCCGTTCGATTCCAATGCCCGGCGTCACACATCCTTCTCCTCCGTAACGGTCTATCCAGTGATCGACCAGTCGATTGAGATCGATATTCCGGAAAAGGAAGTTCGCATCGACGTCTATCGCGCGAGCGGCGCCGGCGGCCAGCATGTCAACAAGACCGAAAGCGCGGTGCGCATCACCCACCTGCCCACCGGGATCGCGGTGGCCAGCCAGTCGGAGCGCAGCCAGCACCAGAACCGCGCCATCTGCTGGGACATGCTGAAGTCCAAGCTCTACGAAATCGAGCTGGAAAAGAAGAAGGCCGAGACCGGCGCCTTTGTGGGCGAGAAAAAGGAGATCGGCTGGGGCCACCAGATCCGCTCTTATGTGTTGCAGCCCTATCAGTTGGTAAAGGACCTGCGCACCGGCGTGGAAAGCCGCACGCCGTCAGACGTGCTGGACGGCGACCTTGATCCCTTCATGGCAGCCGCGCTGGCGCAGGAAGTCGGCGGCAAGCCGAAGGAAAAAATCGAAGATTTGGATTAGCTGGTCGCAACCGGAGTGAGCGGCGCAAACAATGCCGCCTGCGGCGCGGTCGGGCGCTGCGACCTTTGCATTGTGTCGCTCGCATTCTCGCCCAGCGGGTTGTCGCTGTGGCGGCAATTGCCTTCGAAGAAAGCGCCGGATTCCACGGCAAAGGCTTCGTGCAGGATGTCGCCTTCGACATGGCTGGTGGTGGCCAACAGCACCTTGCGGGCGTGGATGCGGCCGACCACCTTGCCGCGCACCGTGACGTCCTCGGCAAAGATTTCGCCATGAACCTCGGCCTTCTCGCCGATCACCAGGCTGATACTGCGCACATCGCCTTCGACCCGGCCATCGATCTGGACGTCGCCGGTGGAATTGAGGGCGCCGGTGATCACCATGTCGGCGCCGATGATGGAGGGCGCCGAAAGGGCGCGGCTGCGCTTGGCGGCGGTGGCGGGGCCTTGCAGCGCCATGGGCTGCAGCGCAGGAACGCTTTCCTTGTTTTTGCTAGAGAACATGGCGGCCCGCCTCGATGAAGTTGTTGGGGTTCTTCACGACGTCATCATACCAGACTTCGTAATGGACATGCGGTCCAGTGCTGCGTCCGGTGGAGCCCACCCGGCCCAGGTCCGCGCCCTTGCCGATCCGGGTTCCCACCTGCACGCTGATCCTGGACAGATGGCCGTAGCGGGTATGGATGCCATAGCCATGGTCGATCTCCACCATGTTGCCATAGCCGCCCTTATTGCCCGCGAACACAACGGTTCCGGGGGCGGTGGCATGCACGGCGCTGCCCCAGGGGCCCGCGAAATCGATCCCGGGATGGAAAGCATAGCGGCCGGTGAAGGGGTCGACGCGCGCCCCAAAGCCGCTGGACCTGTCGAAGCTGGCGGTGGAAACCGGTATGGTCAGCGGCACATGGTCCAGCGCCGCCGACAGGCCGTTGAGCTGGTCCAGCACCGCGGCGGCATTGAGATAGGCATGGGTGAAGCCGGGATCGGAGATGCCTTCGATCTTCACCTGGTCCAGCGAGATTTCCGGACCGCCGACGCCTTCACTGCCGGCGATCTTGCGGGCGAAACTGTCGGGGTTGATGCCGGTGCGGCGCATCACATTGCGCAAATTGCCCACGCCCTGGTCCAGCGCGCCTTCGGTTTTGGCCATCAGCACGGTTTCGGAATCCCCGATATGGGAGACGCGCGCGGTCTGTTCGGCAAGGGCCCGCAAGGCGGGATGCTGGGCATAGGCCGCAGGGACTTCGCGCACCGGATGGGCGGTGACATGGACGCTGGCGGTGACGGATTTGAACAGGGCGGCGAAACGCTGCATCGCATGATCTAGCATTCCGGACCGGATCGGACGGGCGGTGCGGGGCTGCGGCTGGGCCGGGCCCGGCATCACCACCAGCCGCGAAGACCCGGCATCGTCGGCATTGATGTCGGCGGGCGCTTCCACATCCAGGCTGCCGGCCAGGTTGGCGTCCCCGCCATGGACGGCTTCACCCCTGGCCAGCGGCGCAAGCGAGGGCAGCGGCGCCGGCGCGGCGCTGCTGCGCACGCCGACCGCGGATTGCACCTGGCTGGCGCGGTTGAGGAAGCCGGCAATGGCGTTCTGCTTGGCGGAGAGCGAGTCCGCGGTGGCCTTGAAGCGGTCCTCGGCGGAGACCAGCGCGCCGTTCAGCTGGTCATAGGAAATCTGCAGGTCGGCGACGCGGTTCTCATAGGCCGCCTGCATCTGCTGGTAGCGATGATCCTTGGCGGCGATGATGCGGTCCTTGAAGATCACATTGACGGTGGCGAACGCCACCCAGCCCAGGAAGATCAGGGTGAGGCCGGCCAGGGTCGCCTGCAGCGACGGGCCGAAGGTGAAGAACTGCACCCGTCCATCGCTGCGGATATAGATCTGGCGTTCCGGGAAGGTGGCGTGAATCCAGGCCCAGGCGCGTTCCAGGAATGTGACTTTCTTTTGCGAGGCGTGGATGTTCGCGGTGTCCATGCCGCCCCCGCTGGCCAGGTCGCCCGGCCCGCGCTTGCCGATCGAGCTGCGGTGCCAGAAAAAAGAGCGTGAGGCCGCCCTTGGGGCGCGGCGCCACGGATTTTTGAAAAGGGGTTTTTTGAAGCGGCTTTTCATAGCGCCTTTGCGGCCTCCAGCACGGCCTCAACATGGCCGGGCACCTTCACCTTGTGCCACGCCTGTTCGATGGTGCCTTTGGCGTTCACCAGGAAGGTGGCGCGCTCCATGCCCATGTATTTGCGGCCATAGAGGGTCTTCTCGCCCCAGACATCCCAGTCCTTGGCGATTCTGATGTCAGGATCCGAGCCCAGGGCGATCTTCAATTTATGCTTCTTGCGGAACTTAGCATGGGATTCCAGGCTGTCCTTGGAAATCCCGATCACCTTTACGCCAAGCTTGTCGAATTTCTTCAGGCTTTCGGAAAAGCCGATCGCCTCTTTGGTGCAGCCGGAGGTGTCGTCCTTGGGATAGAAATAGACCACATAGGGCGCGCCCTTGAGACCGGCCGCAGACAGGGTGTCGCCGTCATCCGTCTGGATCTTGAAAGAGGGGGCCTTGTCCCCTGCCGCCAACGCCATTTTGTCCCCAAGCCCTTCTAACAAATCGGATTTAAGCCCATCTGGGCGGGCGAGCGCAATCAGCCATCACGCAAGAGGCTGGAAGATTTGCCCTTTTTAGGCCTAACAGTCGTAATACAGGACCCGATCCCCAAGAATTAGTCTGAGAATCCCTGCGTGAATCTGCCTTTTTCCCAATTCATAAAGGCCCACCACATCAGCCGCGCCGCGCTGTGTGCCGGGGCGCTGGTGGCGGCCATCGTGTTTTTCGTGGTGGGGGCGGGCCTGCGGCTATTGTGGGGGCCGGTGTCGCTGGGCCCCTTGCGGGGAACCCTGGCGGGGGCCATTCAGACCGCCCTGCCGGGAATCAACCTGGACTATGACCAGGCCGCCATCGAATGGAGCCGCGACCAGGGCCGGGTGAACCTGGTGGTGCTAGGCGCGCGCATCAACGATTCTCACGGCAAGACGGTCCTCACGGCGCCCAAGGCGGCGATCGGGCTCAAGGCCGCGCCGTTCCTGCAAGGGCGTTTCGTGGTCCAGCGCATCACCCTGGTGGGGGTGCAGTTCACCCTGGTCCACATGAAGAACGGCCGCATCCGCTTGGGAACTCAGAAGGATGCCGGCGACGACGACATCATCGGGCGCATCAGCGACGTCATCAATTCGCACGGCGCTGAGTCCTCGTCGCTGGAAAGCTTCGCGGTGCGCGACGCAAGGCTGGGCCTCTATGACGAGATCACTGGCTTCAACCTGACCGCGCCGCGCGCCAGCCTGGTGTTGCGTTCCAAGGGCACCGCCATCGTCACCAGCTTCGACGCCAATGTGCTGATTTCGGGCAGCGCCAGTCACATCACCGTCGAGATCAACATGCCGCCCGACAATGGGCCCGTCGCAGGCAGCGTGGCGGTGGCGGGCCTGGACCTGCGGGCGCTGGGTCGGAACACCAGCTTCTTCGACGGCGTGAAGCACCTGCCGGTGGTGGTCAGTGCTTCCAGCGAATTCCGCATCGATGCGGGCAGCAAGCTTGGCATGGCCGCCTTCGATCTGGCCGCCACGGGTGAAGTGCCGTTCGCCGCCATGAAGGGCAAGGCGCTGCACCTCCACAGCTTGCGGCTGGTGGGACGCTATGACGGCACGACGCGGCATCTGGCGCTGACCACGGCGGATTTGAATGCGAAGGAAGCACGCGCCTTGTTCAAGGGCGCCGGCGATTTCTTCTACGACGCAAACGGCAAGCTGGAAAAAGTGCATGCCGATCTGGCCGCGCATGACGTGGCGCTGGACATGCCAGGCATCTTCCCGGCCGCCGTGGGCTACCAGTCGGTGACGGTGGCCGCAGATTACTTGATCGGACCGCGCCAGTTCGACTTTACCAAGCTCTCCATCGCCGCCCAGGATTTTGCGCTGGACGCGTCCGGTACCATTACCTTGAATGACAATGGCGCGCCGGGCCTGGTGTTCAAGGCGCGCATTCCCGCCATGCCGGCGCGCACCTTGCTCAAATACTGGCCGCTGCCGGTGGCGCCGGGCGCGCGCAGCTGGATCGACGAGAACATCTTCGCCGGCACCATGGGCCCGCTGGAGGCGATGACCAACTTCCCGCCCGGGATGCTGGACCAGAACATATTGCCGGAAGATTCGCTGAAGCTGACCTTTGCCATGAAGGACATGGAGGGCAGCTACATCAAGGGCCTAACACACGCCACCAATGTGCAGGGCGACGCCGTCATGACCGGCGACACTTTCAAGGCCAATCTCACATCAGGGCGCATCGGGCCGCTGATCGCCAGGAACGGCACTGTCCTGATTCCCACCCTGCACCAGGTGGGAACGGTGGGGCAGTTCGGGGTGCATGTCGAAGGCGCCATGCCCGACGTGATGGCGCTGATCGACATGAAGCCGCTGAACTATCCCACCAAGTTCGGCATCGATCCCAAGACCACCAGTGGCCAGGCCAGTGCCGACCTGGCGTTCAAGGTGCCGATGCTGGCCAACCTGCCGGTGGATGATGTCGGCATCTCGGTGAAGGCGGCCGTGAGCGATTTCGCTGTCACCCTCGGCGGCAAGACGCGGATCACCGACGGGGCGGTGAATTTCGACGTGGACAACAGCCACCTGCATCAGAGCGGCATGGTCAACCTGGCCGATGCCCGGCTGAACGTGGACTGGATCGAGGATTTCCGCGCCAAGGATGCGGTCACCACCCGGTTGACGGTGAAAGGCCCGATGACCGAAGGCGCGCGGGCGGCGCTGAACATCAACCTGCTGCGTTTTTTCCGCGGCACCGTTCCGATCACCGCCGAGATCACGGGCCATAATGGCAGCCTGATGCATGCCGATGTGGCAGTGGACTTCACGCCCGCTGCTTTGTCGGTGCCGATCGTCAATCTGGAAAAGACCCCGGGCCAGGCGGCGACGGGCCACATCGGTGTTAATTTCGCGCCCGGCAATGTGGTGCAGGACCAGACCATCCGCATCACCGGCCCGGTGCTCAATCTCAGCGGCACCGCCGACTTCAACCGCAATGGCGACCTGACGGTGCTGAACTTCCCGTCCGTGAAGATGGGGCCGTTGAACGACCTGTCCTTCCAATTGTCGCGTAGCGCCAGCGGCGTTGACGATTACCTGTTGCGTGGCCATTCGCTGGACGGCTCCAAGATCGGTCGCACCGGTTCCAACGAGCAGCCGGGCGGGGCGGCCGGCACGCCGGACGATACGCCGGAAGGAAAATTCCATATCGATGCCAAGCTGGACCGCATGACCATGCGCGACGGCGTCGTCATTGCGCCGCTGAACCTGGACCTGGCGGGTGTCGGCAACCGTCCCTCCGCCATCAGCCTCAGCGGCAGCATCGCGCAAGGCAACAAGAGCGCGCCGATCGCGGCCAACCTGGAACGCGGGCCGGCGGGACGCAAGGTAACCTTCACGGCGGGCGATGCGGCGCTGCTGGCGCGGGGCGTGTTCGCCTTTGAAAGCATGCGCGGCGGCAGTTTGAGCGCGACGGTCAACCTGCCGGGCCAGGCCGGCGAGCCTTTCAACCCCAATGGCCCGGATTTTACCGGCGTGCTGGTGGTGAAGGATTTCCAGCTGATCCACCAGCCCCTGATCAGCCGCATGTTCGCCGCCGGATCGCTGACCGGGATCGGCGATCTGATGGGCGGCGACGGCATCAGCATCGATGAGTTGAATTTTCCCTTCAGCTCCAAGAACAATGTGATCGGGGTGGACGGCGCGCGCGCGGCGGGGCGGGCAATTTGCGCCACCTCGGACGGCTATATCGACCGGCCGCACGGCACATTGGCTTTGAAGGGCTCGCTGGTGCCGGCTTGCGGCGTCAATTCGCTGATCAGCAATATCCCGCTGTTGGGCGATCTGCTGGCCTCCAAGAAAGGCGAGGGCGTGCTGAGCGCCACCTATTCGGCCACTGGCAACATGGAGCAGCCGGTCATCAGCACCAATCCGCTGTCCTTGCTGGCGCCGGGCATTTTCCGCCGCATCTTCGAGGGCCATATTCCGACCCAGCGCGACGCGCCAACCAACGCGCAGCCCCAGGCTACGGCGCCCGCGCCAAAGACTCCTGCCAATTAAGCAGGCTTTACGAGGACATGCTTTTTCTTGCCGCTGGAGAGTTTCAGCACGCCATCGCTGTTGAGCGCGCTGGCATCCACCGTCAGTTTAGGATCGCTGACCGCTGCATCGTTGAGCTTCAGGCCGTTGTTGGCAATGAGTTTGCGGGCCTCGGAATTCGACGCCGCCAGCCCTGCCGCCACGGCGAGATTGAGAATGCCGTCCGGCAAGGGGGCGGTGATGGTGGGCAGGCCTTCTGCTGAAGCACCTTCTTCAAAGGCGCGGCGCGCGGTGTCGCCGGCTTTATCGGCCGCTTCCCGCCCGTGCAGGATGGCGGTGGCTTCGGTCGCCAGCACCTTCTTGGCGTCGTTCAGTTCGGCGCCTTGCAGTTTTTCCAACCGTGCGATTTCGGCTTCCGGCAGTTCGGTGAACAGGCGCAGGAAGCGGCCGACATCGCTATCCTCGGTATTGCGCCAGAACTGCCAATAGTCATACGGCGACACGCGGGTTGCATTCAGCCACACCGCGCCGGCAGCGGTCTTGCCCATCTTGGCGCCGGAGGCGGTGGTGATCAGCGGCGTGGTCAGGCCGAACAGCTGCGCGCTTTCCATGCGGCGGCCCAGGTCGATGCCGGAGACGACATTGCCCCACTGGTCGGAGCCGGAGGATTGCAGCTTGCAGCCATAGCGCTTGTAGAGCTCGACGAAATCATAGGCCTGCATGATGGAGTAATTGAACTCCAGGAAGGACAGGGGCTGGTCGCGGTCCAGCCGCAGCTTGACGCTTTCCATGGTCAGCATGCGGTTGACCGAGAAATGCCGGCCGACATCGCGCAGGAAGGGAATGTACTCCAGCCTGTCCAGCCACTCGGCATTGTCCACCAGGATGGCGTCGCTGGGGCCGTCACCGAATTTGAGCAGGTGGCGGATGCCGCCCAGGATGCTTTGCTTGTTGGCCTCGATCTGCTCGGGGGTGAGGATCAGGCGGGTTTCGTCCTTGCCGGAGGGATCGCCGGCCTTGGTGGTGCCGCCGCCCATCAACAGGATGGGGCGTTGCCCCGCCTGTTGCAGCCGGCGCAGGGTCATCAGCTGCACCAGGCTGCCGACATGCAAGCTGTCGGCGGTGCAGTCAAAGCCGATATAGGCGGTGACCCGTTCCCTGGCGAACAGCGCGTCCAGATCCGCAGGCGCCGAGCAGTCGTAATAGGCCCCGCGCGCGGCGAAGGTCTTGAGGAATTCGGACTGGAATTGGGGCGCGGCGGGCATGCTATAGACTCTGTCTCGGTCGGCAGGCGGCATAGCACAAATGGCGGAAATATCGAAAGTCATAGGCCTTATGAGCGGCACCTCGCTGGACGGCGTGGATGCGGCCCTGCTGGACACGGACGGCGAAGACGTCGTCCGCCCCGGCCCCAGCCTGACGGTGCCATATGACGCGGCCATTCGCGCCCAGTTGCGCGACGCGCTGGAAACCGCGCTGGGCATGGCGCAGGGCGCTCCCGTGCCGCAGTCGATTTGGGATGCGGAGCGGGTTTTGACCGAGGCGCATGCCCAAGCGGTGAAGGCGCTGTTGGAAAAGTCGGGGTTGGCGGCGGGCGACATCGACCTGATCGGGTTTCATGGCCAGACCATCCTGCACCGTCCGGAACAGGGCTGGACCTGGCAGATCGGCGATGGGGCATTGCTGGCGAAACTGACCGGCATCGACGTGGTGAATGACTTCCGCAGCGCCGATGTGGCGGCCGGTGGGCAGGGCGCGCCGCTGATGCCGCTTTATCATGCCGTGATGTCGCGAGCAGCCGGTTTGGCCGAGCCGGTGGTGGTCGTCAATATCGGCGGTGTGGCGCAAGTGACTTATATAAAGGACGACTACGTTTCAGCCTTCGATACAGGCCCCGGAAATGCACTTATCGACGACTGGGTGTTTGATCACACCGGCCTGCCGATTGATGTGAATGGTGCGCTGGCTCGCAGCGGAAAAATTGATCTCGGACTTCTGAGCCGACTGGCAGAAGATGATTTCTTTGATCGTGTGCCGCCGAAGTCGCTTGATCGTATGGAGTTTGATTTCATTCCCAAGATGATGCGAAGTGAAAGATTGTCATTTTTTGATGGTGCAGCAACCCTCACGGATTTTACAGCCCTCGCAATAGCCAAGGCGCAAAATCATTTTCCATCTAAGGCGGAGACTTGGGTAATTAGCGGTGGGGGGCGCCACAACGGCTTTTTGATGGAACGGCTGAAGGAGCGGACAAAGGCTTATATGTTGGATGCTGAAGATGTGGCCTGGGATGGCGATGGCTTTGAAGCTCACGGCTTTGCCTATCTGGCGGTGCGCTCGAGGAAGGGCCTGCCTCTGTCCCTGCCGACCACGACAGGCGTCAAGGCGCCGATGACGGGCGGCCGCATTTGGAAGGCTAGTTGCCCTGGGTAAGGCCATAGGGCGCGAACGATTCCGCGACCTCGGGATTGATTTTTCCGGCGGCCTTTATATCGGCATTGCCGCCGGCGAGGTCGCCAAGCTTGCGTTTGACGACGCCCCGGACATAGAGCGAGCTATCGCTGCCCGGCTTTATGGCAAGCGCCGCATTATAGTCGGCAAGGGCGCGGCTGTAGTTGCGCAGGCGCAGATGGACAAATCCCAGACTGTCCAGCGTATTGGCCTCGCGCGGCGCCAGCGCCAGGCTTCGGTTGCAGTCCGCCAAAGCGGCATCCAGTTCCCAAAGCGCGGCATGTATCCAGCAACTGTTGTTTAACAGTTCGGGGTCGTTCGGGAACATCTTCTGCAGGGTATCAATGTCCCGCTGGGCCTCGCGAAATTTGCCCATGCTGACAAATATCTCCGCCCTGCCAATGCGTGCCCCTCTGTCTGACGGGTCGGTGGTGACCGCGGTGTTGTAATCGGATAGCGCCAGCTCCAGCCTGTGGTTGCGCTCATGATAATGGCCGCGGGCGCTGAGGGCGCGCAGTTTCCATTCCGGTGTCAGGAGTGGGCGCCTGAGGATGGCTGTGCAGGCAGCGATGGAGGCTTGGAGATTCTTGGCCGAACCGGCAAAACAAACTTGATCGTCATCGGCCCGCGCAGTTTGCGCAGCGGCAATCATGAAGAGGCATAACAGCAGCGATCGGATCATCGCTGTCGCCATTGAAACCTAGCGGCCCTCGCGGGGCTTGCTCATCATGTTGGAAACGTAATCCTTCACCGTCTCCACCACATCGGCTTCATGCTTGTCGAAGAAGTGGTTGGCGCCGTCGATCTTGTCGTAGGTGATCTTGATGCCCTTCTGGGCGGTCAGGCGATCCACCAGCTTCTGCACATCGGGTTCGGGCACGACATTGTCCTTGGTGCCGTGCACGATCAGGCCGGAGGCGGGGCAGGGCGCCAGAAAGGCGAAGTCGTACATGCTGGCCGGCGGGGCGATGGAGACAAAGCCGGTGATCTCCGGCCGGCGCATCAGAAGCTGCATGCCGATCCAGGCGCCGAAGCTGATGCCGCAGACCCAGACATTCGACGGGTTGGGATAAAGCGTGTTCATCCAGTCCAGCACGGCGGCGGCGTCGCTGAGTTCGCCCGCGCCATTGTCGAAGCTGCCCTGGCTGCGCCCCACGCCGCGGAAATTGAAGCGCACGGTGGTGCAGCCCAAGCCGTGGAACATGTGAAACAGGTCATAGACCAGCGGATTGTTCATGGTGCCGCCGAACTGGGGATGAGGATGCAGCACCAGCGCCATGGGGGCACCGGGGTTCTTTTGCCGCTGATAGCGCGCTTCGATGCGCCCCGCCGAGCCGGGCAGAATGATATCGGGCATGAAGACCTTTTTCCCACCGCGCATCTTGCCAAGCAAAAAACTCGGTTTTTTCGGGGCGGCGCGCCTCTTAAAACCCGTTATTTTTCAATTGCTTGCAGGATTACGAACCAATGAACCGTGAATACTTGACCATTCTACTCAGGAACTCTATATCCCAAACCCTCAGGCACCCCTGGTGGCTTGGCGCTCTCTCTACACCGGGAGGGGGGTCAAAAAGCAAGGAAAAACGCCTCTTTACCGAAGGAAAGCGGACATGCGGCTGAGCACCAAGGGACGTTATGCGGTTATGGCGATGGCTGACCTGGCCGGGAATGCCACAGATGCCCAGATGCCGGGCGAACCCCGGCCCGTGGCGCTGGCCGATATCGCCGCCCGCCAGGATATTTCCCTCTCTTATCTGGAACAGTTGTTCGCCAAGCTGCGGCGCGGCGGGTTGGTGACCTCGGTGCGCGGCCCGGGCGGCGGCTACCGCCTGTCGCGTTCTTCCGGGGAGCTTCGCATCGCCGACATCATCCTGGCGGTGGACGAACCCATCGCCGCCACCCGCTGCAAGACCGGCAGCACCAAGGGTTGCACCAAGACCGGCGCGCGCTGCGTCACCCATGACCTGTGGGAAGAACTGGGCCAGCAGATCCATGTCTTCCTGTCGTCGGTGTCACTGGCCGATGTGGTGGAACGCCGGGTGCTGGGCCGCGCCAAGCC